>JBDHRG010000200.1:0-6805 GCA_039807445.1 Candidatus Competibacteraceae bacterium
GGGAATGGGGAATGATCCAAATATGATGCTATAAAAACTTGTAAACAGGCAATCCTGGCTCACTTTCACCTCGAACCTCGCGCCTGTTTCATCGCGTCGGTTCGAGTACCAGCGTCCCCTCGGCGTCAAGCCGCCAGGTGGCTTCGTCCATCGACATATCCAGGTACCCGCCGCGCGCCCAGCGGTCGAGCTGGTCGGCGTAGTGGTGCGAAGTGCGGATGCCGGACTGGCCGCCGGCCAGCACCCAGCGTGAGCCCTCGGGTGCTGCGAAATCGACGATCATGCGCAGGCTCGCCGCCTGGCGGCTGGCGTAGGGCTCGGCTTCGTGCTCGATGTAGTGGCGGCCGACGTTGACGGTGTAGGTGTCGCCCGGTGTCGGCACCGCGAACTCGACCAGCGGCGCCAGCCAGGGTACGCGCGACAGCGGCCGGTGCTCGGCGCGCGCCACGTGCGCCGCGCCCCAGCGCCAGCCCGCAGGGTCGGCGCCGTGATCGCGGCGCAGCTCGGCCAGCGCGTCGGCGAGCGCGAGCCCGGCAGTCCGCGCGCAACTCTCGGGCTCGGGCGTGGCCACGTCGTCGCACCAGCGCCCCTGACCATCCGCATCGCGCAGCACGTTGTACAGGAACAGCGCGCGCTGCTCCCAGAACTCGGCGAACAGCGGTCCGAGCTCGTCGGCGTAGATGCGCCGCGAAGCCGCGCGCATCCACGCTGCGTACACCAGGGGCTCGGCGCGCTCGGCCACCATCTCGCCGTCCCAGGCCAGCAGCCGTGTCTGCCATTCGCGCGCCTGCGCATCGGGCGGCTCGGCGGCGCGCAGCAGCGGCAGCATGTCGGTCGCCCACAGCGAGCGCACGTCGCGCTGCAGCGCGGCGAAGCTCTCGGGCGTGTGCCGTGGCGTCGCCGCGAGGCGCTCACGGATGCGCCGCGCGCGGTACGGCGTCGCCCACTCGCTGGTCAGCCAGTACGGGTAGTCGTCGGCGACGATCTTTTCGTTGGCGCTGTACAGCACGCCCTCGGGCGGGTCGAAGCGCCGCGGTAGCGCCTCGAAGGGCACGAAGCCGGTCCAGTCGTAGCGCGCGTCCCAGCCTGGCGCCGGCGCCAGCCCCTTGAGCGCGTTGTCCGGCCGGCGCAGCGGCACGCGCCCCGGCGCGATGAAGCCGATGTGGCCGTCGACATCGGCGTAGACGAAGTTCTGCTGCGGCGAGTGGAAGTCGCGCAGCGCCTCGACGAAGCCGGCCCAGTCGCGCGCGCGCGGCAGACGCGCGCCGGCCTGGAAGGTCAGGTCGTCGTCGGCCAGCGTGGTCCAGGCTAGCGCCAGGGCGTAGCCCTCGGGCAGCGCGGCGTCGAGCGGCAGCAGCGGGCCGTGGCGCGTCTCGCGCACCTCGAGCACCTCGTCGGGCGCGCCCTTGACCCCGATCGTCTCGCGCCGCACCGCCAGCGGCTGCCAGCCCTCGGGCGCCAGGTAATGGCCGGCGCCGTCGAGCTTCTCGAGGTAGAGGTCCTGGGTGTCGGGCTTGGTGTTGGTCATGCCCCAGGCGATGCGCTCGCTGCGACCGATCACGACCAGCGGCACACCGGGCAGCGTCGCCCCCAGCACGCGCAGCCCCGGCGCCTCGAGCTGCGCCAGGTACCAGACCGAAGGCGCGGTCAGCCCCAGGTGCGGATCGTTGGCGAGCAGCGGCTGGCCTGAAGCCGAGCGGCTGCCCGCGACCACCCAGTTGTTCGAGCCCAGCCCTTCGCCACCGGCGGGCAGCGCGGCGATGCGCAGCGTCTCGAGCACACCGAGGCGCGCATCGAGGCTGCGGTACCAGGCGGCCAGCTCGGGCAGCCGCGGTGGCGCCTCGCCCGGATACGGCGGCAGGAGCTGCTGGATCTGCGCCGTGCTCAGCCGCGCGCTCAGGCGCAGCCGCGCCAGCTCGTCGCTCCAGTTGCTCGACAAGTCCCACGACATCACCTTGACCCAGCCGAGCGAATCGGCCGGCGCCCAAGACTCGGGAACGACGCCGCTCAGTACGAATTCGGGCGGCAACGGCCCGGTGCGCTGCGCCAGCCAGGCGTTGACGCCGGCGGCATAGGCCTCGAGCACGCGCCGCGTCCCGGGCGCGAAGTGCGCCAGCGTCGCCTCGGCCCGCCGACGCAGCCCCAGCGTGCGCAGGAAGCGGTCGGCCGGCAGCGCCGCCGGCCCCAGCACCTCGGCGATCCGGCCGGCGGCGATGCGCCGGTTCATCTCGATCTGCCACAGGCGGTCTTGCGCGTGCAGCACGCCGAGCGCGAACCAGGCGTCGTCTTCGCTGTGCGCCCGCACGCGCGGGATGCCGTCGCGGTCGCGCACGATCTCGACCGGCGCCGCCAGCCCGGGCAGGGCCAGCCGGCCCGCGAGCGGCGGCAGCGGCGCGCACAGCCACCACCACGCCGCGCCCGCGACCAGCGCGAGCGCCAGTCCGCCGAAGATCCGCCTCCCCATCGCCTCCGCCTCCTTCGGCCACCGTTTGATGAAGGCACAGAATAGCCGAGGACCTGGTCCAGGCCGCCGCCGGTCGGGCATCATGCGCCGATGGACCCGATCGAAACCCAGCTCGAAGCCGCGCGGCGGCTGCGCGAGGCCGTCGACCGGCTGGCCTTCGCCGCGCCGGTCACCCATGTCTACGACCCGCTCGGCTACGCCTGGGCGCCGTTCGAGGCCTACGTGCGCCGCTACGGGCGCGGCCCCAAACGCGTGGCCTTCGTCGGCATGAACCCCGGCCCCTGGGGCATGGCGCAGACCGGCGTGCCTTTCGGCGAGGTGGCCGCGGTACGCGACTGGATGGGGATAGAAGCGCTGGTCGGCAGGCCCGCCGCCGAAAACCCGAAGCGCCCGGTCGAGGGCTTCGCCTGCCGCCGCTCGGAAGTCAGCGGCCGGCGGCTGTGGGGGCTGTTCGCGCAGCGCTTCGGCAGCGCCGAAGCCTTCTTCGCCGAGCACTTCGTGCTCAACTACTGTCCGCTGCTGTTCATGGCGGGCGCCCGCAACCTGACGCCCGACAAACTGCCGAAGGCCGAGGCCGCGGCGCTGCACGCGGCCTGCGACGCGCAACTGCGTGCGGTGGTCGCGGTACTCGAACCGGCGTGGCTGATCGGCATCGGCCGCTTCGCCCGCGCCCGTGCCGAGGCGGCGCTGGCCGGGCTGCCGGTGAAGATCGGCGAGGTGCTGCACCCGAGTCCGGCCAGCCCGGCCGCCAACCGCGGCTGGGCCGAAATTGCGGCGGCGCAGCTCGAGGCACTGGGGGTGTGGCGGGCCGCGCTCAGCCCTGGCGACACTGCGACTCCAGCGCCTTGCGCTGCGCGGGGTCCTGGCTGGAGATCAGGATCACCTGCTTGATGAAGTCGACGATCCGCGGGTCGGCGATGTCGTTGTGGTCCTCGATCAGCTCGCCGTCGACGTACACCAGCAGATAGGGATTGCGCCCCGCGGAGCCGCTGCTGCGTTCGAGCTCCGCCCCCTCGAACGCGATCCGGCTGCCCGGCTTGTCCTGCTCCCAGGCGCCGCAGGTCTGCACGAAGCGCTGCGCCGTCTCGGCGGTACTCGGGGACGCCGGCGTGCCCGCTTCCGCCGCGCCGGTGGCGCGCAGCACGTGCGTCCGGTACGGCTCGAAGTGCCCCAGCGCGGTGACGTTGGCCTGGCCCTCGTCGATGGCTTCGTCCTGGCGCGTCGTCGCATTGCGCCGGTGCGTGTCGCGCTCGTTCTCGAACAGCGTCGACAGGTGCCGCCCCAGCGGGAACGCCAGGCGGGTCGCGTCGTCGGCCTCGGAGGTCAGCGCCACCAGCACCGGCAGCTGCGATGCGAAGTAGGTGCCGCGCTCGGCCGACATGTCGCTCAGCGGCGCGAACAGCAGCGCCTCGAAGGCGGGGTTGATCAGCACCACCAGGTTGCCGAAGCCTTCGACGTCGCTGGCGGTTCCGGCGGGGCCGCGAGTGCGGACGAAGCGGCTCTCGAGGATCTGCGACAGCGCCGAGAACACCGCGGCACCGCCGAAGCTGTGGCCGACGACCACGAGCCGGGTGCGGCTGCCGGGGATGCTGTCCTTGTCGCGCTGGACGCGCTCGAGGCGGCTCAGGACTTCGGTGACGCCGATCCGCCCGACCTTCTCGGCGGTGTTCTTGCGCTCCCAGAAGGTCAGCTCCTTCAGCAGCGGCAGCGTCAGCGAACCGCCCCGCCAGCCGAGGTAGACGCCGGCCACCTCGCGCGCCGGCAGCCCGCTGATCGCGCTGATGCGGCGCTCGGCCGCGGCCAGCCCCTTCAGCACCTCGCGGAAGGTGTCGATGTTGTCGTCACCGGGCGCGGCGCTGTGCTTCCAGCCGTGCATGAACACGACGATCAAGAGGTCCCGCTTGCCGGCCTCCTCGTTGAGCCTGCCGACGACGGCGTGCATCTGCTCGCGGTCGAACGGCAGCCCCTGGTCGTCGAACTCGATGAAGCCGAGCAGGTAGCCGCTCTCGGGGTCGGCCGGGTCGGCATAGCGCTGCAGCGAGCTCGACTCGCACCGCTCCTGCAGTTCCTGCGACGAGCGGAACACGCAGACGTCCTCGCCGGTCTGCCGGTACTGCTGCAGCGGCGTGCACGCGCTCAACAGCAGCAGCGCCGACACCACCCCGACACCAACCTTCAGCCCCTCGACGACCATGGCCCGCCCTCCCCCACCGCGCCCCCGCGCGTTCACTTACTTCTAGCTGGCGCGGCGTCCGAGTCCAGCCGGATGGTGTCCGGGAGCAGGTGTCGCCGGCTCTCGAAGCGGCGCGGTTCGCCACTCAGCGGGTCGCGGAAGACCACGGCTTTCGCCAGCAACTGCAGCGGCCGCGCGAAGTCGTCGTCGCCGCGCGGCCGCAGCTCGGGATAGACGCCGTCGTTGGCAATCGGAATGCCCAGCCCGGCGAGGTGCACCCGCAGCTGGTGCTTGCGCCCGGTGAGCGGCTCCAGCCGGTAGCGCGCCACGGCGCCGCGGCGCTCGAGGAGCTCAATGCGCGTCTCGGCGTTGGGCTCGCCCTCGGCTTCGCGCATGCGGAAGAACGGCTCGCCCGCGACGATGCGACTGCGGCGCACCAGCGGGAACTCGAGCCCTGGGCGCGTTCCGGCCAGCGCCTCGTAGAGCTTGTGCACTTCGCGCCGCGGGAACAGCTCGCTGTAGGCGCCGCGCGTGCGCGGGTTCAGCGAGAAGATCACCAGCCCGGCCGTGTCGCGGTCGATGCGGTGGATCGGCACCAGGTGCTCGAGCCCGAGCCGCTGGCGCAGCCGCACCAGCAGCGTCTCCCGCAGGAAGCGTCCGGCCGGCGCCACCGCGAGGAAGTGCGGCTTGTCGGCCACCAGGATGTGCTCGTCGCGGTAAAGGACTTCTTCCTCGAACGGCACCGGTGGCTCGCGCTCGAGCTCGCGGTAGTAGAACACCCGCATCCCGACCCGGTAACGGCTGTCGGGGCCCAGCGGCGTGCCGTCCTCGTCGAGCACCCGCCCCCGGCGCATCCGCGCGATCCAGACCGCGGGTTCGATCTCCGCGAAGCGCTGGCCGAGGAAGTCGAGCACGCGCTCCCAGGCACCCTCGGGCAGCTGGACGGCGCTCGGCCCGATGCCGTCGACGATCGGAAGCGACGGCTTCACGTCGAGCCCTGCGGCCCAACGGACCAACGATGGCGGCTCGAACCAAGCGAGGTGATGCCGATCAGCCCGGGGGGCTGCATCAGAGCTCGCGCAACACGGCGCGCACCGGCGAGGCGTCGAGGTTCACCAGCCGCAAAGGCAGCGCGATCAGTTCGTAGTCACCCGGCTCGACGCCGTCGAGCACCAGACCCTCGAGGATCGCGAGCCGGTGCCGGCGCACGGCGTGGTGCGCAGCCAGGGTCTTCGATGCCTGCGGATCGAGCGAAGGGGTGTCGACGCCGATCAGGATCACGCCGCAGCCGGCGAGCAGTTCGACGGTTTCCGGTGCCACCGCGGTGAAGTCCGGATCCCAGCGGCTGCCGGGATGGCGGCGATACGTCTTCAGGATCAGCCGCCCGGGAAGCCCGTCCAGCGCCGCGTCGAGGTGGCGCGGCTGCACCAGCGCGCCGGCGCCGCTCACGTCGACCACCCGGCATGGCCCCAGGTACGGCTCGAGCCCGATCTCGCCGATCCGGCGGCCGGCGGGGTCGTAGTGGAACGGCGCATCGGCATGGGCGCCGGTATGCGTCGACAGCGTGATCCGCGACACGTTGACCGGGCAGCCGTCGGCCAGCTCCCAGGTCCGCGCCTCGGCGAACGGCGTGTCGCCCGGCCACACCGGAATGCCCGGCTCGAGCGCCGGCGAGATGTCCCAGAGTTTGCGCAGGGTGTGCATCTGAACTCCCATGAAACCGTGTCCCGGCCCCCCGGTCTTCGTCATTTCAGCGCAAGCCGCGATCCCGGGCTTCGGCGCTGCCGCAAGCTCCTGGATCCCGGCTGCCGCGAGCCACCCATGCGGGTGGCTCGCCGAGGCCGCTGTCGGCTGCCTGTCACCCCACGCCGTTCAGCGCCGGCGCGTGCGGACGGCGGCGGTACCAGCGGGCGTAGACGACGACCAGCACGATCAGGAACGGGATGCCGGTCAGCAGCGTCATCCTGAACTCGGCGGTGAACAGCGTCGTGACCATGATCGCCAGCATCAGCCCGGCGCCGAGCAGCGTCAGCCACGGGAAGCCCCACATCCGGAAGGTCAGCGCCCCACCGCCCTGCGCCGCCCAGCGCCGGCGGAAGAACCAGTGCGTGACGAAGATCATCAACCAGGTGAACAGCGCACCGAACATCGACACCGAGATCATCAGC
>JBDHRG010000016.1:0-36473 GCA_039807445.1 Candidatus Competibacteraceae bacterium
GGCGGAAGAACCAGTGCGTGACGAAGATCATCAACCAGGTGAACAGCGCACCGAACATCGACACCGAGATCATCAGCATGAAGCCGGCCCACGGCGCGATGTAGTGCTCGGCATAGGCGCCGAACGAGCCCGAGGTCGGGTGCGCGACCGTCATCTCGGCCAGGCAGCCCATCAGCAGCAGCGTGATCAGCGCGCCGATCGCGTAGCTGAGCAGGACGCTCGGCCCGGCGAAACCGATCGCGAAGCCGCTGCCGAGGAACAGTCCGGTGCCGATCGCACCGCCGATGGCGATCATCGCCATCTGTCCGGCGCTGAGGCTGCGCTTCAGGCCGCCCTCGCGCTCGACGATTTGCTGGAATTGCCCGGATGCCTGGCTCATTCCTTCTCCTCCTGATTCTGTTGTGCGCCGCGCTCGCCCGGCGAGCGCGGGGTCGAATCACGCCCGAGCGTGCGCCTCAGGCCACCACGTCGCGGCGGTTCTCGTAGCGCGCGTATTCGCGCGTCGCCATGATCGAGCCGATGCGCTGGATCGCTTCGCGGATCTCGCGGTACGAGGTGTACAGCGCGATCGGCGCGACGCGGATGACGTTGGGTTCGCGGTAATCGGGAATGACGCCGTGCGCCTTCATCGCCTTGGCGATGCGCGCTGCCTCGTCGTGCTCGAGGCAGACGTGCCCGCCGCGGCGCGCGTGCTCGACCGGGTTGGTGATCGTGAAGCCGTGGGGGACCAGCTCGCGCTCGGCCAGCGCCATCATGTAGTCGGTCTGGCGCAGCGACTTCGCCCGGATCCGCTCGATGCCGGCGCGCTCGAACAGTTCGAGCGCGCCGAGCAGCGGCGCGCTGCTGAACAGGTGCGGGGTACCCATCTGGAAGGCGCCCGCGGTGCTGGCGGGGCTCAGCTCGTGCGCCATGTCGAACTGCTTGCGCTTGTCCGAGCTGAACCAGCCGGCCAGACCGGGCTTGCCGCCCAGGTGGCGGCGGTGCACGTACAGCCCGCCGACCGCGCCAGGGCCGCCGTTGAGGTGCTTGTAATTGCACCAGACGGCGAAGTCGACGCCCCAGTCGTGCAGCGCGTGCGGCACCGAGCCGATCGAGTGCGCGAGGTCGAAGCCGATCAGGATGCCGCGCGCGTGCGCCTCGCGGGTCAGCCGCGGCATGTCGAGCAGCTGCCCGCTGCGGTACAGCACCGCCGGCAGCAGGATCACCGCCACCTCCTCGCTCATGCGGGCGATGATGTCGTCCTCATCGAGCGTGCGTCCGTCGCGCGAAGGCACACGGACCAGGTGGGTCTTCGCCGAATACCCGTGCAGCTCGACCTGGCTCTGCATCGCGTAGATGTCGGTCGGGAAGTTCAGCTCGTCGGCCAGGATCCGGGTTCTGGTGCCGGCCGGGCGATAGAAGGTCGCCAGCAGCTGATGGATGTTCGCGGTGATCGAGCCGGTGGCGATGACCTCGTCGGCATGGGCTCCGACCAGCGGCGCCAGGCGCTCGCCCAGCCGTTCGGCGGTGAAGAACCACGGACGCTCGCCGCTGGTCCAGCCGTCGATGGCGTGGGTCTTCCAGTCCTCCAGCGCGTCGAGCAGCGCGCGCTCGGCGGGGCGGGACGCGAGGCCGAGCGAATTGCCGTCGAGATAGATCACGCCTTCGCGCAGGTAGAACGCGTCGCGAAAGCCGGCGAGCACGTCGGCACGGTCTTGCTCGAGGGCGTAGGCCTCGTCGAAGCGGATCGTCATGGTTTTCCTCCTCGGTGAAGGGTCGGCGGGCGAAGCCGTCACGGTTTCGGCGCAGGGACCTCGGGCGCGGCACCCCCGGGCAGCGAAAATGAGGTCCGCTGCGGCGATCAGGGAAGGACGGTTCGCGGCGTGCTCACGCCTCGGTGTCGTGCATCTCGATCGACGTCATCTCCTGCGGCTTTTCTAACAGGTTAGCTCTAAGCTAACATCACTTGATGTACGCGATCGAGTTCACCCGCCAAGCCGCCAAGGATCTGCGGAATCTGCCGAAACCGCTGATCGCCCAGGTCCACGACAAGTTGCGATCGGTCGCCGCCGATCCTTATGGTCAGCACAACAACGTCAAGAAGCTGGCCGGCCAGCCGGGCTATCGGCTGCGTATCGGAGACTGGCGCGTCATGTACGAACTCGAAGACGACCGCTTGGTAATGCTGGTCGTCCGCATCGCCACGCGCGGACAGGTCTACAAGGGGTGACGCCATGAGCAAGCGAGTGCAGTTCATCGAAGCCGACGGGCGCCGCGCCTTCGCGGTGGTGCCGATCGAACTCTGGGACAAGCTGTCGGCGTTCGCCGAGGATCTCGACGACGAAGCCCTCTACCTGGACGCCAAGGCTGTCGACGACGGCACCCGCATTCCCGGCGAAGTGGCGTTCGCGATCGCCGCCGGCGCACATCCGGTCAAGGCGTGGCGCGAGCACCGCGGCTTGACGCAGGACGCCCTGGCCGAGCGTGTCGGGATTTCCAAGCCGTTCCTGTCGCAGATCGAGACCGGCAAGCGCCAGTTCGGCGCCGACACGCTGCGCAAGCTGGCCGATGCGCTCGGGATCGCCGCAGACGATCTGCTGTAGGCTTCCGAGATGCGCACCGACATCGGTTTGTGCGCCGGCCACGCCGCGCGCATCGCCCGGAACACTTCGAGCGGATAGCGCAGGCGGTTCTCGAGCGTGCCGCCGACTCGTCTCGGTCGAGTTGCGGACCGCGTTCTGCAGCTTGAACACCTCGACTTCGCGCGCTGCCTGGTAGGCGGCGAAGGTCGCCTATCGAGATGGAAGCCCAGGCCCAGGCGATCTGCATGCAGACCGAGGACTTCCACCGCGCCTACCGCGCTTTCGTCGCCAAGCAGAAGCCGGCGTTCGAGGGCAACTGAGATGGCCGACAAGACCTTCCTCGACTGGCCCTTCCTCGAGGACCGCCACCGCGCGAGTGCAGCAGCAGGTGATCGCGCGCCAGACGCTGACGGCCTTCGCCGCGCAGAGCTGAGCGATGCGCTTCGAACGCCGTGGTACCGAATCGCGGTTCCTGAGCCGGCATCAGGGGCGCGCCTTCGCCAGTTGCTCCTCGACGCGCTTGGCCGAGATCGGGAAGGCGGTCTTGAGCTCCTGCGCGAACTGCGACACGCGCAGCTCCTCGATCATCCAGCGCACCCGCTCGAGCTCGGGGTCCTCGATGCCCTGCTTGCGGTGCCGGTCGCGGCGCTGGAGGTAGGCGTTCCACAGCCGCTGGATCTCGGCGCGACGGCTACGGTCGCGCTCGAGCTGCCCGCCGAGGCGCTGCACGCGCAGCTCGGCGGCCTTCAGGTACACAGGCAGCCGCGCCAGCCACGCGTAAGGGGTCGCCGCGACGAAGCCGGGGTGAATCAGCGCGTCGAGCTGCGCCTGGACATCCTTGACCGCCTCGATCCACGCCAGCGGCACCTGGCCGGCGATGCGCTTGCGCACCTCGTGGAAGCTCGCCAACGCACGGCCGACGCTCGCGCAGACTTCGTCGGCGATCGTCATCAGCTGGCCGCGACCACGCTCGAGGCAGGCCTCGAAGGCGGCGCGGTCGCGCGGCAAGCCCTCGCTCAGGAAGGCACGGTCGAGCACCGCAGCGTAGAGGTCATCGCGCAACTGCTCCTGCGTGCCGACCCTGATGTAGTGCAGCGCCATCGGCGCGAGCCCAGGCAGATTGCGGTGCAGGTACCGGGTCTGCTCGCGCAGCCGCAGCGCGATCAGGCGCTTGAGCCCTTCGCGATGCGCGGCCTCGGCGCGGTCACGGTGGTCGAGCACGCGCAGCGCCAGCTTGTCGCCTTCGACCACCAGCGCCGGGTAGCCCTTCAGCGCGATGCCGTTGCGGCTGAACTCGAGCTCCTCGGGCAGCGTGCCGAAGTCCCAGTCGTGCACATCCGGGCGCTCGAGCCGCGCCACCGGGTCGTCGGCCGGCATCGTCTCCGGTCGCTCGACCGGCTTCGGCGGCGCCTCGGGCTTGCCGGCTTCGCGGCTGCGCCCGGGCGCGTGCGCCGCGCGCGCGGCGGCGAGCGCCGAGGCCAGCGTGCCGAACGCGGTCGAGGCGCGCGCGCCCAGCTCGCGCTTCAGCGCCAGTAGCTCGCGCCCCTCGGCCAGCACCTTGCCGTCCGGGGCGACGACGCGGAAGTTCATCGCCAGGTGCGGCGGCACCTCCTCCGGTTTCCAGGCGTCTTCGGGAACGACGACGCCACCGATGCGCTCGAGCTCGGCGCCGAGCGCCTCGAGCAGCGGCCGCTCGCCCGGTTCGAGCCGCGGCATCAGCGCCGCGACGAAGTCCGGCACCGGCACGAAGTGGCGCCGCAGGCTCTTCGGCAGCGAGCGGATCAGCGCCGCCAGGCGCTCGGACAGCAGCCCCGGCACCAGCCATTCGCAGCGGTACGGCGGGATCTGGTTCAGCGCCGCCAGCGGCACGGTCAGCGTCACGCCGTCGTCGGCCGCACCCGGCTCGAAGCGGTACACGAGCGGGAAGGCGATGCCGTTCAGCGTCAGGTGGTCGGGGTAGTCGCCGCCGGTGACGCCGGCGGCGTCGTGCGCCATCAGCAGCTCGCGCGTCATGTGCAGCACGCGCGGCTCGTCGCGCTCGGCGCGCTTCAGCCACTTCAGGAAAGCCGGCCCCGAGTGGATGTCGGCCGGGATGCGCTCGTCGTAGAAGCGGAAGATCGTCGCCTCGTCGACCAGCACGTCGCGCCGACGCGACTTGGCCTCGAGCGCCTCGATCGCCTCGATCAGCGCGGCGTTGTCGCCGAAGAAGGCCGCAGCGCAGGCGAAGTCGCGCTCGACCAGCGCCCCGCGGATGAACAGCTCGCGCGCCGTCGCCGGGTCGATCGGCCCGTAGTTGACCTTGCGCCCGCTGACCACCGGCAGCCCGTACAGCGTCACGCGCTCGAGCGCCGCGACTTGCGCGGCGCGCTTTTCCCAGTGCGGCTCGCTGTACGAGCGCTTGACCAGGTGCCCGGCCAGGCCCTCGACCCACTCGGGCTCGATCCGCGCCACGGTGCGCGCGAACACGCGCGCGGTCTCGACGACCTCGGCGGCCATGAGCCAGCGCGGCGGCCTCTTCGCCAGCCCCGAGCCCGGGAAGACGTGGAACTTGCGCCCGCGCGCACCGAGGAAGGTGCCGTCGTCCTGCTTCAGCCCGAGGTTGCCGAGCAGCCCGCTCATCAGCGCGCGGTGCAGCGGCGCGAAGTTGGCCGGCCAGGCCGACGCTTCGCGCTTCTCGCCCGGTGCGGGCGGCGGCGGCGCAGCCTGGCGCTCGTTGAGCTTCATGCCCATGCCAGCGACGACCTCCGATAGCTGCTGGTGCAGCTCGTGCCACTCGCGCAGGCGCACGAACGACAGGAACGAGCCCTTGGCCAGCTCGCGCAGCTTGCTCTTCGACAGCCGGCGCGCCTCCAGATGCCACCAGTCCCACAGCCGCAGGCAGGCGAGGAAGTCCGAGCGCTCGTCGCGAAAGCGCCGGTGGCGCTCGTCGGCGGCCTGCTGGTGCTCGAGCGGGCGCTCGCGCGGGTCCTGGATCGCGAGGAAGGAGGCGATCACCAGCACCTCCGCCAGGCAGCCCTCGTCGCGCGCAGCGAGGATCATCCGCCCCAGGCGCGGGTCGATCGGCAGCCGCGCCAGCTCGCGCCCGAGCGCGGTGAGGCGGTGGCGCTCGTCGACCGCCATCAGCTCCTGCAGCAGTTTGTAGCCGTCGTGGATCAGCCGCGCGTCGGGCGGCTCGACGAACGGGAACTCGGCCGGGTCGCCGAGCTTCAGCGCCGCCATCTGCAGGATCACCGCGGCCAGGTTGGTGCGCAGGACCTCGGGGTCGGTGAAGCGCGGGCGGGCCTGGACGTCTTCCTCGGAATACAGGCGTATGCACACGCCTTCGGCCACGCGCCCGCAGCGCCCGGCGCGCTGGGCGGCCGAGGCTTGCGAGACACGCTCGACCGGCAGGCGCTGGATCTTGGCGCGGTAGCTGTAGCGGCTGATGCGCGCGGTGCCGGGGTCGATCACGTAGCGGATGCCCGGCACCGTCAGCGAGGTCTCGGCGACGTTGGTCGCGAGCACGATGCGCGCTCGCCCGTGCGGCTGGAACACGCGGTTCTGCTCGGCCGCCGACAGCCGCGCGTACAGCGGCAGGATCTCGACGCCCGGCGGATGGTGTTTGCGCAACGCTTCGGCGGTTTCGCGGATCTCGCGCTCGCCGGCGAGGAACACCAGGATGTCGCCGGGCCCCTCGGCCCACAGCTCGTCGACCGCATCGAGGATCGCCTGCTCGCGGTCGCGGTCGCGGCCATCCTCGTCGTCGGCGATCAAGGGCCGGTAGCGCACCTCGACCGGCCAGGTGCGCCCCGAAACCTCGATGATCGGCGCGCCGTCGAAGTGCTTCGCGAAGCGCTCGGGGTCGATCGTCGCCGAGGTGATGATCAGCTTCAGATCCGGGCGGCGCGGCAGCAGGCGCTTCAGGTAGCCGAGCAGGAAGTCGATGTTGAGGCTGCGCTCGTGCGCTTCGTCGACGATCAGCACTTCATACTGGCGCAGCTCCGGGTCGCCCTGGGTCTCGGCCAGCAGGATGCCGTCGGTCATCAGCTTGATCGCGGTCTCGGGGCGCGTGTGGTCGGAGAAGCGCACCTTGTAGCCGACCGCGCGCGCCTCCTTCAGCTCTTCGCCGATGCGTGCGGCGACCGAGCGCGCGGCGATCCGCCGCGGCTGGGTGTGGCCGATCAGCCCGCGCGCGCCGAAACCGAGCGCGAGGCACAGCTTGGGCAGCTGCGTCGTCTTGCCCGAGCCGGTTTCGCCGCAGACTACCACCACCGCATGGTCGCGGATCGCGGCGAGGATCTCGTCGCGCTTCTGCACCACCGGCAGGCGCGCGTCGTAGACCGGCCTGGGCAGCAGCGCGCGGCGCGCCTCGGCGCGCGCGCCGGACGCCTGCAGCGCCTCGAGCAGTTCGGGGAAGCCGCGGTCGATCGGCTTGCCCTCGCCGGCCCGGCGCGCCAGCGCGCGCACGCGGCGGGCGAGTTCGCCGCGCTCGGCGCTCAGCGTCGCGGGCAGCAGGGCTTCGAGGGCGTGCAGGTCGGGATCCACCACGGTCGTTTCCACTACGCTCATCCAGATCGGCTGATGGCAGCGCGCGCTAAGGATAACAGCGCCGGCCGCGCTTTCGTGATACCGATTCCGGCCCGGCACGGCGTGCGCGGGGGGCGAAATCGCTGCTTGCGGTGCCAAGGGCTTTCGCGTAGTGTCGGCGGCGGGTCGGTCGCGGAGTTGCGCCGACCCGGATGCACCCGCTCGCTCCGGCCCGCTTCCCGCACGGAAACCCGGACACCGGGCGCAAGTATAGAAACACCCTCGAGGTTCACGCTTTTATGAAGACTGGTACGGTTAAGTGGTTCGATGAGGCCAAGGGCTTCGGCTTCGTCGCCCCGGACGATGGTTCGAACGACGTGTTCGTGCACTACTCCGCGATCGAAGGCAAGGGCTTCAAGACCCTGGCCGAAGGCCAGAAGGTCGAATTCGAATCCAAGGCCGGCCCGAAGGGCCCCCAGGCCACCGTCTGCAAGCCCGTCTGAGCTGAGGTTGCACCGATGCGCACCGGGACTGTGAAGTGGTTCGACGAGTCCAAGGGGTTCGGCTTCATCGCCCCCGAGGACGGCTCCAACGACGTGTTCGTGCACTACTCCGCGATCGAAGGCAAGGGCTTCAAGACCCTGGCCGAAGGCCAGAAGGTCGAATTCGAATCCAAGGCCGGCCCGAAGGGTCCGCAGGCGACTGTCTGCAAGCCTGTCTGATCCGATTCGCGCGGATCGAATCCGAGAAACCCCGCCTTCCGGCGGGGTTTCGCTTTTCCGGCCCCGGCGCGCGGCGTCGCTGCCGGGATGTATAATCCGCGGCCTTTCCCGCCCGTTTCCAGGCACGCCCTCGTGATCCAGAAGCTCCGCAACATCGCCATCATCGCCCACGTCGACCATGGCAAGACCACGCTGGTCGACAAGCTGCTCGCCCAGTCCGGCACCTTCGGCGAGCGCTCGACCGCCGGCGAGCGCGTGATGGACTCGAACGACCTCGAGAAGGAGCGCGGCATCACCATCCTCGCCAAGAACACGGCGATCAACTGGAACGGCTACCGCATCAACATCGTCGACACCCCCGGCCACGCCGACTTCGGCGGCGAAGTCGAGCGCGTGCTGTCGATGGTCGACTCGGTGCTGCTGCTGGTCGACGCGGTCGAAGGCCCGATGCCGCAGACGCGCTTCGTCACGCAGAAGGCTTTCGCGATGGGCTTCAAGCCGATCGTCGTGATCAACAAGATCGACCGCCCCGGCGCCCGCCCCGGCTGGGTGCTCGACCAGACCTTCGACCTGTTCGACCGCCTCGGCGCCACCGACGAGCAGCTCGACTTCCCGGTGATCTACGCCTCGGGCCTGGCCGGTTACGCCGGCCTGAGCGAAGACGTGCGCGAAGGCGACATGACGCCGCTGTTCGAAGCCATCATCGAGCACGTCGCTGCCCCCGACGTCGACGTCGACGGCCCCTTCCAGCTGCAGGTGTCTTCGCTCGACTACAACAGCTACGTCGGCGTGATCGGCATCGGCCGCATCAAGCGCGGCACCGTCAGGACCAACACCCCGGTCAGCGTGGTCGACCACACGGGCAAGGTCCGGCCCGGGCGCGTGCTGCAGATTCTCGGCTTCCACGGCCTCGAGCGCGTCGAATTCCCCGAGGCTTCGGCCGGCGACATCATCGCCTTCACCGGCATGGAGACGCTGAACATCTCCGACACGCTGTGCGACCCGACGGCGATCGAGGCGCTCCCGGCGCTGAGCGTCGACGAGCCGACCGTCAGCATGACCTTCCAGGTCAACAATTCGCCGTTCGCCGGCAAGGAAGGCAAGTTCGTCACCTCGCGCCAGATCCGCGAGCGCCTGCAACGCGAGCTGATCCACAACGTCGCGCTGCGCGTCGAAGATACCGACGACCCGGACAAGTTCAAGGTTTCGGGCCGCGGCGAGCTGCACCTCGGCATCCTGATCGAGAACATGCGCCGCGAAGGCTACGAGCTCGGCGTGTCGCGCCCCGAAGTGATCATCAAGGAGATCGACGGCGTCAGGAGCGAGCCCTACGAAGCGCTGACCGTCGACGTCGAGGAGCAGCACCAGGGCAGGATGATGGAAAAGCTCGGCGAGCGCGCCGGCGAGCTCAAGGACATGATCCCGGACGGCAAGGGCCGCGTGCGCCTCGACTACATCATCCCGGCGCGCGGGCTGATCGGCTTCCAGACCGAGTTCATGACCTCGACCTCGGGCACCGGGCTGATGTACCACGTGTTCGACCACTACGGTCCGGCGAAGAAGGGCGCGATCGGCGCGCGCGTCAACGGCGTGATGATCGCCAACGGCGCCGGCAAGGCGCTGGCCTACGCGCTGTTCAGCCTGCAGGAGCGCGGGCGGCTGTTCATCGGCCACGGCGAAGAAGTCTACGAGGGGATGATCATCGGCATCCACTCGCGCGACAACGACCTGGTGGTCAACCCGCTGAAGGCCAAGCAGCTGACCAACATCCGCGCCGCGGGCAGCGACGAGAACATCATCCTGACCCCGCCGATCCGCTTCACGCTCGAGCAGGCGATGGAATTCATCGAAGACGACGAGCTGGTCGAAGTGACGCCGAAGTCGATCCGCGTGCGCAAGAAGCTGCTCGACGAAAACGCCCGCAAGCGCGCCTCGCGCAAGTCGGAGGACTGATCGGCGTCAAGGCGCTCGCCCCACGACGCGAGCGATGATGCCGCCACCGGCGCTGTGGTGAGCAAACGCTTCGCGCTTGCCCACCCCACCGCTGGGGAATCCCGGAGCCCGAACCGTAGGGTGGGCAACTCGCTGCCCACCAACTAATGCAGCCGCGTATCGAGCTCGTCGACCAGCTCGGCCCAGTCGCTGTCTTCGTCTATCGCTTCGCGCAGGAACTCGGCTTGCGCCGGCGTCCAGAACGGGGCTTCGGCGACGCTCTGCCCGGCGGCGAGTGGCCGATGCTCGTGGATGAAGCGGTCGATGCTCGCAGCGTCGGCCGGCAGGCCGAGCTGCACGAACAGGGTTTCGAGCGTATGCGGGGTGGTGTCCATCGCGGCCTCCTGCGGGCGCAGCTCGCCCGACGTGATCTGGCGCGCAACAGCATAGTGCGTGCCGCGCCGCCGTGCGCTACACCGCTGGAAAGCCTTCCCTTTTTCGACCAGGAGTCGCCTGCCGTGAACCTCGCCGATCTGCGCAGCCACTACAGCAAAGACTCGCTCGACGTCGCCGACGTCGACCCGGACCCGATCCGCCAGTTCCGGCGCTGGTTCGACGAAGCCGTCGCCGCCGAAGTGCCCGAACCCAATGCGATGACGGTCGCCAGCGTCGACGCCGAGGGACGCCCCAGGGCGCGTATCCTGCTGCTGAAAGGCTACGATGCGCAGGGTTTCACCTTCTTCACCAACTACCACAGCGACAAGGGTCGCGAGTTCGAGCGCAACCCGTTCGCGGCGCTGTGCTTCTGGTGGATCGAGCTCGAGCGCCAGATCCGCATCGAGGGTCGCGTCGCGCGCGTGCTGCGCGAGCAGTCCGAAGCCTACTTCCGCAGTCGTCCGCGCGGCAGCCAGATCGGCGCCTGGGCCTCGAGCCAGAGCCGCGTCGTCGCCAGCCGCGAAGCGCTCGAGCAGCGCTACGCCGAGCTCGAGGCGCGCCACCGCGAAGGCGAGGTGCCACTGCCCGAGCACTGGGGCGGCTACCGCCTCGAGCCCGCGCGGGTCGAGTTCTGGCAGGGCCGCCCGAGCCGGCTGCACGACCGCATCCGCTACCACCGCGACGCGGCCGGCGGCTGGACCGTCGAGCGCCTCGAACCCTGAGCGCGTCGAACCGGCACCCCGACTTCGACAGTTCGTTGCAACTGATTGATTTTATTGGGGTAAAACGTGCCACCACAAACCACCGCCATTCAATAAAATCAATAACTTAGCCTCACAACTGTCGAACTTCGGCGGCACCTGCCCCAGCTGTCGGCGTGCTTTACGCCCGGGCCGACAAGGGCGCGGCGACGCCCTCGAACCAGGCGCGGTCGTGGCCGGCGATCACCGCCCCTGGGCGCGGCGCCCATGGGCCGGCGCCCACGGCGGCGGACCCCCGCGGCCGGGGCCGTCGATGTACACCGGACGCTCGATGATGCGCACCTCGCGCCGAGGCTCGGGACGGGTCGTGATCGCGGCACCAGCCGCACCGCCGATGGCGCTGCCGACGATCGCCCCGTCCCGCCCCCCGAGCTCGTTGCCGATCGCCGCGCCGGCAGCGCCGCCGAGTCCGCCACCGATCGCCGCATCGGTCGTCGAGTCCGCTGCAGCCACCAGCGGCAGCGCAAGGAGGGCCGCGAGCGCGATGCCTGAAAAAACGCTTTTCTTCATGTCGAGAATTCCCCGCGAGAGAACGAAAGTTTCCGCTACCGGTTTCCGAGCGTTCAACGCTGCCGCGGAGTTCTTTGCATGGGGGCAGCCTCCCCGGCCCTCTGGAAACGGCGGTGATACCGGCTGACGGCGACGCCCCGGAAGTTCCTCCGGCGCGTGATGCCCCCTGCCTCCGCACACCACCGCCCTTTTGGCCATCCCGTCAGCCCTTCGCGCGAATCAGCAGCGTCGCGGCCCCCTCGGTATTGGGTCGCTCGCGCACCTCGAACGCTTTGGGTAGCGCGCGGATCAATGCCGAGAGCTGCTTGCATCCGTACGTGCGACTGTCGAACCCCGGATCAAGCTGGCGCAACTGGGCTCCGACGGTGCTGAGCAGAGCCCAACCGTCCTCCTGCATCGCCAGTTCGAACGCCTTGCGCAGCAGGGGTACCGAATCGGCCACCGGTTTCACCGCCCCGGATGCCCCGCTCCCCGCACTGGCGCGGTCTGGGCGCGTTTCGGGCTTCGCCGCCAGCTCGCTGCCATCGACCAGATTCTCGGTATAGACGAATACCTCGCAGGCGCTGACCAGCGCGCGGGGCGTCTGCTGTCGACCGATCCCCATCACGAAGAACCCGCCTTCGCGCATGCGCATCGCCAAACGCGTATAGTCGCTGTCGCTCGACACCAGGCAAAAGCCCTGCACCAAGTCGGCGTGAAGGATGTCCATCGCATCGATGATCAGCGCGCTGTCGGTCGCGTTCTTGCCGATCGTGTAGCGGAATTGCTGCATCGGCTGGATTGCATGCGTTTGCAGCGTCGCCTTCCAGCCACCCATCTCGGGTTGGGTCCAGTCACCGTAGGCGCGACGGATCGTCACCGTCCCGTACTTGCCTGCCTCCGCCAGCATTTCGTCGATCAACGGCGCCTGCGCATTATCGCCGTCGATCAGTATCGCCAGACGACGACTCTTGATGCCGTTGCTACCCGCCATGCTCTCTACCTCAGTTGTGCCGCCGCTCCCGCACGCGCTTCAGGTTCTCGTGGGCGCTGGCGTAATAGTTGGGCGACAGTTTGATCGCCTCGAGCAGCGCCGTCTCGGCCGGACCGTACTTGCCGTCGACCATCTGGACGTAGCCGAGGCTGTTCCAGGCCTGCGCCTCGGTCATCACTTGGCGAAAGGTGTTGACCGCCTCGCCCTGCTGGTCGCGGCGCGCCTGCACCAGGCCCAGGTTCAGCCGCGCGCGCTCGTGCTGCGGGTCGATGCCCAGCGCGCTCTCGAAGTCCTGCTGCGCGCCGCTCCAGTCGCCGGCCAGGTACTTCGAGTAGCCGCGGTTGTTCAGCAGCAGCGGCGAACGCGGCACGATCGCCAGCGCCGCAGCGTAGTGCGTCGCGGCCTGCGCGTACTGCCCGCGCAGATCGGCCAGCACACCCAGGCCGTTGTGCGCGCGCCAGCGCTTGGCATCGCGATCGATCGCCCGGTGCAGGTACTGCTCGGCCTGCTCGTGCTGACGCCGCTGCATCATGATCAGTCCGACAGCCTCGAGCGACCCCGCGTGCTCGCCGGGCGCGCTCAGTGCCATCTGGTAGGCCTGCTCGGCCAGCGTGGCATTACCGCGGCTGGCGTGGATGGTGCCGATCTTGTAGAGGATACCGGCCTCGGCGCCGCCCAGCTCCAGCGCCCTGACGTAGTGGAACAGCGCCAGATCGGCATCCTTGCGCCGCACCGCCGCATCGCCACGCCGGTCGGCCTCGTCGGCCGTGCTCGACGGCAGTTGCGTGGCGTGCACCGTCGTCGCCTTGCCGTCGTAGAGCGCATCGAACTCGCTGTCGGGGTCGCTGCCGATCCCCGCGCCCGTCGACGCACACCCGCCCAGTCCCAGCAGAGCCATCACCATCGCGGCCCGCAACACCCGCTTCGACACCGTCATTTCGTGCTCCTCGTAAATCGTCCCGCTCGGCGCCGGACGCTAGCGGCCGGAAAAGGCCGCGATCATCCGCAGCACCGCGGGCCCGATCGCGACCAGGAAGAAGGAAGGGAACAGACACAGCACCAGCGGAAAGATCAGTTTGGTGCCGAGCTTCGCCGCCAGCTCCTCGGCCCGCTGCATGCGCTTGTCGCGGAACTCCTCGGCATAGATCCGCAGCGTCTCGGCGATGCCGGTGCCGAAGCGGATGCTCTGCGCCAGCAGCGACACCAGCCCGCGGATGTCGTCGAGCCCGGTGCGGCTGGCCAGGTTCTTCAGCGCCTCGACGCGGTCGGCGCCGGCGCGGATCTCGACGTTGACCAGCGCCAGTTCCTCGGCCAGCGCCGGGTGGCTCGCCACCAGTTCGCGGGCGGTGCGCTGCAGCGCCGCGTTCAGCCCGAGCCCCGCCTCGGCGCACACGACCAAGAGGTCGAGCGCGTCCGGGAAGGCGTTGCGCAGCTCGCGCTGGCGGCTCCCGACGCGGCGCTCGAGCACCACGTTCGGCGCCGTGACGCCGACGAAGCTCGCCGCCAGCGCCGCGAACATGACCTTCTGCACCGTGGCCTCCGGGAACCAGCTCGCCCCCAGCAGCACCAGCACCGGCAGCAGCAGCGCGAACAGCGTCTTCAGCGCGTAGAAGGACGTCAGCGCGTTCGGCGAGCGGTAGCCGGCGTGCACCAGCCGCGCGCTCATCTTCGAGCGCTCCCAGTCCTTCTTCGGCAGGACGTACGGCGCGGCCGGCTTCAGGACCCGCGCGATCGTCTCGGCCGACACGCCCCCCTTCGCCGGCGCGTTGCCGGACACGTCCTGCAGCCGCCGCCGCAGCGGGCTCGAGGCGCCGCCGAGCAGCAGCATCAGCCCCAGGCCGAAGGCGAACATCCCGCCGGCGACCGCGACGACGAAAGCCAGCTGCAGCGTCTCGGGGTCGTCGAAGAAGCCGCCGAGGAACTGGATCAGGTATTCCATGGAGCGCGCCTCACACCTCGATCCGGATCAGTTTCCGCATCCACAGGATGCCGAGCAGCATCAGCACGAAGGCTCCGCCGATCAGCTTGCGCCCGAGCGGGTCCACGAGCAGCACCGGCAGGTAGCCCGGCGAGGTCAGCGACATCACCGCAAACAGCGCGAATGGCACCATCGTCAGCACCCAGGCCGACAGCCGCCCCTCGGCGGTCAGCGTCTTGACCTTGCGCTGGAAGCGGAAGCGCCCGCGCACCACGGCGCCGATCTTCTCGAGGATCTCGGCCAGGTTGCCACCGGTCTCGCGCTGCACCAGCACCGAGGTCACCAGCGACATCAGCGCTACGCTGGGCACGCGCTCGAGCAGGTTCAGGAAGGCCACGCGCACGTCGGTGCCGTAGTTGATGTCGGCGAACGCCAGCCCGAACTCCCTGGCCACCGGCGCGTCCAGCTCCTCGGCCACCAGCCGCAGCGTTTCGTTGAACGGGTGCCCGGCGCGCAGCGCGCGGGTCATGATGTCCATCGCCTCGGGCAACTGCTCCTCGAACTTCGCCAGTCGCCGGTCGCGCTCGCGCGCGATCTTCACGAACGGGACGGCTCCGCCGAGCGCGCCGGCCCCGGCTGCGGCCAGCGCTTCGTGGCTCAGCACCCAGGCGCCGACGGCGCCGGCGCACGCGAGCCCGGCGGCTACCAGCACCAGGCGGTAGGCCGGCGTCGTCCGCCCGGACTGCTCGATCATCCGCGCCAGCCGCTCCATCCCCGGCAGCGACTCCAGCGCCCGCTCGAGCGGCGAGAGCTCGCGCAGGTACTTGTCGCGCAGCAGCGAAGCTGCCGCCGAGGGCGCGAACTCGTCGGCCACCTTGCCGATGCGCCTGCGCAGGCGCTTGGCCGCCTTCTGGTCCGCGCCGACCGTCGACACCATCAGGCTCTGCGCGAGCAGGAACACCGCGACGAACACCATGATCAGGAACAGCGGGATCCCCGAATCCCCCAGCATGTCGGACATCGCTCAGCCCTCCCAGCCCTCGGCCCGGTCGGGGTCGAACACCTCGAGCGGGATGTGGATGCCGCGCTGCTGCAGGCGCTCGTTGAACTTGGGGATGATCCCGGTCGCCCGGAAGCGCCCCAGCACCCGCCCGTCCTTGTCCACGCCCAGGCGCTCGAAGCGGAAGATCTCCGACATCGTGATGATGTCGCCCTCCATGCCGTTGATCTCCTGGATGCTGACCATCCGCCGCCGGCCGTCCTCGGAGCGCTCGGCCTGCAGCACCACGTCGACCGCCGAGGCGATCTGCGTGCGCACCGCCTTGACCGGCAGGTTGAGCCCCGCCATCGCCACCATGTTCTCGATGCGCATCAGCGCGTCGCGCGGGTTGTTGGCGTGGATCGTCGTCAGCGAGCCGTCGTGGCCGGTGTTCATCGCCTGCAGCATGTCGATCGCCTCGTGGCCGCGCACCTCGCCGATCACGATCCGCTCCGGGCGCATGCGCAGGCTGTTGCGCACCAGGTCGCGCGCGGTGATCTCGCCCTTGCCCTCGATGTTGGGCGGGCGGGTCTCGAGCCGCACCACGTGCGGCTGGCGCAGCTGCAGCTCGGCGGAGTCCTCGATCGTGACGATGCGCTCGTCGTGCGGGATGAAGCCCGACAGCATGTTCAACGTCGTGGTCTTGCCCGAGCCGGTACCGCCCGACACCACCACGTTGAGCCGCGCCCTGACGATGCCCTTCAGCACCTCGCCCATCGCCGCGGTCAGCGCGCGGAAGCCGATCAGCTCCTCGAGCCCCAGCAGGTCGGCGTTGAAGCGGCGGATCGACAACGCCGGGCCGTCGATCGCCACCGGCAGCACGATCGCGTTGACGCGCGAGCCGTCCTTCAGCCGCGCGTCCACCATCGGCACCGACTCGTCGATGCGCCGCCCCACCGCCGAGACGATGCGGTCGATGATGTTCATCAGGTGCGCGTCGTTGTCGAAGCGCACCGCGGTCAGCTCGAGCTTGCCGCGGCGCTCGACGTAGACGGTGCTGCTGCCGTTGACCAGGATGTCCGACACGCTCGGGTCCGCCAGCAGCGGCTCGAGCGGCCCCAGCCCGAGGATCTCGTCCTCGACCTGCTTGACCAGCGCCTGGCGCGCACCGGCGTTCAGCGGCACCGATTCCTCGACGATCAGGCGCTGGGTGATCTCGCGGATCTGGCGGCGTGCCTCGGCCTCGTCGAGCCCGCCGATCAACGACAGGTCCATGACCTTCAGCAGCTTCTGGTGGATGCGCTGCTTCCACTCGAGCTCCTGCGGGCTCGGCCCGATCGGCGCCGGCTCGGGCGCCGATACCGCGACCGGCGTAGCCTCCGCCTGCTCCTCGACCGCCGCCGCGGCCGGTGCCGCCGCGTCACCCCTGAACCGGCTGAGCCTGGACTTGAGATCCATCGTTCCTCCTCCCTCACAGCCCCATGAAGCCCGACAGCGCCCGGCCGAACAGCCCGGGCCTGGCGTTCCTGCCGTTCAGGCCGCTGCCGCTCAGCTTCGTCGCCAGCGCCTTGATGGCGCGCGTGCTCGGCGCGCTCCTGGCGTGCTCGTGCAGCGGCACGCCGAGGTTGACGCTCTCGGCGACGTGGCCGAAGTCGTTCGGCACCGTCTCCAGCGCGACGCGGCCCAGCGCCTGGCCGATGTCGGCGAGGCCGATCCTGCCCTTCCTGTCGTAACGGTTGACGACCACGGTCAGCCGCTCGCGCGGGATCGAGAAACCGTCCTCGAAGATGCCGATCAGCCGCCGCGCGTCGCGCACGTGCGTCAGGCTCTGTTGCATCACGATCACCACGCGGTCGGCGCGCTCGAGCACCTGGCCCGCCATCGCGTCGACCTGCCGCGGCAGGTCGACGACGACCCAGTCGCTGCCCTCGACCAGCAGGTCGAGCAGCCGGCCGAGGCGCTGGTCCGACAGCTCCCCCGGCAGCACCAGGTGATCGTTGTTCGCGCCGAGCACCCGCACCCCGCTCGGGTGGCGGTTCAGGTAGCCCTCGAGCGCCGCTGCGTCGAGCCGCTCGACCGCCTCGAGCGTCTCCCCCAGGTCGTGCTCGCACTTGAGGTCGAAGTACAGCGGCAGCGTTCCGAACTGGAGGTCGAGGTCGAGCAGCGCCACCCGCTTGTGGCCTTCGGCGGCGACCACGTGCGCCATATTGCAGGCCAGCATGGTCGCGCCCGAGCCGCCCTTGGCGTTGATCACCGCCGTCAGCCGGGGCCTGGCCGTCGCGGCGTGCGCGGCGCGTTCCCGGGCGACCTGCCGCAGCGCCTCGGCCAGCTCGGCTTCGTGCACCGGTCGGGTGAAGAAGTCCCGCGCGCCGGCCTGCATCGCCTTGCGCAGCGTCTGCAGGTCGTTACTCGGCCCGACCACGATCACCGGCGGGCGCGCCACCGGCGGCCGTTCAGCCAGCGCGTTCAGCTCCTCCTCCCAGCGCTCGCTCAGGTCGAGGATCAGCACATCGGGCATCATTGCGATCCCCTGCAGCGGATCGGCGTGGCCGTTGGCGATCAGGCGCGTCGTGACCGCGATATCGGGCTGCTTGCGCAGTAGAACTTCCAGTGCTTCCAGATCCTGTCTCGAGCGTCCTGCGGACAGCACTTGTACGCTCATCGGCTTGATTCTCCATTCATTCGGATGTCTGGCCCCAGAGCCCGAAGCAAAGCTAGAAGCACTCACTCGAAACAGCTCCGGTCTTCGGATCCGGCACGGCACCGAGGCTCTCGCGGGGTAGCGTGGTTTCGAAATCCGGGATGTCGGCATCCGTGAACAGTCGATTGAACAAGGGAATCAGCAGACTGTGCTGATAGCCGCTGATGCGCACCCTGACGTATTCCACCTTTTCCGGGTTCGCCGCCGGAGTTGCAACCAGTACCCCGGCCTGGTCGAGATACTCGACGACCACATCGGCCGGATCGAGGCCATTAACCACGGGGCTGGCGCCGCTGGTGCCGGGATCGTTGAACACCGCGATGCGCGCGATGGCCACGTGTCCAGGCGGGCAAACCACCGCGACGCGCGCCCCGCGGCGGGTCGCTTCGGTCAGCGTGTTCCAGACGAACAGCATCCGTCCGAACTCGATCACCGCGAACAGCACGATGAAGAACAGCGTGCCGATGATCGAGAACTCCACCGTGGTCAGGCCTTGCTGTCTGGTTCTCATGATGCGCGCATCGTGACGGATGAGATCAATTCGAGAGAATCCCCGGGGCTTCCACCGAAGAGCCCCATGATCCCGGCGAGCGGATTACCTGGGATGAACGCAAACTCATAGGTAGCCGTGACAGTGACGTATCCCCCGCTCAGGTCCACATCCACTTTCTTGAACGTCCCTGGCAGCAGCGGCGACCCACTACCCGATTCGTTGCCGAACTCGACTAAGCTTCCCACTTTCGTTATCTCGGGCGAGTCGCTGAGGACGTAATAGCGCGCACCGTCGCGCACCGCTTTGCTCAGCGTGTTGTACTGGTACAGCGCGCGCCCGAACTCCGCCGTCGCCAGCATCATCAGTAGCAGCAGCGGCAACACGATGGCGAACTCGACGATGGCGAGACCATTCTGATACTGCCGGCCATTGGCCCGAATTTCGGTGATCGGCCTCATGAGTCGAGACTCCCGGCTCCGGCATAGTCCTTGTACAGGATGATTCGGTACGGCCCCGATCCGAATGTCGGATTTGCTCCCCAGTTGACTCCGCTGGGGCAGTTCCTGATGAACTGTCCACGGATCTCCTGATGTCCTCCCTTAGTGGCAGGGCTGCTGAGAAAGAAGCACCCATACCCCAGCAGGCCAACAGTCCCCGCCCCTTGGGTCGTACCGGTGCAATTGCCAATCGACACCACCACGACACGACGATTCTCCTTTCCTGTGAGAACGTCGACGTTACCGTCTGAATAATCCTTTTCGTAGTCTGCGTACGTGTCTGGGTATCCCGTCGAGCCGGCATCGGTGACCTTGTCGGGTGGGTATTCGCTTTCGGTACCTTTCATCTCGCCTTCGTAATCGCCGAAGCGCGTATTGAGACCCTTGAGTGTGGGGCCGACCTTGTTGCCTGTCTCTGTCGGAATGAGGTTCCCCGGCGCATTGCAGGAAACCTCCCCTCCGGCCATGCCATCCTTAACCTCTTTACCTCCATTCGCGTTGGCGAGTTGGAAGTTCCCGGGCCCCACTGCCCAGCCATCGTTCCCCTTGCCGGCCTTCAGAACGACGTCCTGCCCAACCGTATAGCCATACACCGAATCGCTCGGATCGGCGGGATCGTCCTTGTCGTCTTTGTCGCCGCACGCCATTACTGGGATGGTCGCGCAATTGAACTGTGGGCTAGGCCCAGCCACGGCGCTGGCACCGACCGACTTGCTGCCGATGCCGAGCACCGAGATGAACCAACTGTCGAGCGACAGATTCGGCACGCTGGTGCGCACGAACATCGGCGGCGCGCTTCCCGCGGTGAACGGCTTGAGCGTGTGCGAATACGCGACACTGAGGTCGCCCGGCTTGATGCCGGCCAGTTCCCCGTTTCCGGCTGCAGCGGCGTTCTTGCTGAAGGCGGTCCAGGCGGCGACGCTCGCCTGGGCGGTATCACCGGTCTTGTCCAGCGTCGTCGCAGCGCTCAGCGCCGCGGCGTCCAGCGCATTCTGCAGCCGCGTCTTGTTGACGTAGGCATGACCCATGTCCAGCGCCAGCCCGGCCATGCCGATCAGGGTGAGCATCGCGATGGTGGTGAACACCGCGGTCACGCCGCGCTGGGAGGCGCGCGTGCCGGCACGGCCTCGCCCCCTCGTTCGCGCAGGAGAACGCTGGATGGACATGCTGTTCTCTCTCCTACCGTCGCCGATGTGCTACTTGCCGTTGCCGACGGCGATGTTGATGACGTTGTTGACTTCGGTGGGCCTGGAGACGTCCTTGCGGTAGGCGTCGAGCACCGCGTCGCCCTTCTCGCCGACCAGCCCGCGCACCGGATTCGGATCGGGGTCGTCGGCCGCCGCCGGGTAAAGCGTCTGCGCCCGCACCATCTGCCGGACCGACTCGCCGAAATCGGCCTCGAGCGCGACCGGTTCGGTCACGGTGCAGCCGCCTGCCGCCAGCAGCGCCAGCGACAACCAGATCCCAAGCCCTTTGCATGCCGTCGCGTTCATGTCTGGATTCCTCACAGCTCGTGCCCGAAGCCGGCTTCGACGCCGCCCTTCTGCAGGCTCTCGGCGGGCAGCGCGGGCGCCTTGCGCCGGGTGCCTTCCATCCGCCCCAGCAGGTAGAACTCCAGATCGTTGGGTTCGACGAAGGCGTCGGTCGGCATCCGGATCAGCTCGCGCGGCATCGGTCGGGCGAAATGCGGCGTGACGAAGATCACCAGCTCGGTCTGGCCCTTGATGAACTCCTGGCTGCGGAACAGTTGGCCGAGGATCGGCAGCTCCGCTAGGCCAGGGAACTTGTTGACCTGTTCGCGCAGTGAATCGTTGATCAGCCCGGCGATCGCCATGGTCTGGCCGTCGGACAACTCGAGCGTCGACGATGAACTGCGGCTGCTCAGCGCCGGCACGGCGAACACGTTGCGCGTGTTCTCCACGCCGACCACGACGCTGTTGGCCGACGTCAGCTCGCTGACCGAAATGTTGACCTTCAGGCTGATGCGCCCCGAGTCCAGCACCACCGGCAGGAAGTTCAGGCCGACGCCGAAGTCCTTGAACTGGATCGTGACCTGGCCGTCGCCCTGCGGCACGGGGATCGGGAACTCGCCGCCGGAGCGGAACTGCGCCTCCTGCCCGGTCAGCGTCGTCAGCGTCGGCTCGGCCAGGATCTTCGCCAGGCCATTGTTCTTGGCCGCGTCGATGACGGCGTTGAACAGGAAGTTCTTGCTCAGGAAGCTGGCGAAGAAGCCCTTGTCGGTGATCGAGAGATCGTTGGGGGCGAACTCGTCGATCACCGGTCCGATGGGTTGGGCCTCGCCGGGGCCGAAGATCGGCACGCGCACGTTATCGGTGCCGAACCGCGCATCCGGGAAGCGCGCGCCGCCGTTCACGGCGCCGATCGTCCACGGGCTGCCCGGCGCCACCGCATTGAAGTTGATGCCGAAGCGCTTGGTGACGTCGCGGCGGATCTCGGCGACCTTGACCTCGAGCATCACCTGCTGGGCGCCGCCGACCTGCATCAGATTCATCACCTTGCCGGCTTCCTTGCCGTCGGTGCTGCGCGCCAGGAAGCTCGAGGCGAGTTTCATCGCCGCCTCCATCTTCACCACGCTGGAGGCTTCGCCGCTCAAGACGATCGCCTCTTTGGACGAACGCACCTGGATGCCGCGCTCCTCGGGCATCATCTCGTGCAGCCGCACCTTGAGGCTGTCGAGGTCGTGGGTGATCTCGACGTCGAGCGTGGCGATGACGTTGTTGGCGCCGTCCCACAGCACCACGTTGGTGGAGCCGAGGCTGCGCCCGACCACGTAGAGCTGGTTCGCCTTCAGCACCAGGATGTCGGCGACCTCGGGATTGCCCACCGAGACCTGCGCGACCGGGCTGCGCAACTGGATGATCCGCGACTTGTGCAGCGGCACCTGGACCGAAGCCACGCTACCCTGGACCTGGTACATCTGCTTGACGATGGACTGCTGCGCCTGGCTCGCGGCCACGCAACCGAACAGTGCGACCGCCGCGACCGCGGCACGCGCGCACAGAACCCACGCTTTTCCGACACCCGAGGGCATGGCCCTATCTCCATCTCGTTCTGTTCCGTCCGGGCCTCGGACCCATGCCCGTCTGATCATGGCAGACCAGGTATTACGGGCCCGTCCGCTGGCAGGCCCGCTCAGCGTCCCGCCTTCTCCGAGTCGACCTTGGTCCCGCGGATCAGCGTCACCGAATATCCCGAGCTCGCCACCGGCACCGGCTGGGGCGCCGCCACCGGCTTGACCTCCGGCTTCTGCGCGACGATCGCGCTGTCGCCCGGGTTGCGCAGCGTCAGTTGCACCGCGCCCTCGGTGGTGGCCTTGACCAGCAGTTCGGCCTGCTCGGGCGACATCTCCAGCGTCACGGCGCGGACGATGAGCGGCTTGTCCTTCTCCGGCGCCGCGGTCTGGTCGACCGCCAGCACCTTGAGGTCCTGCAGGATGGTGCGGGCGCTGGCCTGATTGCCCTCGCTGCGGGTCGCGACGATGTCGACGCGGTTGCCCGGCAGCAGGAAGCCCGCCACGCCGATCACGTCGTTGACCCGCACGGTCACCGCACGCATCCGCGGTGCCACCATCGCCGACAGCGTGCTGCCGCCGAGCTGCTCGACCACGCGCTCGCCGATCAGGATCTCGCCGGGGAACAGCGCCTGGTTCGCCACCTTGCCGACCGCCTGCGGCAGCTCGCGCAGCGCGCCCTCGGGGATCACGCCGTCGGGCGCCTTGACCAGCTTGACGTGGGCCGCCTCGATCTTCTGGCCGTAGGGGATCTTCAGCGCCGCCACCACCACCGGCGTAGTCGCCGCCTCGGCGGTCGGCAGCACCCGCATCCGCAGCCAGTTGTTGGCCACCCAGGCGGCACCGACGCCCATCACCAGCGCGACCCCCAGCATCATCACGGATCGAGTCTTCACGGCGGTCTCCCAGTTTCTTCACATCCATCACGTCCGGAGGGGGAATGGGTGAGGGGTGAGGGGTGAGAGGATGGGCGATGGGCGATGGGGAGGTGTAGTGACACCTCATTCCCCATTCCTCATTCCCCATCCCCCATTCCCCACTCCCGCAGCCGCACGAAGTAGTTGTCCCAGGCCCAGCGGATCCGCTCGACGGTGACGGCGTTCGGCTCGCCTTCGTAGCGGCAGCGGTCCAGCGCCAGGTCGAGCAGGTCGCGCGGGTAGCACGGGCGCAGCGGTTCATGGCGCTCGGCGTGGAGCTCGACCAGGAGATGGCGGAACACCGCCAGGTCGAACGGCACGCCGCGCGCTTCGCACGTCTGCCGCCACACGGCCTCGTATTCGGCCGGGTCGAGGTAGTCGAAGCGGATCTTGTAACCGAGGCGCCGCAGGAAGGCGTCGTCGGCCAGTGCGAGCGGGTCGAGGTTGGTCGAGAACACCAGCACCATGTCAAACGGTACCGGGAAGTGCCGTCCCGAGCCCAGGCTCAGGAAGTCGCGCCGCTCCTCCATCGGCACGATCCAGCGGTTCAGCAGGTCGGCGGTCGGCGCGCGCTGGCGGCCGAGGTCGTCGATCATGAACATGCCGTTGGCGGCCTTGAGCTGCAGCGGCGGCAGGTACTGCTTGCTCGCCGGGTCGTAGCGCAGCTCGAGCATGTCGAGCGTCAGCTCGCCGCCGGTGATGATCACCGGCCGCCGGCAGCGGACGAAGCGCGGATCGTGGCCCTGCGCCAGCATCAGGCCGGGGCCGTCGCCGGCGCTCTCGAGCGCGCGGTGCACCACCGAGTCGAACAGCGGGATCGCGGTGTCGCCGACGGCGAGCGCGTGCGGGATCAGCACCTCGTCGCCGAGCAGCCGCGTCAGGCGCTGGCCGACGAAGGTCTTGCCGGTGCCGGCCGGGCCGTACACGAACATCGCCCGCCCCGAGTGCAGCGCCGGGCCGAGCTGGTCGAGCAGCGCCTCGCGGATCACGGTGTCGGCGAAGGCCGTGCGCATCAGGTCGCGCGTCACCGTCAGGCGGTGCACCGACTGCGCGCGCACCACGCGGGCGTAGTCCTCGAGCGGCACCGGCGCCGCGCCGACATAGCCGCTGCGCGCCAGCGCATCGAGCGCCGCCGAGCGGCCGCGTTCGGTCAGCGCGTAGCGCAGCCCAACGCCGCTGCCGTTGCCGCCGCGCACTTCGAGGCAGGCCTCGGTGCGCAGGAAGCCCAGCGCCTGCTCCAGGATCGTCCCGGCCAGCGCGACGCGCTCGACCAGTTGCCGCAGCTCGAGCACGCCGGCCGAATACAGGTGCTTCAGCAGCAGCTCGGCGACGAAGTCCTGACTCAGTCCGGTGTCCGCCAGCGCGCGCGGACGCGGCGCCAGTTGCGACAACGGATCCGTCAGCAGCGAGCCCCCCGGGCGGAACTCGAGTGCAGCGCCGTCCATTTCAGAACCACTCCAGCATCATCGGCAGCCGCTGCAAATACGACAGGTGCCACAACGCGGCGACGGTGCCAGTGAAGATCGCCAGTGCGTACGGAAACCGGGTCGTTGCCGCCTCACCGGGCGCAGGCGGTATGTAGCTGAGCTGTCCGGTTGTAGCGAGACATTTCAGAATTAATCCATAGCGTTGAAATGCCACCAGAGTACCACGACGATAGAAAAGAACGAATACCCCCATCACGGAGCCCGCCGCCAAGGTCAGGCCAGCAGCCAGCAGTGTATCCAGAAGACCAAGAAAGGCGCCAACCGCTGCCATCAATTTAACGTCCCCGGCGCCCATACCACCGAGGGCATAGAAAGGAATAAAGATCAGAAAACCCACACCCAGGCCTCCGAGGCCGGCGAGTAGACCGTCAATACCCAGCCCCCATATCTGCAAACAGATCCCTGATACAATTCCGCCTATGCTGAACAAATTGGAAATACGATGACGCCTGAGATCCGTCAATGCGGCAAACCCTAAGATGACCAACAACACCAAGGTAGAAACGTCATAGGTCATAAGGGCGAGCATAGCATTCTCTCTAGATCAACACGGACACGAATGGGGCGAGCGCAGGGCTTTCAAGGTGGCCGGGTAGCCCTTTAGCGAAACTGTTTGATCCTGCGTCATCCAGCTCCGTCCAGTCTCGGTTATAGCCACGGATGATCGCCATATGGGCAAACACAATTTATTGATTTTGAATGTTGTATTTTTGCACCTTGAAAGCCCTGATGGGGCGAGCGGCATGAACAGCCGCTCGCCATTCTGGCTATCTTTGCCTCCTGAATCAGCAGGCAGAGCCTTTCAAGGCAGTACAAAGGTCCTGTAGCTTCTCCTTTGCTTCAGTGCCGATAGTGGTAAACAGTGCAACGAGCCCAGCCGATATCAACCCGCCGGCAATGGCGTATTCGACGGCGGTCAGCCCTTCCTCGTCCTTCAGGAAGGCACGGATCTTGAGAGCGATTTCCTTCATGGCTTTCTTCCTCCCGTAACACATCGATGGACCATCCGTGTCGCCCAGCCTAGGCTGGCGTTTTCCGATACCCTCCCGACATCGGCTGTCCGCAGAGCGCCCATTCGCGATTCGCCGCGACACCGCGTCTCTGAGTCGGTGCGTCTCTGCTTGGTCGCCAGCATAAACGGATCGGATGTCGCAGTTAAACAGGTGTAACGTTTTTAAACATTCAGGGAAACTGAAGGGGCTTGCCGAGCATCGCTCGCAACCGCCGGCGAAGCTCATCGCCCATGCGCCGACCGATCCTCTCCCCGTTCCTGCTCAGGCAACGCGGTTCTCGCCAAGCAAATTCTGCGCCAAAACCGAACTGACCGTTTCGGCGAGTTGCCACATGCTGTTACCGCATGCGAGCGTCAATTTCTTGACGATCGGACGGCAGACGGAATGGAGGCAGGCGACAAGTTTCTGACACGACGAGTCGCGATACAGCAAGCATGGCAGCGGCAGTTCAGTAATTTTTACAAATGCAGGCTTGTGCGTCAGGCAGCCGTCCCCCTACCTTGGCGCCGTCGAAACAGCCAATCCCCGAATGCAGGGATGTCAATGTCCTCCACCCCGATCCGCCGCCGGACGAGCCTGACGCTGTGCAGCCTCCTGGCCGCACAGCCGGCTTTCGCCGAAATCCAGACTTCACGCGACGTGCATGGCGTGAGCTACATCCGCAGCGAGCCCGGCGCGGCCATCGGTGCGCCTGCCGCCGGCGCACCGCGTCCATTGGCCCGGGTGCGCTTCGCGCCGCAGGCGCTCGCGGCGCTGCCCCGAGCCGCGTGGGTCAGCAGTCCGTCGGATTTCCGGCTGCGGCCTTTCCCGAAGCCGGTGGTCGCCGCCATCAATCCGGCGCCTGCGGCGCCCGCAACGCCGGCCGCACCGATTGCCGGGACCGGCGGTTCCTGGGCCCGGCGCACGCGCTACGCCGACACCATCGCGAACACGGCGCAGGCGCACGGGCTGGACCCCGCGCTGCTGCACGCGGTGATCCACGCCGAGTCGTCGTTCAACCCCAACGCGGTGTCGCGCGCCGGCGCGATGGGCTTGATGCAGCTGATGCCGGCGACCGCGGCGCGCTTCGGCGTGACCGACGCCTTCGACCCGGCGGCCAACATCGGCGGCGGCGCGCACTACCTGCGCGTCCTGATCGACCAGTTCGGCCAGCTGCCGCTGGCGCTGGCCGCCTACAACGCCGGCGAGAACCGGGTGATCCGCAGCGGCTACGCGATCCCGCCGATCGAGGAGACGCAGACCTACGTCAGCCGCGTACTGGCCTTCTACGATCGCTACCGGCGCGAGGTCCAGTGATGCGCTACCGGCACGGTTCCTCTCTAGACTTGCGGCACGGCGCAATGGGACGGGAATCGGGATGTCGTTCTGGGAACGCTATCAGGCCAGACTCGCCGGATGGGCGGCTGGGGGGCGGGCGCGCCTGGCGCGCGCCGGCTGGATCGTGCTCGCGGTCGCGCGCGGCCTGATCGACGGCGATCTGCTGCAGCGTTCCGCCAGCCTCGCCTACACCACGCTGCTGTCGCTGGTGCCGCTGCTCGCGGTCAGCTTCTCGGTGCTCAAGGCCTTCGGCGCGCACAATGCGCTCGAACCGCTGCTGCGCGACGTGCTGGCGCCGCTCGGCGCACAAGGCATCGAGGTCGGCGACCGCATCCTCGGCTTCGTCGAGAACCTGCGCGTCGGCGTGCTCGGCTCGCTCGGCGTGGCGCTGCTGTTCTATACGACGGTGGCGCTGATCCACAAGATCGAGCTCGCCTTCAACGCGATCTGGGGCGTGCTGACGCCGCGCTCGCCGGGGCGGCGCTTCGCCGATTATCTGAGCGTGATCCTGACCGGCCCCGTGCTCGCCTTCACCGCGCTGGGCGTCAGCGATACCGCGCTGCACGCGCTCGACGCCTTCGGCGGCGGTCGCCTGGCGCCGCTGGCCGAAGCCGGCGGCGTGCTGCGCAGCCTGCTGCCGCACCTGCTGCTCGCCGCCGCCTTCGCCTTCCTGTACGGCTTCATGCCCAACACCCGCGTGCGCCCGCTCGATGCGCTCGCCGGCGGCGTCGCCGCGGGCTTGCTGTGGTACGCCGGCGGGCGGCTGTTCGCCGCGCTGCTCGCCGACTCGGGCAACTACCCGGCGATCTATTCCGGCTTCGCCGGCGCGGTGCTGTTCATCCTCTGGCTGCAGATCGGCTGGCAGATCGTGCTGGTCGGCGCGCTGGTCGCGCGCCACTGGTCCGACCCGATCACCGCCGGCCCGGCGCAGCCGCCGATGCCGGCCGAGCGCGAAGCGCTGGCGCTCGCCCTGATGACCGAGATCGGCCGCGCCTTCCGCAGCCGCCAGCCGCCGCCGTCGACCGCTGCGCTGTCGCAGACGCTGGCCGAGCCGGCCGAGCGCCTGGCCGAAGTCATCGCCCTGCTGCACCGCGCCGGGCTGCTGCACGCGATCGAAGACGAGGGCGGCTGGGTGCCGGGGCGCGACCTCGGCACGCTCGAGCTCGCCGCGATCGTCCGCGCGGTGCGCGGCGAGCTCGAGCGCGGCATGCCGGGTGCGGCGCTCGCCGCCGAGCTCGATGCCGCACTCGGCCAGGCGCTCGGTCGGCGCACGCTGCTCGAACTGGTCGAAGCGCCGCCGCGGCTCACCGCCGTAGCGCGCGGCGACGAGGTGCGCTGAGGCGCCCTGCTGTCCGGTGCAGGGCGCTGCGCCGGCGCATCCGCTGTGCCGCGCCTGTACCCCGCTGCGGCTGTTACGATAGGCGCTCGTTTCCTTTGCGAAATCCCGATGCCCGCCTCCCCCCTCGCCTTCGGCGCGCTGCTGGTGCTCGCCTCCGAACTCGCCTTCGCGCTGATGGGCGCGGCGATCAAGCTCGGCGCCGACGCGCTGTCGCAGGAAACCCAGCTGCTGTTCCGCAACGCCGTCGCGCTCGTCACGCTGCTGCCCTGGGTGGTCGGCCAGGGGGGCTTGCGGATCGAGCGCGCGACCTTCCGCTTCCACCTGCTGCGCTCGCTGGCCGGGCTGGCGTCGATGGGCTGCTACTTCTATTCGCTCGCCCACCTGCCGCTGGCCGAAGCCGCGCTGCTGGCGATGACCGCGCCGCTGTTCATCGCGCCGATCGCGCGCCTGTGGCTGGACGAGCCGATGACGCGGCGCACGCTCGCCGCGCTGGCGCTCGGCTTCGCCGGTGTGGCGCTGATCCTGCGCCCCGGCGCCGGCGCGCTGTCGGTGCCGGCGCTGGTGGGGCTCACCGGCGGCGCGCTCGCTGCGGTCGCCAAGGTCACGATCCGGCGCATGGCCGGCCGCGTCCCGGGCCCCGAGATCGTGTTCTGGTTTTCGCTGATCGGCACGCTCGGCGGCGCCGGCCCGGCCGTGCTCCACTGGACCACGCCCGACGCGCGCGGCTGGGGCTTGCTGATCGGGCTGGGGCTGTGCGGCGCCGTCGGCCAGGTGCTGATGACCCGCGCCTATGCCCTCGCCCCGGCCGCCCAGATCGGCCCCTTCACCTACAGCGCCATCCTCTACGCCAGCCTGTTCGGCTGGCTGCTGTGGGGCCACACCCTCGACGCGCTCGGTCTGGCCGGCGCCGCGCTGATCATCTCGGCCGGGCTGCTGGTGCTGCGTCCGAAGCGCTAGCCCGGGCCGCGCCACGGCGCCTCGCCGATGATCCGCCCCTCGCGGTCGACGACCAGCACCTCGACCTCGACCGGTGCGCCCTCGAGCACCTCGAGCACCGCCCCCTGCGCCAGCGCGGCGATGCGCCCGGCGAGCGGCAGCCCGGCGGCTCGCGCGAGGCCCAGCACCTGCAGCGCGGTGTTGGCCGCGCGCGCCTCGCTGACCAGCGCGGGCGCGGCGCCGAGCTCGGCGAGCCGCTCGGCGAGCCAGTCGAGGTCGACACTGCTGCGCTTGGAGTGCAGGTCGAGCAGCCCGCGCGCGAGCTTGCCGAACTTGGCGAAGCCGCCCGCCAGCGTCAGCCGCGCCACCGGGTGACGGCGCAGGTACTTCAGCGTGCCGCCGACGAAGTCGCCCATGTCGATCAGCGCCTGCTCGCTCAGGCCGTGACGGCGCACCGCGGCGGCTTCGGACACGTCGCCGGTGCAGGCGGCGACGTGCGCGAGCCCCAGTGCGCGCGCGACATCGACGCCGCGGTGGATCGAGGCGATCCAGGCCGAGCACGAGTACGGGATCACGATGCCGGTGGTGCCGAGGATCGACAGCCCGCCGCGGATACCCAGCCGCGGGTTCATCGTCTTGCGCGCCAGCGCTTCGCCGCCGTCGATCGACAGCTCGACCACCAGGTCGGCGGGCTCGCCGAAGGCAGCCGCCGCCTCGGCGACGGTCTGGCGGATCATCGCGCGCGGCACCGGGTTGATCGCCGGCTCCCCCACCGCCAGCGGCAGCCCCGGCTGCGTGACCGTGCCCACGCCCTCGCCGGCGCGGAACACCACGCCGCTGCCGGGCGCGGCGCGCTCGACGCGGGCGCGGACCAGCGCGCCGTGGGTCACGTCGGGGTCGTCGCCGGCATCCTTGACCACGCCCGCCCCCGCCCAGCCCGCACCGCGCGCGGTCCAGGCCAGCGCGAAGGCGGGGCGCTGCCCCTTGGGCAGGGTGATCGTCACGGGGTCGGGGAAGCCGCCGCCGAACAGCGCTTCGCACGCGGCGCGCGTGGCCGCCGTCGCGCAGGCGCCGGTGGTCCAGCCGCGGCGCAGCGGCCGGTCCGCGGACGCCTCGCCGTCGGCTGCCGCCGCTTCCGGCGCTCCGGTTTTCGCCATTTCCGCCATCACAGCACCCGCGCCATCACCAGCGCGTCCTCGCGGCCACTGGCGGCCGGGTAGTAGCCACGGCGCGTGCCGACTTCGCAGAAGCCGGCCGAGACGTACAGCGCGATCGCGTGCACGTTCGACGGCCGCACCTCGAGGAACATCGTATCGGCGCCCAGCGCCCGCGACAGCTCGAGCACCTGTTCGAGCAGCCGCCGGCCGAGCCCCTGGCTCTGCTGCCGCGGCGACACGCACAGGTTCAACAGGTGCGCCTCGCCGACCGCGATCGACAGCACCGCATAACCGAGCACCTCACCGCCGCGCTCGGCGACCAGGCAGCGGTAGCCGCTGCGGATGCAGTCGCGGAAGATGCCCGCAGTCCACGGAAACGGATAGGCCTCGAGCTCGACTGCCATCACCGCGGGCACGTCGCGCTCGGTCATCGGCCGGATCGCGAGCTCCGGCGAGGGTTTGGCGCTCATCGGCGGGTCTCCGCCCAGGCCTCGAGGGCCAGCTCGAGGTCGTCCCAGGCCTTGCGCTTCTCGAGCGGCGAGCGCAGCAGGTAGGCCGGGTGGTAGGTGACCACCAGCGGAATCTGGCGCGGCCCGAACCGGTGCACGCGCCCGCGCAGCTTGCCGACCGGCGCATCCGAGCCGAGCAGGCGCTGCGCGGCGATGCGCCCGACCACGAGCACGATGTCGGGCTCGACCAGCGCCAGCTGGCGGTCGAGGAAGGGTTCGCAGGCGGCCATCTCCTCGGGCTTCGGATCGCGGTTGTTCGGCGGGCGGCACTTGATGACGTTGGCGATGAACACCTCGGCGCGCTCGAAGCCGATCGCCTTCAGCATCAGGTTCAGCAGTTGCCCGGCCTGGCCGACGAAGGGCTCGCCCTGGCGGTCTTCCTCGGCGCCCGGGGCTTCGCCGACGATCATCCAGCGCGCCTTGCGGTCGCCGACGCCGAACGCGGTCTGCGTGCGCGTCTGGCACAGCCCGCAGGTGCGGCAGCCCGAAACTTCGCGCGCGAGCGCATCCCAGTCCATGCACGCGATGCGCGCCGCGCGCTCGTCGACCGGTGGCGCAGGCGGTGCCTGCGGCGCCTCTGACGAGAAGACGTCGTCGTCGACCGCCGCCGGCAGCCAGGTGTCGGTTTCGTCGAGCGGCGGCAGCTCGGCGAAGGGGTCATCGTCGGAGGCGGCGGCCGATTCCGGCGCGGGCGGCACGCCGACGTGCGGCGAGGGCTCGACGAACGCCGCGGCGGCGGACGAGTCGGGCTCGGACGGGCCGGCGACCGGCGCCTCGACCGGCCCCGCGGCGAGTCCGACCGGGGCCGGCCCGGCGGCGTCGGACACCCCGGGCAGCGGCGTGCGCCGCTGCCACAGCGGGATGCCCATCGCCTCGAGATACCGCCGCTGCAGCTCGCTCATCGCAGCTCGCTTATCGGGGGGCGATCAGACGCCGTGCTGCGGGTGGGCGCGCTCGCCTGGGGCGAGCACCTTGCCGAGCGCGTTGACGTAGGCCTTGGCCGAGGCGATCACGATGTCGGTGTCGGCGCCCTGGCCGTTGACGATGCGCCCGGCCTTCTCGACGCGCACCGTGACTTCGCCCTGCGCATCGGTGCCGCCGGTGATCGCGTTGACCGAATACAGCTGCAGCTCGGCGCCGGTCTGCAGGATGCTCTCGATCGCCTTGAACGCGGCGTCGACCGGGCCGTCGCCCTGCGCGCTCGCCTTGCGCTCGGCGCCGTCGACGCTCAGCGTGACATCGGCGGTCGGCGTCTCGCCGGTCTCGGACCAGGTCTTCAGGTAGACCAGCCTGACGCGCTCGTTCCCGGCCTCGAGGCTGGCCTCGGTGAGCAGCGCCTGCAGGTCTTCGTCGAAGATCTCGTGCTTCTTGTCGGCCAGCTCCTTGAAGCGCGCGAAGGCCGCGTTCAGCTCGACCTCGGAGGCGAAGGCGATGCCGAGCTCTTCCATCCGCGTCTTGAAGGCGTTACGGCCCGAGTGCTTGCCCAGCACCATCTTGTTGGCGGTCCAGCCGACATCCTCGGCGCGCATGATCTCGTACGTCTCGCGGTGCTTGAGCACGCCATCCTGGTGGATGCCCGATTCGTGCGCGAAGGCGTTGGCACCGACGATCGCCTTGTTCGGCTGCACCGGGAAGCCGGTGATGCCGGCGACCAGCCGTGAGGCCGGAACGATCTGCGTGGTGTCGATGCCGGTGTCGCAGGCGAACACGTCCTGGCGCGTGCGCACCGCCATCACGATCTCTTCGAGCGAGGCGTTGCCGGCGCGCTCGCCGAGGCCGTTGATCGTGCACTCGACCTGGCGCGCGCCGGCCAGCACCGCGGCCAGCGAGTTGGCGACCGCCAGCCCGAGGTCGTTGTGGCAGTGCACCGAGAACACCGCCCGCTCGGCGTTGGGCACGCGCTCGCGCAGCGCGCGGATCGTCGCGGCGAACTGCTCGGGCACGTTGTAGCCGACGGTGTCGGGGATGTTGATCGTGCGCGCACCGGCGACGATCACCGCCTCGACGATGCGGCACAGGAAGTCGATCTCGGAGCGCCCGGCGTCCTCGGCCGAGAACTCGACGTCGTCGGTCCACTGGCGCGCGCGCTGGACCGCCGCGACCGCCGCCTCGACCACCTTGTCCGGCTCCATGCGCAGCTTCATCTGCATGTGGATCGGGCTGGTGGCGATGAAGGTGTGGATGCGCGGCGCCGCGGCATCCTTCAGCGCCTCACCGGCGCGGTCGATGTCGGCCGGTGTCGCGCGCGCCAGACCGGCGACGCGGCTATCCCTGACCGCGCGCGCCACCGCCTGCACCGCCTCGAAGTCGCCGGGGCTGGCCATCGGGAAGCCCGCCTCGATCACGTCGACGCGCATCTTCTCCAGCATCCTGGCGATGCGGATCTTTTCGTCGCGCGTCATCGACGCGCCGGGGCTCTGCTCGCCGTCGCGCAGCGTGGTGTCGAAGATGATCAGCTTGTCTTTGCTCATGCCCATGCTCCCGCGCCCGATTCCGGCGCTCTGTCCCGCTCTGCGTCGCCGCGCCTCTGCGTCATCTTTCCAGGCAACGTCGTCAGGCCGTCGGTCCCTCGCCCCCGCGTCGGCGCGCGCGCTGGCGCCAGCGCAGGATCGCCAGCGTCGGCCCCGATAGCACGTAGGCCAGGAAGCCGCCGAACAGGATCACCGGCGGCTGGGTCGACACCAGCACGAAGCCGAGCATCACCACGGTGACGGCGACGAACGGTACCTTGCCCTTCAGATCGATCTTCTTGAAGCTGTGGTACAGGAAGTTGCTGACCATCAGCAAGCCGGCAGCGGTCGTGATCACGAACGCTAGCCAGCTGACGCTCGCGCCCTCCCAGCCCTGGTCGACGCCGACCCACACCAGCCCCACCACCGCGGCGCCCGCCGAGGGGCTGGGCAGCCCCATGAAGTAGCGCTTGTCGGCGCTGCCGACCTGGGTGTTGAAGCGGGCCAGCCGCAGCGCGGCGCCGGCGACGTAGATGAACGCCGCCATCCAGCCGAACTTGCCCAGCCCGTCGAGCGCCCACTGGTACATGATCAGCGCCGGCGCGGCGCCGAACGACACCATGTCGGCGAGGCTGTCGTACTGCACGCCGAACTCGCTCTCGGTGTGCGTCATCCGCGCGACGCGGCCGTCCAGCCCGTCGAGCACCATCGCGACGAAGATCGCCACCGCCGCCGCCTCGAAGCGGCCGTGCAGCGCGGCGATGATGCCGTAGAAGCCGGCGAACAGCGCGGCAGTGGTGAACAGGTTCGGCAGCAGGTAGATGCCGCGCGGGCGCTTCGGTTGCTCGATGTTGTCGTTGTCCACGATGTCTTCCGGATGCCGGCGCGCCGCGGGCGACGGGCACGCGTCCTCGGCCTGATCGAAAGTCGATTATCACGCCTGCCGCACGCGCCGCGCCAGCCCGGCGTGCCGCGCCCCGGGGGCCGGGGCGCGGACAAAAATCAGATCAAGCGGTCGGAGGTGACGACTTGGATCCCTGGCTCCGGGTGAATCGCGGACTCGATCAAAGCACGGGCGATCTGCTGCGCCGGGTTGAGGCACCAGCGCCGCGGCAACACGGGCCCGAACAGCGTCAAGGCGAGGACCAAGGCCCGTTCGCCCAGGCGGAATTCCTGCCGGTGCCCGCCGATCACACCCGGCCGCACATAGGTCAGCGATGGAAAACCAACACCGGCAAGATCCCGCTCCAGCTCGCCCTTCACCCGATTGAAGAAGAAGCGCGAGGACACGTTCGCACCGATGGCCGAATTCAGCACATAGGTCGGCGTTCCGTGTTGCCTGGCCAGGCGCGCCACGGCGAGCGGGTAGTCGTAGTCCACGCGCCGGAAGGCCTGCCTGGAGCCGACGGCCCGCATGGTGGTTCCGAGCGTGCAGATGACAGCATCCGCCTGCCACCAGGGCGCGTCTTCGGGCAGGTTGTCGAAGTCCACGCGCGGCGCCTGGAGCTTGGGATGCGTGGGCAACGCGCGGCGCGCCGGGGCCACCACGCTGCTGACGCCTGGATCGGCGAGCGCCAAGTCCAGGACATGGCGCCCGACGAGTCCGGTCGATCCGACAAGGAGTAGCTTCACGTCCAGTTTCTCAGTTTCCAGTTCATTGGAACCAAAAATGGCACGACCAGGTCGTGCCATTTCTTTTACTTGGCGAAGAGCTGACCGATATCCTTGAAGGCCTTGAACTCCAGGGCGTTTCCACAGGGGTCGAGCAAGAACATGGTTGCTTGTTCGCCGACCTGACCTTTGAAACGGATGTAGGGTTCAATCACGAACTCGGTGTCGAACGACTTCAGGCGTTCGGCAAGGGCTTCCCACTGCTCCCATTCCAGCACGATGCCGAAATGCGGAACCGGCACGTCATGGCCATCGACCGGGTTGGTATGGGCGTGCTGCTGGGATGCCGTCTTCGGGTGCTCGTGAATCACCAGTTGATGACCATAGAAGTTGAAGTCGACCCACTGGGTGCTGGAGCGGCCTTCTTCCAGGCCGAAAACTTCGCCATAGAAGCGGCGTGTGGCCGCAAGGTCGTACACGGGAATTGCCAGGTGAAAAGGAGAAAGGCTCCTGAAAGGGTCAATTCGCGTCGCCAATGCCTGTCCCCCCTCGTCAGGCATCAGATGATGGCCTGCAAGCCCTTGTCGGCGATGACGTTGAGCAGCTTGAGAGCTGGCCCCGTGGGATGGGTTTCGCCTTGCTCCCACTTGCGCACAGTCGAGGCCGACGTGTGCAAATGAAGAGCGAACACCGGCTGGCTGAACTTCAAGGCTTCGCGCAGCCGCTTGATGTCGACAGCACTGAACTTCCGCACTGGCGGCGGGCAGATCGTGTCGAACTCGCGCATCGTCACCTTGCTGATCGCTCCTGCTTCGTGGAGCGCAGCTAGGTCGCCACGCAGCGATTCAATGATCTTGCTCACAATGCACCTCCAATAACACGCCCGACTGCAGCGCCTTCGACAAAGCCTCGACGGACAGCTCCAGGAACACCTTGCCGGCGAATTGCAGCGCCTTCTTCTCGTCCTGCGTGATGTTCGCCTTGTCGCTCTTGGGGAACCCATGCAGGAACACGTAGCGGCTACCGATCCGGGCCGACAGCAGCGTGCGGTAGCCACCGCTCTTGCCGCCGCCGGGGCGGACAACCCGCTTCTTGTAGAGGAAACCGCCCAAGTCCGCGTCAATTAGACCGCTTTCCATCTCCTGAACCGCCTTGCACAAGGCGACATCAGGCAGCTTTTCGCCCGCTTGCCACCGCGCAAAGTCCTTCCGCTTCAGGATTCCCATCTCGACCCTCTAACTATACCCGATACGGGCATGTTTTTTCATGCCCAAGTTCGATGGACGCCGTTCATGCAGTTGCTGCCTCGGCTGGCTCGGTGCGCCTTGCACCCGTGATGGCCTGCCGCCGGCTGGTCGCCAGCTCGGCCGCATCGCGCACCGGCTTGTCCTCCGTGTGGACGTAGTGCATGAACATCGCCACGGTCTTGTGGCCCGTCAGCGCCATGCCTACCTTGGTCGGCACGCCCGAGTTAGCAATGTCGGTCGTCGAACGGTGGCGGATGCCGTGCGTGCCGACGTGCGGCACGCCGGCGGCCTTGAGCACCCGGCACCAGCCGCCATAGTGCTCGCCAAAGTTGGCATCCTCCCCCGCCTGAAGACGGGGGATTCCTACGGCGCTCACTCAGGCGTCGAACCTGATCGAGTCGCTTCGGTGGGTTCCTGCTGCTGGCGGCCTGACCGCACCGCTCACTTCACAGGCGCAACGGGCGTGCCCCG
>JBDHRG010000201.1:0-6651 GCA_039807445.1 Candidatus Competibacteraceae bacterium
GCGCCGCATCGCGGGCGAGCCGCTCGCGCATCGCCGCCTGCCAGCCGCGGTCGGCGAGTGCGGCACGCGCGACCCAGCGCGCCGGGCCGGCCAGCGTCCACGGCCCGAGCGCGTCTTCGAGCGCCGCGAGCAGCGCGGCCGGCGCGAACACGAAGCCCGCGCGCGCCCCGGCCAAGCCGAAGAACTTGCCGAGCGAGCGCAGCACCATCAGCCCCGGCCGCACGCCGGCCGCCGCCAGCGACCTGTCCGCGCCGGCATCGGCGAAGGCTTCGTCGACCACCAGCCAGCCACCGCGCGCCGCCAGCTTCGCGTGCCAGCCGAGTAGCGTCGCGTCGTCGAAGCGCTCGCCGGTCGGATTGTTCGGGTTCACCAGCACCAGCGCATCGAGCGCATCGAGCGCCGCCGGGATCGCCGCCGCCGTGAGCGGCACCAGCGCGTGCCCGGCGCGGCGCCAGCCCTCGGCGTGCTCGGCGTAGCTCGGCGCGAGCACGCCGACCCGCCCCGGTGTGCGCAGCCGCGGCAGCGCCTGGATCGCCGCCTGCGAGCCGGCGACCGGCAGGCAGGCGCTGCCGCCGTAGTAGGCGCAGGCCGCTTCGGCCAGGCCGTCGTCGGCTTCCGGCAGGCGCCGCCAGACCTCGGCCGGGATCTCCGGCACCGGCCAGCCGCAGGGGTTGATGCCGGTCGACAGGTCGAGCCACGCCTCGCGCGGAATGCCGAAGCGCCGCACCGCTGCGTTCAGCGCGCCACCGTGCGCGAGCATCAGGCGAGCCCCCCGAGCAGCAGCGCTACGGCCCACAGCCAGGCACTGCGTTCGACCAGCGCCACGGCGCGGGCGATGTCGTCGGCGCGCGCCGCCCGCCCCTCGCCGAGCGGCGGCCGAGCCTGCCACTGGCCGAAGTAGCACGCCGGTCCGCCGAGCGCGAGCCCGAGGCTGCCGGCGCCGGCCGCCATCACCGGGCCGGCGTTCGGGCTCTTCCAGCCCGGTGCCTGCACGCGCCAGCAGCGCAGCGCGCGCGAGGGTTCGCCGAGCAGCGCGTAGCTCGCTGCGGTCAGCCGCGCCGGGACGAAGTTCAGCACATCGTCGATGCGCGCCGCGGCCCAGCCGAAGCGGCGGTAGCGCGCGTTCCTGTAGCCCCACATCGCGTCGAGCGTGTTCGCCAGCCGGTACAGCACCACGCCCGGGGCGCCGGCCAGCGCGAACCAGAACAGCGCGCCGAACACCGCGTCGCAGCCGTTCTCGAGCACCGACTCGACCGCCGCGCCGGCGACGCCGGCCTCGTCGAGCGCGCCGGTGTCGCGGCTGACGATCCAGCCGATCCGCGCGCGCGCGCGCGGCAGGTCCCCGGCCGCGAGCGCCGCGCGCACCGCCTCGGCGTGCTCGCCGAGGCTGCGCAGCCCGAGCGCGAGGTACAGCGCCGCGATGCCGACCAGCGCGCCGAACGCGCCTTCGAGCAAACCCGCCAGCGCCACCCACGGCAGCACCGCCAGCGCCCAGGCCAGCCCTCCGCGCGCGCGACCGTCGCCGTGGAGCGCGCGCTCGATCCGCTTCGCCCAGCGGCCGAAGCCGACCAGCGGGTGCAGGCGGGGCGGCTCGCCGAGCATCCGGTCGAGCAGCAGGGCGGCGGTGATGGCGAGGCCGGGCGTCATCGGCAGGTCCGTGGGCGATGAAGTGCGGCGAGTGTACCGGAAGCGCGCGCCCCCCCTACAATCCCCCCGCACGCAGCATTCAGACCTTCCCACCTCGGACCCGATCGATGCCGACCCTCATGATCCAGGGCACCACCTCGGATGCCGGCAAGAGCACCCTGGTCGCCGGCCTGTGCCGGCTGCTCGCGCGCGAAGGCCGGCGCGTCGTGCCGTTCAAGCCGCAGAACATGGCGCTGAACAGCGCCGTCACCGTCGACGGCGGCGAGATCGGCCGCGCGCAGGCGGTGCAGGCGCAGGCGGCCTTCCTCGAGCCGCACACCGACATGAACCCGGTGCTGCTGAAGCCCAACACCGATGTCGGCGCGCAAGTCATCGTCCACGGCCGCGCCGTCGCCAACCTCGACGCCCGCGCCTACCACGACTACAAGGCGGTCGCGATGCGCGCGGTGCTCGAGTCGTACCGGCGGCTCGAGTCCGCCTACGACTGGGTCCTGGTCGAGGGCGCCGGCAGCCCGGCCGAGATCAACCTGCGCGAGCGCGACATCGCCAACATGGGCTTCGCCGAAGCGGTCGACTGCCCGGTGTGGCTGGTCGCCGACATCGACCGCGGCGGCGTGTTCGCGCACCTGGTCGGCACGCTCGAGCTGCTGTCGCCGAGCGAGCGGGCGCGCGTCGCGGGTTTCGTGGTCAACCGCTTCCGCGGCGACATCGGCTTGCTGCAGCCGGGGCTGGACTGGCTCGAACAGCGCACGTGCAAGCCGGTGCTCGGCGTGCTGCCCTATCTGCACGGGCTGCACATCGAAGCCGAGGACGCGCTCGCCCGCGAGGCCCCGGCCAAGCGCGGCACGCAGCTGCGCGTGATCGTGCCGGTGTTGCCGCGGATCAGCAACCACACCGACCTCGACCCGCTGCGCCTGCACCCGCAGGTCGATTTCCGCTGGGTCGGCCCCGGCGACGCCATCCCCCCGGCGGACCTGATCGTGCTACCGGGGTCGAAGAGCGTGCGCGCCGACCTGGCCGCGCTGCGCGCGCGCGGCTGGGACGCGGCGATCCGCCGCCACCTGCGCTACGGCGGCAAGCTGATCGGCATCTGCGGCGGCTTCCAGATGCTGGGCACGGTGCTGCACGACCCGCACGGCTTCGAGGGGCCGGCCGGCAGCAGCCCTGCTTTGGCCTGCTCGACTTCGTCACCGTGCTCGAGCCCGAAAAGCGCCTGGCGCGCGTGCGCGGTCGCCTGACGCTCGACGGCGCCGAAGTCGAAGGCTACGAGATCCACATGGGCGTCAGCCGCGGTTCGGCGCTCGCCCGCCCCGCCGTCGAGCTCGACGGCGGGCACGACGGCGCGCGCTCGGACGACGGCCAGCTCCTCGGCAGCTATCTGCACGGTCTGTTCGATCGGCCTTCGGCGCGCGATGCGCTGCTGCGCTGGGCGGGGCTGGAGGGGCAGGACGCGGCCCCGGACTACCGCGCGCTGCGCGAGGCGCAGCTCGACCGCCTGGCGGATGCGCTGCGGACGCAGCTCGCGCCGCAGGCGCTGCGCGACTGGTTCGGGCTGGCATGACGCGGATGCTCCGGGGGCGGCGCCGCAACGGCGGCTGCCCCCGGGAGCCGATGTGCGTTGCAGCGCTTACGTGACGCCCTGCATCGCACGGTAGAGCGACATCACCTTGCGGGCATACGCCGACTTGCGCGGGCTGCTGCCGTTGTAGCGCGCCAGGGCCCGGTTCAGGTCGCCGTCGCTGGCCTCGAGGTAGTCGACCAGGATCTGTGTCCCGGTCTTGATGTTGTGCTCGGGCTCGAACAAGGCATGGACTCCGCCGATCGCCCTGATCGCCTCCGGGTGCGCCCGGGGCAGGATCTGCATCAGGCCGCGCGCGCCCTTGGGGCTGACCGCATCGTGCCTGAAGGTCGACTCGACGGCGATCACCGCGAGCAAGAGCTCCGGATTGATGCCGTTGCGCGTGCCGTGTTCGACGGCCGTGCTGACGATGGAGAAGGCCCTGGCCTCCTCGACGGCGAAATTCTCTTCGATGTAGTCGGTCAGCTTCTGGATGCGGGTGCCGTACAGGCGGTCCGCCTCATCGAGCTGCTGGCTCCAGGCCTCGAACTTCAAGGCGGCGTTGGCTTCGTCTTCTTCGGCCCTGGCAGCCAGCTGCGGCAGTGCGAAGGCCAGAAGGATGGCGGTTGATGACACCCGGATCGCAGCCATCAGGCTGGCCCGGGCCCTGTCGAGGAACGTGTGCATGCGCATCGCTATCGTGCTCCTTGATCTTCTCTGACCAGTGCGAGTGGGTTTGCTTGACGACCCGGGCGTGGGTGTCGGCAGCGCTCGTGGCGCCCGTGCCGACGGCGCGGCAGGTCGCTGGCCGGCATCTGCTCCAGCCCTTCTGGGGCTTTGGAATCAGGGCCTTGCCAGCAACTTCTCGGCTGTATCGATAGGCGGCGCCTCCTATTGCATTGCACAAAAACGGGCGCAGGGTATGTGCCTGCGCCCGTGCCGGACAAGCTTTGTGGTCGATTTGATACAAAGTTTTGACACTCTTGCGCCCAATCCGTCAAAAAACCGACGTTTTGCCAAAAACGGCTTACAAGCGTTTGATCGGCAAATGTAAAATTTTCCGACAGACAGCCGCTTCGGATGACCCACAGGGCTGGAGAGAGCGATCGAACGTCGACAAAAGCGCACTTCAGCCCGCAATGGCGACGAACGCGCCACACGGGCCAGGCGGATCACGCAAGGCGCTGTCTCACCAGAGTTTCAAGAAGATGTCGCCGCAATGGGGCGCCGGCGGCAACCCGATCGAAGCCGCGTCAGCCCAGCGCGCAGCCGAGCAGCCAGGCGGCCTCGGTCAGCTCGACCGCGGCACCGAGCGTGTCGCCGGTGGTGCCGCCGAGCCGGGTGCGCAGCGTGCGGCACAGCCAGGCGAGCACCAGCAGCGCCGCGGCCAGCGCCAGCAGCGCGTCGACGAACGCGGCCAGCACCAGCACCGCCGCAGCCACGCCCCAGGCGGCGCGGCGCGGCAAGTGCTCGGCGAGCGGCGAACCGAGCCCCTGGGGGCGAACGTAGGGCAGGCGCAGCAGCACCAGCAGGATTGCCGCGCGGCCGAACGCGGGCGCGACGAGCAGCGGCAGCCGGTGTTCCGCTTCGAGCAGCGCGGCGAGCGCGGCGAACTTGGCGATCAGCACCAGCACGACCACCATCACCGCGATCGGCCCGGCGCGCGGGTCTTTCATGATGGCCAGCGCCCGCTCGCGGTCGTGCCCGCCGGCCCAGGCATCGGCGGCATCGGCCAGCCCGTCGAGGTGCAGTCCGCCGCTCGCGAGCGCCCACCACGCCAGCAGCGTCGCCGCCAGCGGCAGCACCGGCGCCGTCGGCAAAGCCGCCGCCAACGCCCACATCGCGCCGCCGATCACCAGCCCGGCCAGCGGGTACGCCAGCGCGGCGCGGCCCAGCTCGAGCGGCGTCGGCGCGGGGCCTGCCGGCATCGGCAGGCGGGTCAGGAACTGCAGCGCGAGCAGGAAAGCGCGGCTCACCCCCCCAGCCGTCCGCAATGGAAGCGCAGCACCGGCGCCGCATCGGGGTAGACGCGCACGCGGCTCAGCGCGGCGTAGGGCACGTCGAAGCGCCAGATGCGCTCGAGCGGCATGTCGAGCACATGGCGCAACAGCGTACGGATCACGCCGCCGTGGCACACCACCAGCAGGTGGCGCCCGCTGTAGCGCTCGATCACGCCGCGCCAGGCCGCCTCGACGCGCGCGGCGAAGGCATCCAGCGGTTCGGCGCCGGCCGGGCGCGCGCCGATCGGGTCGGCCCAGTAGCGCGCCAGCGCCCCGGGCTCGCGTGCCTCGATCGCCTCTGCGGTCAAGCCTTCCCATTCGCCGAAGCCGATCTCGCGCAGCCCGGGTTCGATCTCGAGCGGCAAGCCGTGGCGCTCGGCGAGCTCGGCCGCGAAACCGCGGCAGCGCGCCAGCGGCGACGACACGATCCGGTCCCAGGGACGGTGATCGGCGACCGCAGCGCGCATCTGCGCCCAGCCGGTGTCGCTGAGCGGGTCGTCGAGCGAGCCGCGGAAACGGTGGCCGCCGCGCGGCTCGCCGTGGCGCATCAGATCGAGCGTGGTCGGATGCGGATTCATGCAGGCTCCCCGAGAAGAATGTGCATCATGCGTTCGAGACCCCCGCTTCGGCGAAGGTCGCCATGTCCGCGTGCAGCGCACAGGCGGCGACCAGCAGCGGCAGCGCAGCCGCAGCGCCGCTGCCCTCGCCGAGCCGCAAGCCCAGCCCGGTCAGCAGCGGCTCGCCGGCACCGAGCGCCTCGAGCAGGCGCGCGTGCCCCGGCTCGGCCGAGCGGTGCGCCGGCAGCAGCCACGCCACCAGCCCGGGGCGCAGCCGCACCGCGGCCAGCGCCGCGGCGGTGGTGATGAAGCCGTCGAGCAGCACCGGGATGCCGCGCTGCGCGGCGCGCAGGTACGCCCCGGCCAGCGCGGCGAGCTCGAAACCGCCGAGCTCGCGCAGCACCGCCAGCGGGTCGGAAACCCTGGCGCGCGCGAGCGCCGCGTCGACCACCTGCGCCTTGCGTGCCACGCCGGCGGCGTCGAGCCCGGTACCCGGCCCCGCCAGCTCGGCGGCGCGGCAGCCGAGCAGCGCGCCGCCGACCGCGGTCGCGGCCGTGGTGTTGCCGATGCCCATCTCGCCGCCGATGAACAGCGTGCAGCCGGCCTGCGCCGCGCGCTCGGCAGCGGCGTGCCCGGCGGCGAGCGCCGCGGCGAGTTGCGCCGAGCTCATCGCCGGCCCGCGCGCGAGGTTGGCGGTGCCCGGCCCCACGCGCACGTCGATCACGCCGGTCAAGGCTTCGAGCGGCGCCACGGTGCCGACGTTGACCACCTCCAGCGTCGCCCCCCAGGTGCGCGCCAGCACGCTGATCGCAGCGCCGCCGCGGGCGAAGTTGCGCACCATCTCGGCGGTGACCGCTTGCGGGAAGGCCGACACGCCTTCGCCGACCAC
>JBDHRG010000202.1:0-6511 GCA_039807445.1 Candidatus Competibacteraceae bacterium
CTCGGCGACATGGCCGACAACACCGCCGGCGTCGTCGCGATCGAGCTGCTCGCCGCGGCGCAGGGCGTGGACTTCCAGGCGCCGCTCGCGACCTCGGCGGTGCTCGCCGAGGTGATGGCGACGCTGCGCGCCCGCGTGCCGTTCTACGACGAAGACCGCTACTTCGCCCCCGACATCGCCGCCGCCAAGACGCTGGTGAGCCAGGGTGCGTTCCGGCAGTGGCTGCCGGCGCGCGAACTGCTTTCCGCGTAGTGCTCGAAGACACCGGAGGAGGCCCATGCACGCGCGCCTGATCACGCCCGCCGACTACCGCCGCATGCCGTGGAAGAACGGCGGTGGCGTCACCACCGAGATCGCGGTCCACGGCGGCGGCCTCGACGGCTTCGGCTGGCGGCTGTCGATCGCCGACATCGCCCAGGGCGGACCGTTCTCGGTCTTCGCCGGCTGCGATCGCTGCATCACCGTGATCGAAGGGGAGGGCATGACGCTCGCGGTCGACGGCGACGCGCCGCGCGCGCTGCGCCGGTTGCAGCCCTTCGCCTTCTCGGGCGACAGCGCGGTCGAGTGCGCGCTGCTCGGCGGCCCGATCCGCGACTTCAACGTCATCTGCGACCGCGACCGCTGGCGCGCCCGCGTGCAGTGGCTGGGCGGCGAGCGCCTGCGTTGCGCCTCGCCGCGCCTGGCGGCCGGGCACGTGCTGGCGTTCGTGCTGAGCGGTGCGCTGCGGGTGCGGGCCGGGGACGAGGCCTGGTGGACCTGCGGGGAGGGCGAGACGCTGCACCTCGAGGGCCTGGAAGGGCCGTTCGTCATCGAGGCCAATGGGCTGGCCGAGGTCTGTCTGGTCGAGTTCCAGGCGGTAGCCTGATACCGGCTCTGCCAGAAAGCCGGCGATATCCAGACGGAAGGCTTCACCGCGGAGGACGCAGCCACGCTGCTCCTTCGTTCGCCGTGCAGGTTCTCGCAACGGCGCGTGCGCCAGCTCACGGAGAGGTCAGACCAGCTCGAATCCCCGTTGCCGCATGAAGGCTTCGATCTGCGCGGCCTCCGGCAGGCGCATCCGCCGAGCGGCGGTCAAGGCCTGCCGCAACAGGCTCTCGGCCTGCGCCCGATCGTCGGATTGGTTACGCCTGAGCAGCATCACCGCGATGTTGGCGCGGCATACCAACAATTCTCGCTGGTCATCGAGGCGCTCGTACACCGGCAGCGCCTCCTCGCGATAGAGACGCAGCGCCTCGTCGAGCTCGCCGCGGCGGGCGAGCACGTCGGCGATCTGGCCCAGCGTCACGGCGCGGGCGCGCACATCGCCGAGGCGCTCGTACACCGGCAGCTGTTCCTCGCGGCGGATGCGCAGCGCCTCGTCGAGCTCGCCGCGCGTAGCCAGCACATCGGCGATCTGGCCCAGCGTGACGGCGCGTTCACGCACGGCGCCGAGGCGCTCGTACACCGGCAGCGCCTCCTCGCGATAGAGACGCAGCGCCTCGTCGAGCTCGCCGCGCGCGGCGAGCACGTCGGCGATCTTGCCCAGCGTCACGGCGCGTTCGCGCACATCGCCGAGGCGCTCGTACACCGGCAGCTCTTCCTCGCGGCGGATGCGCAGCGCCTCGTCGAGCTCGCCGCGCGCGGCGAGCACATCGGCGATCTTGCCCAGCGTCACGGCGCGTTCGCGCACATCGCCGAGGCGCTCGTACACCGGCAGCTGTTCCTCGCGGCGGATGCGCAGCGCCTCGTCGAGCTCGCCGAGGCTCTCGTAGAGGGAGGCGAGCTCGTCGAGTAGCGCTAACCGCTGCGTGTCGTCGAGCTCCGGATGGTCCTCGAGCACGGCATGAATCTCGGCGATGCGGCGACCGCGCTCGGCGAGCGTGCGCGCATCGACGGGGGCGCGATTGGCTGGCGCGGGCAGAGGACACGGTACATCGGGCAGCGGGAAGGCAAACACCCCGGCGCGCCAGGACCACAGGTCCGGAGCGCGCGTGGCGAGACGGGCGATCAGCCCGACGGAGCCCCACAGCAGCAGGCGCACCGACACGTCGCGGGCGATCGCTTCACGGCGGATGTTGAAGGCCTCCAGCCGTTCGTCATCGAACCAGGCGTTGCCACCGAGCAGGTGGATGGCCTGGTGCTCGGTCGCCGCGCGCCGCAGCGCGGCTTCGAGTGTCGCGAAGTCGGCGGGAGCCTCGCGCGCCAGCGCCAAGCGCGCCGTGCCCAAGCCCTCGTCGGCCAGCAGCCGGTCGATGCGCTCGATCAACACGTCGCGATACGGTTCGTCGATACACTCGAGCAGCAGCAGCTGGAAGCGCGGGCCGAAGCGCAGCAGCTTCAGCAGGCGCTGGAAGTCGGCGTAATGCTCCGGGCGCAGCTCGGCAGCGGCCGTATGGCGGGCGCGGTCGAAACGGAAGAGTGTTTCGGAGTCCATCGGCGCTCAGCCCGACGCCTGGCCGGGCAGCGCCTCCGTCGCCCGCCGGTAGCCTTCGAGCGTACGCACCACCGGGTGCGTCCGCCGCCAGCTGCCATCGTTGTACTCGAGCAGCACGAGGTTGTAGAGCAGCTTGCGTGTGCGCTCGTCGTTGCCGCCATGCAGCGGATCGGCGTCGAGCCGGGCGAGCAGCGCGTAGTCTCCGGGTTCGAGGAAGCGCCGGTATTCGGAGGCGAGTTGTCTTATCGCCAGCTCCACCGTCGAGGCGTCAATGCGGTCCTCCTCGGCGAACTCGCAGCACAGGCCGAGCAGCCGCAACAGTTCGCGCGGGTGGCCGCCGCAATGCTCGATCAACCGCTCGATCTCTGCGTCGCCGGCGAACAGCGCCGCGTCAGCACGCTTTAGCAGCAGCGCGCGCAGTGCTCGCCAACCGGCTTCGCAGCGGACGCCGTCGCGCTCGTAGAGCTTGATCATGGGCAGCACGATGTCGCTTTGCAGTCTGCCGACCAGGCCGACCTCGTACTTGAGGTTCAGCGGCGCGGTGTAGACGACGTGACCCTCGATCGTGAGCAACTGCTCGGCGTCCTCGATGAAGAAGCGGCGGGTGTCTTCGCTGCGCAGCTTGTCGGTACCGTCGATCATGAACAGCAAGCGCTGGCCCAGGCCCGCTGCGGCGAGCGCCGTTTCGGCCCAGCGCAGCAGGCGGTTGAAGGCTTCGGCGAACTGCGTGAACGAGTTGCGGATCACGCGCCGCAGCGAGTCCTTGTAGGTGACGTTGGCCTTGAACGCGGCGGTGAACTGCCCGAACAGCTCGAGCAGCCAGGGCAGGCCGCCCTTAGCCTTCGCGTCAGCCTTGAGCTCGCTCGAGAAGTCTTTCGCTTCGTCGGTCGTCAGCACCCGCTCGGTGAACCACTGCTCGAGTTCTTCGAGCACATCGGTCCCCAGGTGCACGCCGTGCCGGTCGATTTTCGAGAGCAGCGCGCGCGCCATCGTCATCAGCACGTCGGCGTATTGCACGTTGTTGCGGTCGAGCTCGCTCGTGATGTCGACCTCGACGACGAAGTAGCGTTCGGGGCCGCCGAAGTCTTTCGCGTAGCGCCGCAGCTCGGTGGTCTTGCCGCTGCCGATGTGGCCGAAGAACAACACGTGCCTGCTCGTCGGCGGCACGAACGGGCCGTCAGGGAGCTGCAGACCGAACTTGCGCGCAAGGCGGCCGAGGGTGTTCTGACTGCCGCGAGCTTCGCTGGTGTCGACGTAGCGCTCGTCGTCCGCCCTCAGCGCATCTTCGAATTCGATCTGCTGCAGGACTTCGAGGATGTGCTTCGGGGGCTGGTAGCTCATCACGGTTTCGGACTGGCATGCACGGGAATGCCGAGAACAAGATACACCATGCCGGCATCCGACTGGCTGGCCCGATACGCGCACGGACTGACCTCGGCCATCGTCTCCAGGGTCAGACAGCGCTTGCTCTGGATCCAGTCGTCGTTCTGCTCCATCAGCACCGCGCCCACCAGGCCGCGGATGCTGGCCTCGACGGGGAAGATCCCCACCACGTCGGTGCGGCGTCCGACCTCCTCGTCCAGTCGTTCGAGCGGGTGGGTCGAGTGCAGCTTGGTACGGTGCGCCGCCGGGAAGGCCATGAACGCCAGCACGTCATCCTCGGCGGCGTCCATCAGTTGCGCGGCCTTGGGGAACTTGCCGCGCGGCTGATCGGCGATGCTGCGGCCCTCGAGCACGGGCGCTGGCTTGGTCGGGCTGGCCGAACACCTGACGCAGCGCCTCCCAGAGGAGGAGGGAAGGGCCGAGCGGTCATGGGGCTAAGATAGTGCGACGCATCCACGCCGCCGGCGGACGGACGGCGGCACCACCGGGAGAGGAGAACGAGATGAAGGCAGTGCTGCCGAAGACCCTGCTGTGCCTGGCGCTGGGCGCCGCGCTCGCGGCCGAAGCCGCGCCGACGCTGGTCGACAACGTCCATGGCTACACCCTGAGCAACGGCAAGCTGACCGAGTTCAGCGGGCTGGTGTTCGACGCCGGCAAGGTGCTCGCGGTTGGCGATGCCGGTGCGCTGAAGGCGAAACACCCCGACGCGCAGCGCATCGACGGGCAGGGGCGGGTGCTGCTCCCGGGGCTGATCGACGCCCACGGCCACGTGTTCCGGCAAGGCTTCGCGCGCGTCGAGCTGAACCTCGCCGGCAGCAGGAGCCTGCAACAGGCACAAGCCGCGCTGGCGGCTTACGCCAAGGCCAATCCGGACCAGGCATGGCTGCGCGGGCGCGGCTGGAACCAGGTGGTCTGGCAGCTCGGGCGCTTCCCGACCGCCGCCGAGCTCGATGCCATCGTCGCCGACCGCCCGGTCTGGCTGGTGCGCGTCGACGCGCACGCGGGCTGGGCCAACACCAAGGCGCTCGCGCTCGCCGGCATCACCAGGGACACGCCCGATCCGCTCGGCGGGCGCATCGAGCGCGACCAGGACGGCAATCCGACCGGCGTGCTGGTCGACAGGGCGATGGATCACATCCGCAAGGTCCTGCCCGCGTACGGCGACGACGACAAGCGCAAGGCGCTCGAGGCCGCGCTGCAGCACTTCGCTGCGCTGGGCCTGACCTCGGTGCACGATGCCGGCATCGACGCGAGCGAGTACCGCATCTACCGCGAGTTCGCCGACGCCGGCAAGCTGACGACGCGCGTCTACGCGATGGTCCGCGACACCGGCGACGACTTCCGGACGATCTCGAAGGACGGTCCGCTGTCCGCGTACGCCGATGACCGCCTCAGCGTGCGCAGCGTCAAGCTCGTCGCCGACGGCGCGCTCGGCAGCCGCGGCGCCGCGCTGCTCGAGCCGTATACGGATGCGCCCGATCACAAGGGCTTGCTGTTCGTCGACGCCGACACCATGCGCGCCAAGATCGAGCGCGGCCTCGCGGCCGGCTACCAGGTCAACGTGCACGCGATCGGCGACGCCGCCAACCGGCAGGTGCTCGATGCCTTCGAGGCGGTCTACCGCAACGTCGGCAAGGGCCGCGAGCAGCGCAACCGCATCGAGCACGCCCAGGTGCTCGCGCTGGCCGACATCCCGCGCCTCGAGGCGCTCGGGCTGGTCGCCTCGATGCAGCCGACGCACGCCACCAGCGACATGAACATGGCCGAAGATCGCGTCGGTCCCGAGCGCATCAAGGGCGCCTATGCGTGGAAGACGATCCTGAGCCAGGGCACGGTGATCGCCGCCGGCTCGGACTTCCCGGTCGAGTCGGCCAACCCGTTCTACGGGCTGCACGCCGCCGTCACCCGCACCGACCACGAGGGCAAACCGATCGGCGGCTGGCATCCCGAGGAGGCGATGACGCTGGCGCAAGCCTTCCGCGCGTTCACCCTCGACGCCGCCTGGGCCGCGCATCAGGACAAGACGCTCGGCTCGCTCGAGCCGGGCAAATGGGCCGACTTCGTGCTGGTCGACCAGGACATCTTCACCATCCAGCCGGGCGGGATCTGGAAGACGCGGGTGCTCGAGACCTGGGTCGCCGGCGAGCGCGTCTACCGCACCGGCGGCTGATGTCGAATGGCCGTGAAGCGTCCCTGGTCTCTTCTCGACAGGCTCCCTCACCTCAGGTCGATCGCGCTACGTGACCTTGGCGGCCGTTTTGGCTCCTCCCCCTGCCAAGGGGGGTGAGGCGGATCGGGCGAAGCGCCGCTTCGCCCCGCCGAACGCCCGTAGGCCGCGAGGCCGAAGGGCCGGTGACGGGAGGGGGTATTCGGGGGTGGCACCAACGATCTCGGCTGGTCGCCGCCCCTTCCACCCCACCCCGTCCGGCCCGGCCCGGTGGCCTACAGGCCACCGGGCGCTACGCGGGGCGAAGCGGTACTTCGCCTTCTCCCGCTTCGCCCCCTTGGCAGGGGAGGGGGGAGGTTTCGCCCCGATCTGGCCTGGGTGGTCCTACATAGCGCGATCGCCCTGTCCCTCACCTGCTCTGCTATTGCTGAAATCGGCTTTTTGTGCAATAAAGTTGATTGCAAATTGCAGATACCCAGCCATGGAACGCGGCGTCACCGGCAACTACGAACCTTCCGTCGCGGCGGGCGATGCCTGCCGCGCGTTCG
>JBDHRG010000203.1:0-6442 GCA_039807445.1 Candidatus Competibacteraceae bacterium
ATAGGCCGGGTGCAACGCGCGCAGCAGGCCGTCGCCGCTCGGTCCGCGCAGCGCCAGCCGCACGTCGAGCGACGCCAGCGCTGCGGCGAGGCGCACCAGCTCGGCGGCATAGGGCTCGGCGGCGGCGAGCTCGAGCACCAGTGCTTCGCCGCAACCCTCGGGCAGGCGCGCCGCGAGCCAGGCGGCGAAGCCCGGCTCGGTCAGCGCGTTCGCCGACAGCGGCGCCAGCAGCCGGCGCGGGCGCTCGCCCGCGGGCGTCTTCAGCGCCGCCTCGAGCAGCCAGCGGTCGAGCGGCCCGGCCATGCCGCGCGCCTCGGCCGCCGCCAGTGCCGGTTCGAGCTCGAGCGCCAGCCCGTGTGCGTCGCGCGCCCGCAGCCGCAGCCGGTAGCGCTCGAACGCATCACCGGCGGCAGCGAGGTCGCCGACCGGCAGCCAGGCGAGCTCGAGCCGGCCGGCGGCGAGCGCATCGCGCAGCCGCTCGAGCCCGGCTTCGCGCGTGCGCGCCGCGTCGCGCTCGGGACCGACCGGGGTGTGCAGCTGCACGCGGTCGCCGCCGAGCTGGCGCGCCGCTTCGCAGGCGCGGTCGGCGCTGGCGACGATCTGGGCGGCCGGCGGCACGGTGTCGCCGAGCAGGCACGCGCCGATGCAGGCGCGCGCGTCGAGCGGTTCGCCGTCGTGGCGCAGCGCCAGCCCACGCAGCCGCGCCAGGATGCGTTCGCCGAGCGCGAGCGCATCCTGGCGGCCGGCGCGCGGGGTGTGGACGGTGAACACCGCATCGGCGAAGCGCGCGGCGAAGTCCTCGCCGCCGAGGTCGTCGCCGAGCGCCGCGGCGGCGCCACGCAGCAGCGCATCGACGCCCTCGATCCCGTGGCGCTCGGCGACCGCACGGTAAGCCGGCAGCAGCACGTACAGCCCCGCCCCGCCTGTGCCTTCGCCGAGCGCGGCGACCTCGCGCAGGCGCTCGAGCCGCGCGGTGAAGTGGCCGCGGTCGGCGAGCCCGGTCAGCGGGTCGCGCCCGGCGGCCTGCGCCGGCGCCGCGGTGGCATCGCTGCGCCGGCGCAGGCGCAGCTGCAGACAGGCTTCGCCGTCGAGCCGCGCCGGCGTGGCCAGCAGCTCGAGCGCGAGCTCGGCGCCGTCGGGGCGCAGCGCGCGCAGCGCCAGCCAGTCGACCGGCGCCTCCTCGGCGCGCCGCAGGTAGCCCTTCACCGCGGCGCGCTCGTCGCGCTGGACCAGATCGATCAGCGTGTGCCCCAGCAGCGCGTAGTCGTCGACTCCGAGCAGGGTGCGGTAGGCCGGGTTGACGCGCACGTGCGCGCCAGCGTCGACGTAGGCGATCGCCTCGTGCGAGCTGTCGAGCAGCGCCTGCGCGCGCGCCTCGGCGTCGCGGTACAGCCCTTCCCAGCGCCGTGCCAGCCGGCGCTGCTCGAGGCGTTCGAGTTCGAGCCGCACCGCGCTCGCGTATGCCTCGGGCGCCTCGAGCGCGGCGATGCAGTCGGCACCGAGCGCGAGCCAGTCGGCGCCGTGCAGCCCGGCCAGCTCGTCGGCCAGCACGAACAGCGGGATGTCCTTGTACGCGGCGGCGACCGCGTCGCGGATCGCCTCGAGCGGCGGCAGCCCGGCGGCGCCGACGTGCACCAGGATCAGGTCGAGCGGCTCGGCGTCGATGCGTGCACACAGCGCGTCGAGGCGCTCGACCACGGCGTGGCGCACGGCGAAGCCGCTCGCGCGCAGCGGCCGCAGCAGCGGCTGCACGTCGGTCTGCGCACGGTCGACGACCAGGACGCGGAGCGTGTCGGGGATGTGCAAGCGGGTCCTCCCGGGTTTCAGAACACCGGCGTCTTCGACGGCTGGCCGGCGATCTCGCGCACCAGCCGCGGCACCAGGTAGCCGGGCAGGCGCGCGCGCAGCCGCGCCATCAGCGCCCGCGCGCGGTCTTCGGGCACGTCGAAGTGCGCGGCGCCCTGCACGCGGTCGAGCAGGTGCAGGTAGTAGGGGATCACGCCGAGGCCGAACAGCGCCTCCGACAGTTCGGCGAGCGCCTCGATGTCGTCGTTGACCCCGGCGAGCAGCACCGCCTGGTTGAACAGCGTCACGCCGATGCCGCGCAGCGCGGCCAGCGCTCGGGCGACGTCGGCGTCGAGTTCGTTGGCGTGGTTGACGTGCAGCACCAGCACTTTTTGCAGCCGCGAGCGCTCGAGCAGCGCCAGCAGCCCGGCATCGACGCGGCTCGGCAGCACCACCGGCTGACGGCTGTGGATGCGCAGCCGCACGAGGTGCGGGATCGCCTCCAGCCCGGCGGTCAGCTCGGCGAGACGGCGGTCGGAGAGCGACAGCGGGTCGCCGCCCGACAGCAGCACTTCGCGGATCGAGCCATCGGCGCGCAGGTAGTCGAGTGCCGCGCTCCAGCCGCCGCGGCTCGCCTGGTCTTCGGCGTACGGGAATTGGCGGCGGAAGCAGTAGCGGCAGTGGATGGCGCAGGCGCCGGTCGCGACCAGCAGCGCGCGCCCCTGGTACTTGTGCAGCACGCCGGGTGCGGCGCGCGCGGCCAGGTCGCCGACCGGGTCGGCGACGAAGCCGGGGACGGGCACGGTTTCGGCGCCCAGCGGCAGCACCTGGCGCAGCAGCGGGTCGTCCGGGTCGCCGTGGCGCATGCGCGCGACGAAGCCGCGCGGCACGCGCAGCGGGAACAGCCTGGCGGCGTGCCGGGCCGCGGGCAGCAGCTCGGGGCTCAGGCCGAGTTCGCGCAGCAGCTCGGCGGGATCGGTGATCGCGCACGCCAGCTCGTGCTGCCAGCGCGGCGTTTCCCGCAGGGGCGCGGTTGCGACTATCATTTGGTGCTCGGTTCACCGGAAGCCTTGCGGCTTCACACGATCAGGTATCCCAACGATGGCGACGTATAGTACCAACGAATTCAAGTCCGGCCTGAAGATCATGCTGGATGGCGACCCGTACGCCATCGTCGACAACGAGTTCGTCAAGCCCGGCAAGGGTCAGGCCTTCAACCGCGTCAAGGTCAGGAACCTCAAGACCGGACGCACCATCGAGCGCACCTTCAAGTCGGGCGACACCGCCGAGGGTGCCGACGTCCTCGACGTCGAGATGCAGTACCTCTACAACGACGGCGAGTTCTGGTACTTCATGGACCAGACCAGCTTCGAGCAGATCTCGGCCGACAGGAACGCCGTCGGCGACAGCGTCAAGTGGCTGAAGGAAAACGACATCTGCCAGCTGACGCTGTGGAACGGCGTGCCGCTGACCGTCTACCCGCCGAACTTCGTCATCGCCAGGATCGTCGAGACCGATCCGGGGCTGAAGGGCGACACCTCGGGCGGCGGCGGCAAGCCGGCCACGCTCGAGACCGGCGCCGTGGTGCGCGTGCCGCTGTTCGTGCAGACCGACGAAGTGATCAAGGTCGACACCCGCACCGGCGAGTACGTGTCGCGCGTCAAGGAGTGACGCGGCCTGCATCCGCGCGTGAGGCGGGCGGTGGCCGATTCGATGTCCCCTCACCCCTCACCCCTGACCCCTGACGGAAGGGAGTGGCGGCCCGCAGCGTCGCTCGCCAGGCTGAGGCTGCGCGCCGAGCTGCTGACCGAAGTCCGCGCCTTCTTCGCCGCGCGCGGCGTGCTCGAGGTCGACACTCCGGCGCTGTCGTTCGCCGGCACCACCGATGCCCACATCGCGAGCTTCGCGACCGTGTACCGCGGTCCCGGCGAGCGCCACGGCCAGCCGCTGTACCTGCACACTTCGCCCGAGTTCGCGATGAAGCGCCTGCTCGCCGCCGGCAGCGGCTGCATCTACCAGCTGGCCAAGGTGTTCCGCGACGGCGAGGCCGGCCGCCGCCACAATCCCGAGTTCACGCTGCTCGAGTGGTACCGCGTCGGCTTCGACCACCACCGGCTGATGCATGAGCTCGCCGAGCTGGTCGCACGGCTTCTCGACGGGCGGATCGCGCTCGGCGAGCCCGAGAAGCTGAGCTACGCCGGCGCCTTCATCCGCCGCTTCGGCTTCGACCCGCACCGCGCCTCGGTGCGCACGCTGGAGGGCGTCTGCAAGGACTGCGGCATCGTCCCGCCGCCGGGCATGCCCGAGGACGCCCGCGACCCCTGGCTCGATCTGCTGCTGACGCACGCGATCGAGCCGGACCTCGGCCGCGGCCGGCTGACCTTCCTGTACGACTACCCGCCGAGCCAGGCTTCGCTGGCGCGCATCCGCCGGCAGGAGACGCCGGTCGGCGAGCGCTTCGAGGCCTACCTCGAAGGCGTCGAGCTCGCCAACGGCTTCCACGAGCTCGGTGATGCCGCCGAGCAGCGCGCGCGCTTCGAGGCCGACCTCGACGCGCGCGAAGCCGCGGGCCTGCCGGCGGTGCCGATCGACGAGGCGCTGCTCGAGGCGCTGGCGGCGGGCCTGCCGGCGTGCTCGGGGGTCGCGCTCGGCTTCGACCGCCTGCTGATGCTCGCCGCCGGCGCGCAGTCGCTCGACGAGGTGATCGCCTTCCCGATCGAGCGGGCGTGAGCTCAGCCGTCCGGCTGCAGCGCTTCGCGCGCCTTGCGACGCGCCTCCATGTCTTCGACGACGAGCTTGTAGGCGATGTAGTACTTGTAGATGTTGCTGACGTAGGTCACGGTTTCGGCGCCGATCTTCTCGGCGGCGACGACCTCGACGTTGTTGAACCAGACGTTCGGGTTCAGCCCGCGCCGCTCGGCTTCCCGCCGCAACTGGCGGATGCGGCCCGGGCCGGCGTTGTAGGCGGCGAAGGTGAACAGCCCCTTGTCGAGCCGGGTCATCGGCTCGTCGGCGAAGTACTGCTCGATCATGAAGCGCATGTACTTGACGCCGGCGTGGATGTTGGGCTCGAGCCGCTTGATGTCGCCGACGGCCATGTCCTTGCCGGTTCCGGGCATCAGCTGCATGATGCCGAGCGCACCGACGTGGCTCTTCGCGCCGTGATCGAGCCGCGACTCCTGGTAGCCCTGCGCCAGCATCAGCAGGTAGTCCATGTCGTATTGGTCGCTGTACTGGCGGAACAGCGCGACGGTCGCCAGGAACTTGCGGAGCTCTTCGGGCGCGGTGGCGTTCTTGACGAAGGTCGGGTCCTTAGCGTAGCGCTTGATGATGGTGTTGCCGAACGCCGTTCCCTGGGCGTACTGCTTCGCGAACTCGGCGATCTCGGCCTGCAGCTTCGGGCTGCCCTGGCGCAGCATCCACGCGATCTCGCCGCCGCGGTTGACGGCGAGGTCCGGGCGCGGGCGGATGTGCTCGAACACCTTGGCCCAGAGCTTCGCCTTGTAGTCGTCGACCACGGCGATGCCGAACAGCCCGGCATTCAGCATTTCGAGCAGGTCCTCGTCCTCGAGCTCTTCGGGGGCGGGACGCAGCTTCACCTCGGGCTTGCCGTCCTGGCGCAGGCGCACGTTCAGCGCCTCGAGGTGTTCCCAGTAGCTCGAAGACTTGCGCACGAACACTTCCTGACCGGCGAGTCCGTCGAGCGTGGCGATCTCCGGCGACTGCGGCCCGGTCACCACGATCTCGTCGACGCCGCGGAACAGCGGTACCGAGAAATCGATCCGCTTCGCCCGCTCGGGGGTGATGGTCAGCGCCGCCGCGGCGACATCGCCGCGGCCTTCGAGCAGCGCCGGGATCAGCTCGTCGCGCGAGCTCGGGACGAAGACGACGTGGACCTTGACATGCTTGGTGCGGAGCTTGTCGTTGAGGTGCTTTTCGAAGGCCTTCAGCATCTCGTAACTGCCGCCGCGCTGCCTGCCGCGCTCGACGTAGTACTGCGTCTTCGAGTACACGACCAGCGCGCGGACCATCCGGCGCTTGACCATGCCGTCGAGATCGCCGGTCCACTTCGGGTTGGCGAACGGCAGCTCGCCCTTGATCCGGCCCGGGGCGATGGGCGGCCCTTCGGCGCCGACGACCGGCGGCGCCAACAGACCCGTCAGCAGCAGCGCGAAGCAAGCTCCGACGATCGGGATGCGCACGGTTGCCCCCTTCGGCTTCACGACCGGGATGGCTTCCGCAAAGTCTAGTCGGCGCGATCCCGGAGGTCGGCGGGGGGCGGGCGAGCATCGATCCGGCCGCTTGCGGCGGCGGGTTCCGCGGGCTGCGGCCCGGCCAGGCGGCGGCGCTTGAGCATCGCTGCGGCCTGCGTGTAGCCGCCGCCGGCGCCGTCGATGAAATGGAGGTGATCGGCGTCCAGCGCCGAGGGCACGAAGCAGGTGATCAGCGCGCGTTCCTGGCGGTGCAGGCCGTACTCGCAGACGCCTTCGATGCAGGCCCGCTCCAGGCGCTGCTCCAGGCGCCGGCCGAGGGCCGGGTCGATGTCGAGCGTGAGCTTCAGCCCGTCCTCGAACTTGCGGTAGTCGCTGTTCGCCACCACCTGCCGGCGATAGCGGTGCGCGTCGAAGCCGCCGAGCGCGATACCGGTCCGGTCGAG
>JBDHRG010000204.1:0-6426 GCA_039807445.1 Candidatus Competibacteraceae bacterium
CGGCCTCGACCAGGGCGCGGATGGTGGCGTGGTCCGAGCTGGCGGGGCCGAGCGTGGCGATGATCTTGGCGTTGCGGCTGCGACGCATGGTGGACTCCAGTATCCGGCGGCTGAGGCCGCCCTTGGGGTGGTTGTGGATGTCGCGCGGCGGGCCCGCGATCAGAGCTCCCAGCGTGCGCCGATCGCTGCGACGCCGGCGCGCGCCACCTGGGCGTCTTCGCCCGCCTTGACGCCGGACACGCCGACCGCGCCGACGATTTCGCCGTCGACGATGATCATTTCGCCGCCCTCGAGCGGCAGCACCGGCATCTTCAGCGCGGCGTAGCGGCCGTTGTTGACCATGTCTTCGTAGACCTTGCTCGGGCGGCGCGCGAGCACGCAGGTGCGCGCCTTCTCGGGCGCCACCGCGGCGCTCATCGGCGGCGCGCCGTCCATGCGCTGCAGCCACAGCAGGTGGCCGCCGTCGTCGCACACCGAGATCGTCACCGCCCAGCCGTTGCCGATGGCTTCGGCTTCGGCGGCGGCGGCGATCGTCTTGACATCGTCGAGCGTCAGGGCGGGTCGGGTTCGCATCGGGGGTCTCCGTCTCTGATCCGTTGGATGTGGGAATCCGGTGCCGGCCGCCGTCACTCGATCAGCACGGCGCGGAAGTCGTTGACGTTGGTCAGCGTCGGGCCGGTGATCACCTGGTCGCCGAGCGCCTCGAAGAAGCCGTGGCCGTCGTTGTCGGCCAGTGCGTCCTTGGGCTTGATACCCTGGGCCCAGGCGCGCGTGAGGCTGTCGGGGGCGAGGTAGGCGCCGGCGATCTCCTCGGCGCCGTCGACGCCGTCGGTGTCGCCGGCGATCGCGTGCACCCCGGGCAGGCCGTCGAGCGCCACCCCGAGCGCCAGCAGGAACTCGACGTTGCGCCCGCCGCGCCCGCCCCCGCGCACCGTCACCGTGGTCTCGCCGCCGGAGAGCAGCACGCACGGGCGGGGCAGCGGGTGGCCGTGGGCGACCACCGAGCGGGCGATGCCGGCCATCACCTTGCCGACATCGCGCGCCTCGCCCTCGAGCGCATCGCCGAGCAGCAGCACCGGCAGGCCCGCGTTGCCGGCCACCGCGGCGGCGGCCTCGAGCGCCCGCTGCGGCGTGGCGGCCATACGCACCTCGGCGCGCGCCAGGCGCGGGTCGCCGGGCTTGACCGATTCGCCGCGGCCGCTCTCGAGCACGTCGAGCACCGCCTGGGGCACCTCGATCTGGTAGCGGCGGATGATCGCCAGGGCGTCTGCGCAGGTGCTCGGGTCGGCGACGGTCGGGCCCGAGGCGATGTCGATCGGGTCGTCGCCGGGCACATCGGAGATCAGCAGCGTCAGCACCCGCGCCGGGTGGGCCGCGGCGGCGAGCCGCCCGCCCTTGAGCGCCGAGAGGTGGCGGCGCACGCAGTTCATCTCGCTGATGCTGGCGCCGGACTTGAGCAGCGCGCGGTTGACCGCCTGCTTGTCCTCGAGCGTCAGCCCCTCGAGCGGCGCGGCCAGCAGCGACGAGCCGCCGCCCGAGATCAGGCACAGCACCAGGTCGTCGGCACTGAGGCCCTGCACCCGGTCGCGGATGCGCTCGGCGGCGGCCAGGCCGGCGGCGTCGGGCACCGGGTGCGCGGCCTCGACGATCTCGATGCGGCTGCAGGGCACGCCGTAGCCGTAGCGCGTCACCACCAGCCCCTCGAGCGGACCCGGCCAGTGGTCCTCGACCGCCCGCGCCATCGCCGCCGACGCCTTGCCGGCGCCGATCACGATCAGCCGGCCCTCGGGGGCCTGGGGCAGGTGCGGCGGGATGCAATGCGCGGGCTGCGCCGAGTCGATCGCGGCGGCGAACATCGCGTTCAGCAGTTCCTTGGGGGATTGGGGCATGGTGGCGCTCCAGCGGTGTTTATGCGTGAATCCGCTTTCGCCTGGCGCGGGCGAGGCGAAAGAAGACTCGCAGACAACGCCCTCCCCCGGGCTCAGGGGAGGGGTAAGCCGGGGGGGACGCTACCCCCCCTCCCAACCGCCCCCTTGGCAGGGGGAGGCGTTGTTTCTTACTCGGTCTTCTGGCCGATCTCGAAGTTGGCCATGATCTCGAGCGCGCGGACCATGCCCGAGTGGTCCCAGGCCTTGCCGCCGTGGGCGGCGCAGGCGTTGAACAGCTCCTGCGCGGTGGCGGTGTTGGGCAGGCTGACGCCGAGCTGGCGCGCGGCGGAGAGCGCCAGGTTCAGGTCCTTCTGGTGCAGCTCGATGCGGAAGCCCGGGTCGAAGGTGCGCTTGACCATGCGCTCGCCGTGCACCTCGAGGATGCGCGAGGCGGCGAAACCGCCCATCAGCGCCTGGCGTACCTTGGCCGGATCGGCACCGGCGCGGGCGGCGAACAGCAGCGCCTCGCCGACGGCCTCGATGTTCAGCGCGACGATGATCTGGTTGGCGACCTTGGCGGTCTGGCCGTCGCCGTTGCCGCCGACCAGGGTGATGTTCTTGCCCATCAGCTCGAGCAGCGGCTTGACCTGCTCGAAGGTCGTCTCGGCGCCGCCGCACATGATCGACAGCGTCCCGGCCTTGGCGCCGACCTCGCCGCCCGAGACCGGAGCGTCGAGGTATTCGCACCCGAGCGCGTTGATCCGCTTGGCGAACGCCTTGGTCTCGAGCGGCGAGATCGAGCTCATGTCGACGACGGTCTTGCCGGCCGACAGCCCCTCGGCGACGCCGTTCTCGCCGAACAGCGCGGCGGCGACGTGCGGGGTGTCGGGGACCATGGTGAAGATGATCTCGGCGGCTTGCGCGACCTCGCGGCCGCTGGCGCAGACGGTGGCGCCGCCGGCGGGCAGCTCGGCAGGGACCGCGCCGATGGTGTGGACGAACAGCGTGTGGCCGCCCTGCTGCAGGTTGAGCGCCATCGGCGCGCCCATGATGCCCAGGCCGATGAAACCGATCTTCTTGCTCATGACGTGCTCCTCTTTCGAGTTCGTTCGGCGGGTGATCAGAGGTAGGCCCTGGCCCAGCCCAGACCCGCGTCGGTGGTGGTGGCCGGCTTGTACTCGCAGCCGATCCAGCCCTGATAGCCGATGCGGTCGAGGAAGCCGAACAGGAATTCGTAGTTGATCTCGCCGCTGCCCGGCTCGTTGCGGCCCGGGTTGTCGGCCAGCTGCAGGTGGGCGATCTGCGCCAGGTGCTTCTGCATCGTCGCCGCCAGTTCTCCCTCCATGCGCTGCATATGGTAGATGTCGTACTGCACGAAGATGTTGCGGCTGCCGCTGGCGGCGATCAGATCCAGGGTCTGCTGCGTGCCGCTGACGTAGAAGCCCGGGATGTCGTAGGTGTTGACCGCCTCGATCAGGAGCTTGATGCCGGCGGCCTCGAGCCTGTCGGCGGCGAAGCGGATGTTCGAGACGAAGGTTTCGCGCACCCGCTCGGCGTCGACGCCCTTGGGGGCGATGCCGGCGAGCACGTTGACCTGCCTGCAGCCCAGCGCGGTGGCGTACTCGATCGCCTTGCCCACGCCGTCCTGGAACTCGCCGACGCGATCGGGCAGGCAGGCGATACCGCGTTCGCCGCCGGCCCAGTCGCCGGCGGGCAGGTTGTGCAGCACCTGGGTCAGGCCGTGGGTGGCGAGCTTGTCGGCGAGTTCGGCCTTGTCGTAGGCGTAGGGGAACAGGTATTCCACGCCCTTGAAGCCGGCCTTGGCGGCGGCCTCGAAGCGGTCGAGGAAGTCGACCTCGTTCCAGAGCATGGTCAGGTTGGCGCAGAACTTCGGCATGTCGTTAACCTCGGTCGGTCGGGCTCGCCACGCCCTCCCCGCGGGGGAGGAGGGCATGGAGGTTCAACAGGGCGATCAGTCGAGCATCGAGACCGTCGCGGTCGGCGCGTCGGCGCCGCGCTCGGCGAGCTCTTCGAACTCGGTGATGTTGTTGATGTCGGTGCCCATCGAGATGTTGGTCACGCGCTCGAGGATGATCTCGACCACCACCGGCACGCGGTGCTCTTCCATCAGCTTGCGCGCCTGTTCGAAGGCCGGGGCGATGTCCTCGGGCTTGAGCACGCGGATCGCCTTGCAGCCCAGGCCCTCGACCACGGCCTTGTGGTCGACGCCGTACTGGCCGAGCTCGGGGGCGTTGATGTTCTCGAAGGACAGCTGCACGCAGTAGTCCATGTCGAAGCCGCGCTGCGACTGGCGGATCAGGCCGAGGTAGCTGTTGTTCACCAGCACGTGGATGTACGGCAGCTTGAACTGCGCACCGACCGCGAGCTCCTCGATCATGAACTGGAAGTCGTAGTCGCCCGAGATCGCGACGACCTTGCGCGCCGGGTCGGCCTTGGCCACGCCGAGCGCCGCCGGGATGGTCCAGCCCAGCGGACCGGCCTGGCCGCAGTTGATCCAGTGGCGCTCCCGGTAGACATGCAGGAACTGCGCCGCGGCGATCTGCGACAGGCCGATCGTGGCGACGTAGCAGGTGTCCTTGCCGAAGGCCTTGTTCATCTCTTCGTAGACGCGCTGCGGCTTGACCGGCACGTTGTCGAAGCTGGTCTTGCGCAGCAGCGTACCCTTGCGCTCCTGGCACGCCGCGATCCAGCTTTCGCGGTTCGGCAGGCGGCCGGCGGCCTTCCACTCACGCGCGACCTCGACCAGCAGCTCGAGCGCGACCTTGGCGTCGGAGACGATGCCGTAGTCGGGGTTGAACACGCGGCCGATCTGGGTCGGTTCGATGTCGATGTGGACGAACTTGCGGCCCTGGGTGTAGACCTCGACCGAACCGGTGTGGCGGTTGGCCCAGCGGTTGCCGATGCCGAACACGAAGTCGGACTCGAGCAGCGTGGCGTTGCCGTAGCGGTGCGCAGTCTGCAGCCCGACCATGCCCGCCATCAGGCGGTGGTCATCGGGGACGGTGCCCCAACCCATCAGCGTCGGGATCACCGGCACGTCGACGATCTCGGCGAACTCCTGCAGCAGCGCGGAGGCATCGGCGTTGATCACGCCGCCGCCCGAGACGATCAGCGGGCGCTCGGCAGCGACCAGCATCTCCAGCGCCTTCTCGATCTGCGCGCGGGTGGCCTGCGGCTTGTAGACCGGCAGCGGCGCATAGGTGTCGGGATCGAACTCGATCTCGGCCATCTGCACGTCGAAGGGCAGGTCGATCAGCACCGGGCCCGGGCGGCCCGAGCGCATCAGGTGCAGCGCCTGCTGGAACACGCGCGGCACCAGCGCCGGCTCGCGCACGGTGACGGCCCACTTGGTGACCGGCTTGGCGATCGACTCGATGTCGACCGCCTGGAAGTCTTCCTTGTACAGCCGCGCACGCGGGGCCTGGCCGGTGATGCACAGGATCGGGATCGAGTCGGCCTGGGCCGAGTACAGCCCGGTGATCATGTCGGTGCCGGCCGGGCCCGAGGTGCCGATGCAGATGCCGATGTTGCCGGCCTTGGCGCGGGTGTAGCCCTCGGCCATGTGCGAGGCGCCCTCGACGTGGCGCGCCAGCACGTGGTCGATGCCGCCGACCTTGCGCAGCGCCGCGTAGAACGGGTTGATCGCCGCGCCCGGGACGCCGAAGGCCGTGTCGATGCCCTCCTTGCGCAAGACGTGGACCGCGGCTTCGGCGGCAGTCATCTTGGCCATCGCTGATCTCCTCATGTGCAGTTGTTTGACCGGATTGGGTGCATGTTGCCCCGACTTCGTGTCCAAAATAGCCGCGCTTCCGGCTGTCGTCAAGCAAAAATGGAAAACATTTCCATAAAAATGCATGACGATTTTTTTGCAGTGATTACAAGGCGTTCATGCTGCTTTGCAGAATCCGTTGATCGGTTTCGGCAAGGCATTCCAAACCGGATTCTTGCTGCGGTGCGGCATGGCACCGCGGCACGGTCAAAGCCAGGCGCGAGGGGCTGTCCTGGCGCCTGGCGGCGTCATGCGACGACGACGATCGCGCCGGGGGCGAAGTGGACCTCGTCGCAGTTGTGCCCCGGGCCGCCGCGGTCGACGACGATGAAGTCGGCGTCGGCGGTGAGTGGCGTCAGCGGGAAGTGCCACACCCCGGTATGGTAGTTGACGCCCTGGCGGCCATTGCTGACGAAGGCGCGCAGGTTCTCCGCCACCGGCTCCTGGTCGGCGGCGGCCACCACCACCAGGAACGGCACCTCGCCCTGGGGGATGAACGCCTGGCTGCCGAGCGGGTGGCGCTCGACCAGCTCCACCGCCAGCGGCAGCGCGAACGCCTGCGCCACCGAGAAGATGTTCACCAGCGCGCGCGCCTGCGCGCCGCCGAGCTCCACCCGCGCCAGGTCGTGGTGGCGCAGACACGAGCCGGCGTTGATCGGGTAGTGGTGCGCGCCGGCTTTCTCGATCACCTCGCCGAAGGGGGCGAAGGCTGCGCGCGTCAGCGGCTGCACTTTCAGTTCGAAGGCCATGGCTTTTCCTGGGTCAGGG
>JBDHRG010000205.1:0-6408 GCA_039807445.1 Candidatus Competibacteraceae bacterium
GGCGGTCTGCGGCGACAGCGCCGGCGGCACGCTCGCCGCCGCGCTGTGCCTGCTGGCTCGCCGCCGCGGCGCGCCCGCGCGCGCGGCGCAGGCGCTGCTCTATCCGGCGCTCGCCGCCGACAGCACGCTGCCCTCGTACCGCAGCAAGGCCCAGGCGCCGCTGCTGACGAGCGCCGAGGTCGAGTTCTACCGCCGCGTGATGCTCGCGCCCGGCCAGGCGCTGACCGAGCTCGAGGCACCGTTGCTCGACAGCGATTTCAGCGGGCTCGCGCCGGCCTGGGTCGCGGTCGCCGAGCACGACCCGCTGCACGACGACGGCGTGCGCTACGTCGAGCGCCTGCGTGCCGACGGCGTGCCGGCCGAGCTGCACGAAGGCCGGGGGCTGGTCCACGGCTGTCTGCGCGCCTACGACACCAGCCCGGCCGTGCGCGCGCTGCTCGACGCCACCGCCCACTGGCTCGGTGCGCGGCTGGGCTGCCGCGCGGACTTGTCGCTTTTCTGACCCTGTTCGTCGTCTCAGTGCAAGTCGCCCGGGGCACCGTTACTGATGATGAGCCCCGACCGGACTCCCCGGGCAGCAAAAACAAACGGTTCGCCGCCGAGTCCCGGTGCAGCGGACCGCCATCCGAAGCGAGGAGGAGACATGTACAGCAAGGCTTTCGTCGGATACCACGCCGAACCGCACCCGGGCAGCGCACGGTGAGCGCCATGGACACGGCGGTCATCGAGAACCCGATGGTCGAGTGCCGCGGCGTCTGGAAGCTGTTCGGCGGCAACAGCGCGGCCGCGATGCGCGCGATCCTCGCCGAAGGGCTCGGCAAGCGCGAAGTCCGCGAGCGCTTCGGTTCGGTGGTCGGCGTCGCCGACGCGAGCTTCAGCGTCGCGAAGGGCGAGATCTTCTGCATCATGGGCTTGTCGGGCAGCGGCAAGTCGACGCTGGTGCGGCACATCAACCGCCTGATCGAGCCGACCGCCGGTGACATCATCGTCGCCGGCCGCTGCATCAACCGCATGAATGCCGACGAGCTGCGCCGCGCGCGCGCCGACACCATCGGCATGGTGTTCCAGAACACCGCGCTGCTCCCGCACCGCACGGTGCGCGACAACGTCGCGCTCGGGCTCGAGTTGCGCGGCGTCGGCCTGGTCGAGCGCCAGCGCATCGCCGAGGAGAAGCTCGATCTGGTCGGCCTCGCCGGCTGGGGCGACCACCTGCCGGCCGAGCTGTCGGGCGGCATGCAGCAGCGCGTCGGCCTGGCGCGGGCGCTCGCCGCCGACCCCGACGTGCTGCTGATGGACGAGCCCTTCAGCGCGCTCGACCCCTTGATCCGCCGCCAGCTGCAGGACCAGTTCGTCGAGCTGTCGCGGGTGATGAAGAAGACCACGCTGTTCATCACCCACGACCTCGACGAGGCCATGCGCATCGGCCACCGCATCGCGATCATGAAGGACGGACGCATCGTCCAGATCGGCACGCCCGAGGACATCGTCACCCGCCCCGAGGACGACTACGTCGCCCGCTTCGTCGAAGGCATCTCGCGGCTGCACCTGATCACCGCGCGCAGCGTGATGCGTCCCGCGGCCGAACTCGCCGCGACCGAGCTCGAGGCGCTGCAGCAGTGCCCGACAGCCGATCCCGACGCCGACCTCGACGCACTGATCGACCTGGCCGTACAGCACGGCGACCGGATCGCGATCCGCGACCGCGACGGTTCCATCCTCGGCGCGGTGAGCCGCGAGGGCTTGCTGCGCAGCATCCAGGGGGCTCACGCATGAACGCATCCGTCCACAAACTCGCGCCGTCACTGCCCGATGATGCCGCCCCCCAGGACACGCTGCTGCACGGGCTGGACGACTTCTGCGGCACCAGCGCCGGCTACTACCGCCGCCAGTTCGCGGCGATCGCCCGCCGGCGCCTGCCGCTGACCTTCAACCCGGCTGCCTTCGTCGGCGGCTGCCTGTGGGCCGCAGGGCGGGCGCTGTGGTCGCTGTTCTGGCTCGGCCTGGCGCTCGACACGCTGGGGCTGGCGCTGATCGGCGCCGGCGCCACCGGCGGCGAACCGCAGCGGCTCTGGGCCGGCGCGCTGGTGCTGCTCGGCGGCCGGCTGACGCTGGCGGCTCTGGGCGATCACGCGCTGTGGCGGCTGTTCTGCGCCTGGCGCGGCAACGCCCGGCTCGCGCACGGCTTCGAGCCGCGGCGCGTGCAGTACGGCGTCGCGCTGGCGCTGCTGACCGTGCCGATGACGGTGTACCGCTTCGCGGCCAGCGAGCCGCCCGCGTTGCTGGCGAGCTTCCCGGCCGACGATACGCTGGCCCGCGGCGCCGCAGCGGCGATCAACGCGGCGACGCAATGGATGACCACCAGCTTCGCGCCGTTCTTCGATGCCGTCACCGTCTCGGTGCGCCTGGTGCTCGACTCGCTCGAGACGGTGTTCACCGGCATGCCCTGGCCGGTGGCGACGCTGATCCTGCTGCTGCTGTCGTGGCGCGCCGGCGGGCTGCGCTTCGTCGCCTTCGGCGCGGTCGCGCTCGCCTACCTCGGCCTGTTCGGCTTCTGGGAAAAGGCGATGAGCACGATCTCGCTGGTCGCGGCCTCGGTGTTCATCTGCGTGCTGTTCGGCGTGCCGCTGGGCGTGCTCAGCGCCAAGAACCGCCGCTTCGACGCCGTGCTGACGCCGGTGCTCGACATCATGCAGACCATGCCGAGCTTCGTGTACCTGCTGCCGGCGATCGCCTTCTTCTCGATCGGCAAGCCGCCGGCGGTGCTCGCCACCGTGGTGTTCGCGATGCCGCCGGTGATCCGCCTGACCGCGCTCGGGCTGCAGCAGGTGCCGTCGACGGTGATCGAGGCGATGAACGCCTTCGGCGCGACGCGGATGCAGCTGCTGCTGAAGGCCGAGCTGCCGCTCGCCGCGACCTCGATCATGACCGGGATCAACCAGAGCATCATGATGAGCCTGTCGATGGTGGTGATCGCGGCGCTGATCGGCGGCGGCGGCCTCGGCTACGACGTGCTGTTCGCACTGCAGCAGATGGAAACCGGCCTGGGCGTGCTGTCCGGCCTGGCGATCGTGGTGTGCGCGATGCTGCTCGATCGCATCACCCGCCGCCCCGAGAAACGAAGCCGCGCGTGAGACGCGGCGCGCATCCCCACCACCGAGAGGAACAAGCCCATGAAACACCCCGCGAAACGCATCCTGCTCGCGCTGACGGCCGCGCTCGCCGTCACGGCCGGCGCCGCGGCGTCGGCGAAGGAACAGATCGTGATCGGCGAAGTCAGCTGGGACGCCGCGCGCGCGATCAGCAACGTGCTGAAGGTCGTGATCGAGGACAAGCTCGGCGCCGACGTCAAGATCATCGCGGCCGACCAGGCGGCGATCTTCGCCGCGATGGACAAGGGTGACGGCAGCATCGACGTGCACCCGGACCTTTGGATCCCGGTGCAGGCCGACCGCTGGAACAAGTTCATCGCCCCCGGCTCGCGCGAGACGGTGCTGGTCAACGACAAGCCCTACACCGGCGAGAACGCGCTCTACATCCCCGGCTACATCCAGGACCAGTACGGCGTGCGCAAGGTCTCCGACCTCGCCGACCCGAAGGTCGCCAAGCTGTTCGACATGGACGGCGACGGCAAGGGCGACTTCTGGCCGGGCGCGCCGGGCTGGAACGGCGTCAACACGCAGGCGGTGCGCGCCAAGAGCTACGGCTTCGACAAGTCCTTCAAGTCCTTCGTCGTTTCGGACGCGGTGATGAAGGCGCAGCTCGACAAGGCCTTCAAGCAGAAGAAAGCCTTCGTGCTGTATTACTGGACGCCCGAATGGCTGCACTCGGTCTACGACTTGCGCAAGCTCGAGGAGCCGGCGTTCGACGGCTACGCGATGGACAGCAAGAAGGACGACCCGCAGTACAAGCCCGACGGCTGCTACAAGATGATCCAGCCGAACGAAGACCCCGACTGGCTGAAGAAGAGCTCGATCACCTGCGCCGAGCCCGACGCCACCGTGTATGTCGCCTATTCGAAATCGCTGCTGAAGCGCGCACCGAAAGTGGCGCAATTCCTGAAGCAGGTGAACTTCGACACCGCCGAGATCAGCCAGTGGCTGGTGGCGGTCGCCCGCGACAAGCAGGACCCGCACGCCTTCGCCAAGGAATGGGTCAAGACCCACCCGGACCAGGTCAAGACCTGGCTCGCCGGGATCCAGTGAGGCGTGCCGGCGGCGCCCCCGCCCGCGTTCTCCTCCTTCGGCCCTCCTTCGCGGAGGGCCTTTTTTGTTCCTTAATTTTTGTTTCTGATGCCCGCGGCCGATCGCGGCGCAATCGTGTCGCGGAATGTCGTGATAGGGCAATTCGTGCCGATCCCGCTCCCCGATCATGGCCGCAACTGCAGACCGCCCCGAGTCCGGCAGCCGTTCGAAAAACCACCATCGAAGGAGAGCAACATGGATTTCAATCTGTCGCAGCAGCACAAGGCCCTGCAGGCCAAGGCCCGCGCCTTCGCCGACGAAGTGCTGCTGCCCTACGAGATGGAGTGCGAAGACAACGACGGCCTGTCGGTCGAGAGCCTGCGCGCGATCAACCAGGCGGTGATGGACTGGGAGTTCAACGCGCTCAACCACAGCAAGGAAGACGGCGGCCAGGGCTACACCATCTTCGAGCAGATGCTGGTCGACGAGCAGCTCGGGCGCGTCACCGGCGCGATCTGGGACACCGTGTTCCGCCCCTCGTACCCGATGAAGTACGCCACGCCCGCGCAGAAGGCCGAGTACCTGATCCCGACCTGCCAGGGCAAGCGCCGCGACTGCTACGCGATCACCGAGGCCGACGCCGGCTCCGACCCCAGCCAGTGCACCACCCGCGCCGACCGCGTCGGTACCGACCGCTGGCGCATCAACGGCGAGAAGTGGTTCGTCACCGTCGGCGACTGGGCCGACTACATCCTGGTGCACGCCCACGTCGACGGCGACCGCGAGAAGCCGGCGGTGTTCTTCGTCGACAAGAACCTGCCCGGGGTCGAGCTCAAGCGCACCCCCAAGTACACCCACCACTTCGCCTACAAGCACCCCGAGTACATCTTCCGCGACGTCGAGGTCGGCGACGACAAGCTGCTCGGCCAGGTCGGCGAAGGCTACGAGCTGACCAAGGACTGGTTCGTCGAGGCGCGCCTGGGCATCGCCGCGCGCTGCGTCGGCGGCGCGATCCGCGCCACCGAAGTCGCCAACGACTTCGCCGCCGGGCGCATCCAGTTCGGCAAGCCGATCCGCGACTTCCAGGCGATCGAGTTCATGCTCGCCGACATGGCGATCGAGATCATGGCGGCCAAGACCCTGCTCTACCGCGGCTGCTGGGAGATCGACCGCTCCGACGACCGCCGCCGCAACCACGCGATCGCCTCGGCGCTGAAGCTGCACTGCTCGGAGATGGTCGGGCGCGTCACCGACCGCGCCGTGCAGATCCTCGGCGGGCGCGGCTACATGCGCGAGAACCCGGTCGAGCGGCTGTGGCGCGACACCCGCGTCGACCGCATCTGGGAAGGCACCTCCGAGATCCAGCGCGTGATCGTCAGCGGCCAGATCAAGAAGCGCGGCCTCGACATCTACACCGGTTGGCTCTGACACGAGACAGGAGGGCTGCGGCCATGGTATCTGCACACAACCTGCGGCGGCTGCTGTCGCCGAAGTCCATCGTCTTCGTCGGCGGGCGCAACCTGGTCGAGCCGATCGGCCACTGCCGCGCGATCGGCTTCAGCGGCGAGATCTTCGTGGTCAACCCGCAGCACGAAGAGATCGCCGGCATCCGCTGCCACCGCAGCGTCGCCGAACTGCCGACGGTGCCCGACGCCGCCTTCGTCGCGGTGCGTAGCGAGTTCACGCCCGGCGTGGTGCGCGAGCTCGCGGCCAAGGGTTGCGGCGGCGCGGTCTGCTACGCGGCGGGCTTCGCCGAGGTCGGCGGCGAGGGAGTGGCCTTGCAGCGCGAGCTGGTCGAGGCCGCCGGCACCATGGCGCTGGTTGGGCCGAACTGCTACGGCGTGCTCAACTACGTCGACGGTGCGGCGCTGTGGCCCGACCGCCACGGCGGCCACGCGGTCGAGGCCGGTGCCGCGCTGATCAGCCAGAGCGGCAACATCAGCCTCAACCTGACGATGGCCGAGCGCTCGGCGGCGCTCGCCTACGTGATCAGCGTCGGCAACCAGGCGCAGCTCGGCGTCGAGGACTACCTCGACATGCTCGCCGAAGACCCGCGCGTCACCGCGATCGGCCTGTACATCGAGGGGCTGAAGAACGTCGCCCGCTTCAGCCAGGCCGCCGCCAAGGCGCTCGCCGCCGGCAAGCCGGTGATCGCGCTGAAGGCCGGGCGTTCGGCGCTCGCCGCCGAGCTGACGATGAGCCACACCAGCTCGCTCGCCGGCTCGGA
>JBDHRG010000206.1:0-6372 GCA_039807445.1 Candidatus Competibacteraceae bacterium
TCGGTCCGCGCGAGGCGGCCGGGCGCATCGCCGCGGCGCCACGCGGCACGCGCGCGGCGCTGGTGTTCGGCCGCGAGCGCAGCGGGCTGAGCAACGACGAACTCGACCACTGCCACTTCCTGGTGCACATCCCGACCAACCCCGGGTTTTCCTCGCTGAACCTCGCCGCGGCGGTGCAGGTGCTGTGCTACGAGGCGCGCATGGCGCTGCTCGACGCCGATGGCGCGCGCGCGGTTGGGCTCGACGCCGAGGCACCGGCGACTGCCGACGAGATGGAGCGTTTCTACGTGCACTTGCAGACGGTGCTGATCGAGATCGGTTTCGCCGACGCCGAACACCCGCGGCCGCTGATGCGCCGCCTGCGGCGGCTGTTCAACCGCGCCCGGCCCGACTGCCACGAGGCGAGCATCCTGCGCGGCATCCTCAGCGCGGTGCAGGGCAGCAAGGTGTGGCGGCGGCAATAGTTGACTGCTTTGCTCGGGTTTGGGTATAAAGCCGCCGGGTAACGCGTGACTGCCATGAGACTGACGACCAAAGGCCGATACGCCGTCACGGCGATGCTGGATCTCGCGATGCACTACCACGGCGAACCGGTGGTGCTGGCCGACATTTCGGCCAGACAGGAGATTTCGCTCGCCTATCTCGAGCAACTGTTCGCCAAGCTGCGCAAGCGCGGCCTGGTGTGTTCGACGCGCGGGCCGGGCGGTGGCTACTCGCTCGGGCGGGCATCCGAGGCGATCACCGTGGTCGACGTGATCGATGCGGTCGACGAGAGCGTCGACGCCACGCGCTGCGGCGGTGCCGCGAACTGCCACGGCAGCCAGCGCTGCATCACCCATGACCTGTGGATGGACCTGAACAACCACATACACGCGTTCCTGGGCGACATCACGCTCGCCCGGCTGGTCGAGCGCCAGCGCGAGGCGAACCGCGACGAGCGCGTCGTGCGCCTCGACGACGTGCGCCGTGCGCCGCGGCTCTGAAGCAACCGGAGTTATCGAGACGATGAAGCTGCCGATCTACCTGGACTACTCCGCGACCACGCCGGTCGATCCGCGCGTCGCCGAGAAGATGATGGCGTGCCTGACTCCGGCGGGGATCTTCGGCAACCCGGCTTCGCGCAGCCACGCCTTCGGCTGGGACGCGGAGAGGCTGGTCGAAGAGGCGCGCGAGCAGGTGGCGGCGCTGGTCAACTGCGACCCGAAGGAGATCGTCTGGACCTCGGGTGCGACCGAGTCCGACAACCTCGCGATCAAGGGCGTGGCGCGCTTCTACCAGAAGAAGGGCCGCCACATCGTCACCTGCAAGACCGAGCACAAGGCGGTCCTGGACACCTGCCGCCAGCTCGAGCGCGAAGGCTTCGAGGTCACCTACCTCGATCCCGAACCGAACGGGCTGATCGACCTGGCCAGGCTCGAGGCGGCGCTGCGCGCCGACACCATCCTGGTGTCGATCATGGCGGTCAACAACGAGATCGGCGTGATCCAGGACTTGGCGGCGATCGGCGCGCTGACGCGCGCGCGCGGCATCCTGTTCCACGTCGATGCCGCGCAGGCCACCGGCAAGATCGCGATCGACCTCGACAATTCCAACGTCGACCTGATGAGTTTCTCGGCGCACAAGAGCTACGGTCCCAAGGGCGTCGGCGCGCTGTACGTGCGCCGCAAGCCGCGCGTGCGTCTCGAGGCGCAGACCCACGGCGGCGGCCACGAGCGCGGCATGCGCTCGGGCACGCTGGCGACGCACCAGATCGTCGGCATGGGCGAAGCCTTCCGCATCGCGCGCGAAGAGATGGCGACCGAGAACGAGCGCATCCGCATGCTGCGCGACCGCCTGTGGGCCGGGCTGCAGGACCTCGAAGAGGTCTACCTCAACGGCGATTTCGAGGCGCGCATCGCCGGCAACCTGAACGTCAGCTTCAATTTCGTCGAGGGCGAGAGCCTGATCATGGCGCTCAAGGACATCGCGGTGTCCTCGGGCTCGGCCTGTACTTCGGCCAGCCTCGAGCCCTCGTACGTGCTGCGTGCGATCGGGCGCAACGACGAGCTGGCGCACAGCTCGATCCGCTTCACCATCGGCCGCTTCACCACGGTCGAAGAGATCGATTTCACCATCGACGCGGTGCGCTGCGCGGTGACCAAGCTGCGCGAACTGTCGCCGCTGTGGGAGATGTACAAGGACGGCGTCGACCTGAACACGGTGGAGTGGGCAGCGCACTGAATTCGGTGAGGAGTGAGGCGAGAGGCGTGAGGGGCAGGGCTTCTCCTCACCCTTCACACTTCACCCCTCACTCCAAGAGAGACGAGGACGAGACCATGGCTTACAGCGACAAGGTGCTGGACCACTACGAGAACCCGCGCAACGTCGGCGCGCTCGACAAGAGCGACCCCAGCGTCGGCACCGGCATGGTCGGCGCGCCGGCCTGCGGCGACGTGATGAAGCTGCAGATCAGGGTCAACGAGCAGGGCGTGATCGAAGACGCCAAGTTCAAGACCTACGGCTGCGGCTCGGCGATCGCCTCGAGCTCGCTCGCCACCGAGTGGCTCAAGGGTCGCTCGCTCGACGAGGCGCGCGAGATCAAGAACAGCGCGATCGCCGAAGAGCTGGCGCTGCCGCCGGTCAAGATCCACTGCTCGGTGCTGGCCGAAGACGCGATCAAGGCCGCGATCGGCGACTACCTGGCCAAGCAGGATTCGCACAAGTCGAACGTCGCCTGAGGAGGCTTGCGATGGCGATCACCCTGACCGACAAGGCGGCCGAGCGCGTCAAGAACTTCATCGCCAACCGCGGCAAGGGCGTCGGGCTGCGCCTCGGCGTGCGCACCTCGGGCTGCTCGGGCATGGCGTACGTGCTCGAGTTCGCCGACGAACTCAACCCCGACGACACGGTGTTCGAAGACCGTGGCGTCAAGGTCGTCGTCAATGCCAAGAGCCTGGTGTACCTCGACGGCACCGAGGTCGACTTCGCCCGCGAAGGTCTGAACGAGGGGTTCAAGTTCAACAATCCCAACGTCAAGGATGCCTGCGGCTGCGGCGAGAGCTTCAACGTCTGATGGACCTCGCGCAGGACTACTTCGCGCTGTTCGGTTTGCCGCGCCGCTTCGCGCTCGACCCCGAGGCGCTGGCGGCGCGCTACCGCGAGCTCGCTCGCGCCACGCACCCTGACCGCTACGCCGCGGCGGCGGATGCCGAGCGGCGCTACGCGGTGCAACTGGCGGCGCGCGTCAACGAAGCTTACCGCACGCTGAAGGACCCGCTCGAGCGCGCGCGCTACCTGCTCGCGCTCGACGGCGCCGATGGCGAGCACCCGACCACGTGCGACACGGCTTTCCTGATGCGGCAGATGGAGCTGCGCGAAGCGCTGGCGGAGGCGCGCGATACCCCCGACCCGTGCGCTGCGCTCGCGGACCTCGAGCGCGAGATCCGGGCCGAAGCCGCTGCGATCACCGCGTCGCTGGCGTCCGAGCTCGAGGCCGGCGAGCGCGAGGCGGCGCTGGTTTCGGTAACAAAATTGCAATTCTACCGCAAGCTCGAGCAGGAAGCCGCAGCGCTGGAAGCCGAACTCGAAGACGAGTGACGCCGGGCCGCCCGCCCGGCCACAACACAAGAACATCCCCGCCATGGCACTGCTACAGATCGCCGAGCCCGGCCAGTCGACCGCGCCGCACCAGCACCGCCGCGCGGCCGGCATCGACCTCGGTACCACGCATTCGCTGGTCGCCAGCGTTCGCAGCGGCACGGCCGACACGCTGCCCGATATGCTCGGCCGCCACCTGCTGCCCTCGGTGGTGCGCTACGGTCGCGGCGTGGCGCCGCAGGTCGGCTGGGATGCGCTCGCGCACGCCGCGGTCGATCCCGCCAACACGATCCAGTCGGTCAAGCGCCTGATGGGCCGCGGCAGTGCCGAGCTCGAAGACGCGCACCTGCACCACGCGCTGGTCGAGAGCGAGGATTCGACGGTACCGCGCATCGCGACCGCCGCCGGCGCCGTGTCGGCGGTCGAGGTTTCGGCCGAGATCCTGAAAGCGCTGCGCGCGCGCGCCGAGGCCAGCCTCGGCGGCGAGCTCGCCGGCGTCGTGATCACCGTGCCGGCCTACTTCGACGACGCGCAGCGCCAGGCGACCAAGGACGCTGCGCGCCTGGCCGGGCTGAACGTGCTGCGCCTGCTGAACGAGCCGACCGCGGCCGCGCTCGCCTACGGCCTCGACCAGCGCGCCGAAGGCGTGATCGCGGTCTACGACCTTGGCGGCGGCACCTTCGACCTGTCGATCCTGCGCCTCGAGCGCGGCGTGTTCGAAGTGCTGGCGACCGCCGGCGATACCGCGCTCGGCGGCGACGACATGGACCGGATGGTCGGCGCGTGGATCGCGGAGCAGACCGGCGTCGCCGATGCCGATGCCGGCCTGGCGGTGCGCATCCGCCACGCCGCGCGCGCCGCCAAAGAGGCGCTGAGCGACCGCGAAGCGGTCGAGCTCGCGCTCGAACTCGGCGACGGCGGCACCTGGCGCGGCACGCTGACGCGCGAGACCTTCGAGGCGCTGATCGAGCCGCTGCTGAGGAAGACCCTCGCGCCGTGCCGCCGCGCGCTGCGCGACGCCGACATCCGGACCGAAGAGGTGGCCGATGTGGTGATGGTCGGCGGTGCGACGCGCGTGCCCCTGGTGCGCCGGCGCGTCGCCGAGCTGTTCGGCCGCGCGCCGCACGTCGACATCGACCCCGACCGCGTGGTCGCGATCGGCGCGGCGATCCAGGCCGACGTACTCGCCGGCAACAAGCCCGACGGCGAGATGCTGCTGCTCGACGTGATCCCGCTGTCGCTGGGGCTGGAAACCATGGGCGGGCTGGTCGAGAAGATCATCCCGCGCAACGCGTCGATCCCGGTCGCGCGCGCGCAAGACTTCACCACGTTCAAGGACGGCCAGACCGCGATGGCGCTGCACGTGCTGCAGGGCGAGCGCGAGCTGGTGGCCGACTGCCGCTCGCTGGCGCGCTTCGAGCTGCGCGGCATCCCGGCGATGGTCGCCGGTGCGGCGCGCATCCGCGTGACGTTCCAGGTCGATGCCGACGGCTTGCTCGGCGTCTCGGCGCAAGAGCTGTCGACCGGCGTGCACGCCGAGATCCAGGTCAGGCCTTCGTACGGTCTGTCCGATGGCGAGATCGAGCGCATGCTGCACGACTCGATCGAGCACGCCGGCGACGACCTGGCCGCGCGCGCGCTGCGCGAGGCGCAGGTCGAGGGCCGCCGCGCGCTCGAGGCGGTCGATGCCGCGCTCGACGCCGATGGCGAGGCCTTCCTGTCGCCGGACGAGCGCGCCGCGATCGCCTCGGCACGCGAGGCGCTCGCCGCCCGCGTCGAGGGCGACGGCGCCCGCGCGATCAAGCAGGGGATCGAGGCCCTGGAGAAAGCCGCCGAGCTCTTCGTCGAGCGGCGCATGAACGCCTCGGTGCGCGCCGCGATCGCCGGCCGCCGCGTCGACGAATTCAGCCAGGATTGAGACCATGCCGCGACTGACCTTCCTGCCGCACGCCGAGATCTGCCCTGAAGGCGCCGTGATCGAGGCCGAACCCGGCGTCAGCATCTGCCGCGCCGCGCTCGCCCACGGCATAGCCATCGACCACGCCTGCGAGATGTCGTGCGCGTGCACCACGTGCCACGTGCACGTGCGCGAAGGCTCGGCTTCGCTCGAGCCGGCCAGCGACGATGAGGAGGACTACCTCGACATGGCCTGGGGACTCGATTCGGATTCGCGCCTGTCGTGCCAGGCCAGAGTCGGCACCGAGGACCTGGTGATCGAGATCCCGAAGTACACGATCAACCTGGTGTCCGAGCACCGCTGAGGGGGGGACGATGAGCCTGAAATGGACCGACAGCCGCGAGATCGCGATCGCGCTCGATGAAGCCCACCCCGAGGTCGACCCGCGCACGATCCGCTTCACCGACCTGCACCGCTGGGTCTGCGGGCTGGAGGATTTCGACGACGACCCGCAGCGCTCGGGGGAGAAGATCCTCGAGGCGATCCAGATGCTGTGGATCGAAGAGCGCGGCTGAGCGCGCCGGATGTGAGGAGGAGGGGAAAGCGGCTGCGGCCGCCTTCGTTGGGCAGCGAACTGAACCTTGAAAACCTCAGCTGATCTTCACTGACCTGCAACTCTGGAACGCAGACTCGTGAAGATCGGCGAAGCTGCGGCGATGCTCGGTTCGACGCCGGCAACGCTACGCAAGTGGGAAGCGAGCGGGGAACTGCTCCCCGCCCGCAAGACCAAGGGTGGCACGCGCTACTACGCGGTGTCGGATTTGCTGAGGCTGGGCGACAGCGAGGCGCCCACGATCGGCTACGCTCGCGTGTCCTCCCACGACCAGAAAGAGGACCTG
>JBDHRG010000207.1:0-6327 GCA_039807445.1 Candidatus Competibacteraceae bacterium
CCTCATCCCTCATCCCTCATCCCTCATCCCTCATCCCTCATCCCTCATCCCTCATCCCTCATCCCTCATCCCTCATCACCATCACCATCACCCGGCGTCAGCGCTGCTCGACGATCGGCGTGGCGTACTGGGCCTCGGTGTCCCAGGGGAACTGGATCCAGGTGTCCTGGCTGACTTCGGTGACATAGGTGTCGACCATGTCGCGCCCGGCCGGCTTGGAGTAGACGGTGGCGTAATGCGCCTTGGGTGCGTGCTGGCGCAGGATCGCGATCGTGCGCCCGGTGTCGACCAGCTCGTCGATCACCAGCCAGCCCTCGCCGCCCTGGCTGAAGTCGAAGCCCTTCAGGATCTGCGCTTCGCCCTGCGCGGCTTCGTCGGCGGCCGCGCTCGAGTAGCTGCTGATGCAGAAGGTGTCGATCAGGCGGATGTCGAGTTCGCGGGCGATGATGCCGGCCGGGATCAGGCCGCCGCGGGTGATCGCGATGATGCCCTTGAACTGGTCCTTCTTGTCGAGCAGGCGCCAGGCCAGCAGCTTGGAGTTGCGGTGCAGTTCGTCCCAGCCGACCGGGAAGATACGGCGCGGGCTGTCGGGATGACTCATCGATCGACTCTCCTCGGCGTTGAAAACACGCGGGCGGCTCGCGGGCCCGCCCGGATCGGAAACGTTTACCGGTACTCGAGCACCGCCGCGCCCTCGCCCGCCAGCAGCTCGAGGCGGCGCAGCAGTTCCTCGGCCGGGCGCACCTTCCAGGCGGCGCCGAGCATCAGCTCGCCGCGCGACGAGGGTGCGGTGTAGTCGACCACGATCGGACACTCGCCCTCGCGGAAGGCGCCGAGCGCCTCGCGCAAATCAGCGACGAAGCCGCTGCCGGCGCGCTCGGCACCGAGCTTGAGCCGCAGGCGCTTGGCGAAGCGCTCGCGTGCGGCTTCGATGTCCCAGACTTCGCGCGCGGTGGCGCGCACCGAGCCGGAAAAGTCGTCCCAGCCGAGCGCCGTCTCGACCACCAGCACGCGGTCGAGCGCGAGCAGTGCGCGGTACTGCTCGTACGTGTCCGAGAACACGCGCACTTCGATGCGCCCGCCGCGGTCGTCGAGCGTGACGAAGGCCATGCGCCCGCGGTTGCCGTTCTTGACGCGCAGGTCGACCACCAGCCCGGCGAGTAGCGCGCTCCTCTCGGCCTCCTTGCCGTAGCGGCGCGCGCCGGGGGCGCTGAACGCGGCTTCAGCATCCTCGACCACCTCGGCGAGCCGCCCGCTGGTGAAGGCTTTCAGCTCGGGCAGGAAGCGGTCGATCGGGTGGCCGGTCAGGTACAGCCCCAGCGTCTCCTTTTCGCCGCCGAGGCGCTGCTCCTCGTCCCACTCGGGCAGGCGCGGAATGTCGATCGCCGCAGCGCTCGGTGTCGAGGCGTCTTCCATCAGGCCGAACAGGTCGACCTGGCCGCGGTCTTCGTTGCGCGCATGCTGCTCGGCCAGACGCAGGGCTTCCGGCAGCTGCGCCATCAGCGTCGCGCGCGTCTGCTGGAGGCAGTCGAAGGCGCCGGCCTTGATCAGCGCTTCGAGCACGCGGCGGTTGAGCTTCTTCAGGTCCACCCGGCGGCAGAACTCGACCAGGTCCTTGAACAGCCCATCCGCGCTGCGCTCGGCGAGCACGGCCTCGATCGCGTTCTCGCCGACGCCCTTGACCGCACCCAGGCCGTAGACCACGCGACCCCGGTCGTCGACGGTGAACTTGAACTCCGAGGCATTGACCGAGGGCGGCACCACCTCGAGCCTCATCCGCCGGCACTCCTCGATGAACACGACCACCTTGTCGGTCTTGTCCATGTCCGAGGACAGCACCGCAGCCATGAACGCCGCCGGATAGTGCGCCTTGAGCCAGGCGGTCTGGTACGACACCAGCGCGTAGGCAGCCGAGTGCGAGTTGGAGCAGCACAGACCCGACGCCAGCACGAAATTGTGAGTCGGGTGATCTACTTCAAGATCGTAGCCCTGACGCCATCCCACGAAAGCGATTCGTACAGGCTTCCGAGGCACAAGATGCCGTTCCAGCCAGTGTCGCCGATCTTCTCCAATAACAGGGCGTGCGTAGCCGGCAGCAGTTCGCCAGAGGCACTTCTGAATTTCTCCATCGAGATGCGAATCAGGCGCCATGAACGCCGGATCACTTCCTTCTCCAGCATGCGATCCCGCTGCTGGACAAGCGACAGATACTCGCTCCCCTGAATGGGCCGAAAATGCCACGGACCATCCACTTCGACGATCAGGCCAGCTTCCGGATGCAGGAAGTCCACCTGCTTGCGATTTGCTCCGCAGCGTACCTGCACGCTCCTTCGAAAACCCAGCGTAGTCAGTCGCGGTTCCAGCCACGCTTCCATCTTGGAGCGCTTCGGCGAAGCATGGGCTTTGGCCTGGATTTCCAGGAACCGATCCGGATTCGACTCGCGCCAGCGCTTCAGCCGTGCGGCCCGCTGTTGCCGGATATCGGCTCGAGCCGCCGTAGCTCTGGCTGTCTGCGCGTGGCGCTCGCGCATCGCCGGCGTGTACTCCAGACGCTTGCAGATCTGCGCCCGGAGCTCGCGCCGCAGACGCTGGCAGTCGGCGCAACTCTGGAAGTGTTCCGAAGCTTTCTTGCGGGTCACTACCACGACCCCGCAGTACATGATCCGCGGCTTTCCCGAAGTCGGCCCGGTCCGGATCATGCCCAGGCATTTCGGGCAGACCTTCTGATGAGCATGCATCGCCCGCTTGGTGGGCTGCGGTTCCCCACACTTGCTCATCCATCTCGAGGATGGCCCAGAGGGGCAGCTGGCCGTAACGGGTGAGCCATTTGTGATCGAGGGTGCAACGCTCCCGGGTTCCGTCATCGAAAACGACCCCCCACAGCGGCACCAGGCCGTGATCATGCAGGGCGACCACGTTCGAGACCTGTCGCCTGCCCTCGGCATCGATCGAAACGACCCGGTCGCCGGCGCGGCAATCCCTGATTTTCCTGATCCCATCCAGGGTATGGACCAGGGTACATTCGTCAACCGTTTTGTTGAAACCGTACCCCGCGAATTTTTCCATCAGGTCGAACAGCGCGCCGGCCTTGTCGAGGTCGTGGCCGTTGGCCTTGGCGCCGGCGACGAAGATCTCGCGCTGCTTGGCCATCTCCTCGGGCTTCTTCTTGCCCATCGCGCGGCGCAGCAGGTCGGCGCCGCCGAGCGTGTAGCCGGCGAGCACCTGCGGGATCTGCATCACCTGTTCCTGGTAGACGATGACGCCGTAGGTCGGACGCAGGATGGATTCGAGCTGCGGGAAGGGGTACTCGACCCTGGCGCGGCCGTGCTTGCGGTTGATGAAGTCGTCGACCATGCCCGACTCGAGCGGCCCCGGGCGAAACAGCGCCACCAGCGCGACGATGTCCTCGAAGCAGTCGGGTTGCAAGCGCTTGATCAGGTCCTTCATGCCGCGCGATTCGAGCTGGAACACCGCGGTGGTCTCGCAGGCCTTCAACAGCTCGTAGCTCGGGCCATCGTCGAGCGCGAGCGCCATGATGTCGAGCGGCGCCTCGCCCGCAGCGGCGCGGCCGCGGTTGATCGTCGCCAGCGCCCAGTCGATGATCGTCAGCGTGCGCAGGCCGAGGAAGTCGAACTTGACCAGGCCGGCGGCTTCGACGTCGTCTTTGTCGAACTGGGTGACGAAGGCGTTCGAGCCCTCTTCGCAGTACAGCGGCGAGAAGTCGGTCAGCACCGTCGGCGAGATCACCACGCCGCCGGCGTGCTTGCCGACCGAGCGCGCCAGCCCCTCGAGCTTGCGCCCGAGGTCGACCAACGCCCTGACCTCTTCGTCTTCGGCGTAAGCCTTCCTGAAGTCGGAGTCGTTGGCGAGCGCGTCGTCGAGGGTAATGCCGAGTTCCATCGGCACCAGCTTGGCGACGCGGTCGACGAAGCCGTAGGGGTGGCCGAGTACGCGTCCGGCGTCGCGGATCACCGCCTTGGCCGCCATCGTGCCGTGGGTGGCGATCTGCGACACACTGTTGCGGCCGTACTTGCGTGCGACGTAGTCGATCACCCGATCGCGGCCTTCCATGCAGAAGTCGACGTCGAAGTCGGGCATCGACACGCGCTCGGGGTTCAGGAAGCGCTCGAACAGCAGATCGTAGGGCAAGGGATCGAGGTCGGTGATCTCGAGCGCGTAGGCGACCAGCGAACCCGCACCCGAGCCGCGCCCCGGACCGACCGGGATGTCATGCTGCTTGGCCCAGCGGATGAAGTCGGCGACGATCAGGAAGTAGCCCGGGAAGCCCATCTGCACGATGACGCCGATCTCGGTCTCGAGGCGCTCGCGGTAGGGCTTGCAGCGCGCCTCGAAATCGGCCGCGGCCGGGTCGAAGATCCTCGCCAGGCGCGCCGCCAGGCCCTCGCGCGACTGGCGGGCGAAGTATTCGTCGACGCTCATGCCCTCGGGCACCGGGAAGTTCGGCAGGCGGGGCTTGCCGAGCTGGAGCTGCACGTTGCAGCGCCGCGCGATCTCGACGCTGTTTGCGAGCGCCTCGGGCAGGTCGGCGAACAGCGCCGTCATCTCTTCGGCCGACTTCAGGTACTGCTCTTCGGAGTAGTTGCGCGGCCGCCGCGGGTCGGCGAGCACGCGGCCGTCGTGGATGCACACCCGCGCCTCGTGTGCCTCGAAGTCGTCGCGGTCGAGGAAGCGCACGTCGTTGCTCGCGACCACCGGCGTGTCGCTGTCGGCGGCGAGCTCGACCGCGCCGCGGAGATACTCCTCTTCGCCGGGGCGGTCGGTGCGGATCAGCTCGAGGTAGAAGGCGTCGGGGAAGGTCGCGCGGTATTCGGCCAGCAGCTCGCGCGCCAGCACCTTGTTGCCGGCCAGCAAAGCGCGGCCGACCTCGCCCTCGCGCCCGGCCGACAGCGCGATCAGCCCCTCGGCGGCGGCCACAAGCCAGTCCCACTGCAACACCGGCACGCCCTTGTGCTGGCCCTCGACGTAGCCGCGACTCAACAGGCGCGTCAGGTTCCGGTAGCCGATGTCGTCCTTGCACAGCAGCACCAGCCGGGCGCTGGCTTCGCCCGGTGCGCGCGCCAGCCAGATCTCGGCACCGACGATCGGCTTGATCCCCGCCGCCTGCGCCGCCCTGTAGACCTTGATCAGCGCGAACAGGTTGTTCATGTCGGTGACCGCGCAGGCGGGCTGGTCTTCGGCAGCCAGGCGCTTGACCAGCGGCTTGACGCGGATCAGGCCGTCGACCAGCGAGAACTCGGTATGCAGGTGCAGATGGACGAAGGAAACGCTCATTCGGTGGCTTCACGCGCGGCCCGTTCGAGCCGCGGAAGCTTAGCGCAAAGCCCCCGCGGACGGTAGGACGCGTTTCACTCCCCCTCCAGCCGCGCCCGCGCCGCAGCGACCAGCGCCGCGCCGAGGCGCTCGAGGCGCACCGGGCGCACCCGCCAGACGTGCCAGTACAGCGGCACGCGCACCTCCAGCCCCGGCGTCAGCTCGACCAGCTCGCCGCGCGCGAGCAGCGGTGCTGCCTGCTGCGCCGGCACCATGGCGTAGCCGAAGCCGAGGCGCACCGCCTCGGTGCAGCCTTCGGACGAGGGCACGTAGTGGTGCGGGAACTGGCGTTCGCCGACGACGAAGTGGCGGCCGAGGAACTCGGCGTGGAGGTCATCCTTGCGGTCGAACAGCACCGCCGGCGCGCGCCTGAACTGCGCATTGCCGACACCTTCGGCGAAGTGGCGATCGCGGAAGCCCGGTGCGGCGACGCACAGATAGCGCATCGCGCCGAGCGCGAACGCCTCGCAGCCGCGCAGCGGCGCCGCGCGCGCCGCGACGCAGGCGGCGACCTCGCCACGCGACAGCAACTCGAAGGTGTGATCCTGGTCGTCGACGTGCAGCTCGACCAGCGCCTCGGCCTCGCGCATCGCCTCGGCCAGCGCCACCAGGAACCAGGTCGCGAGGCTGTCGGCGTTGACGCCGAGCCGCAGCGGCTCGGCCGGCGCCGCCTCGCCGCGCACCTCGGCGAGCACCTCGCCCTCGAGCAGGCGCAGGCGCTCGAGGTAGCCGAGCAGACGGTGGCCGGCCTCGGTCGGCGTCGGCGGCCGGCTGCGCGTCACCAGCACCTGGCCGAGCGTCTCCTCGAGCCCCCGCAGGCGCTGCGACACGGCCGACTGCGTGACCCCGAGCACTGCGGCGGCACGGTCGAAGCCGCCTTCGCGCAGCACCGCGGCGAAGGCTTCGAGCTGGCGAGCATTGAGCCGGCCCCGATTTTTCTGGACACGAATTTGGGGTAAAACCGTGTCAAGAGAAAGGGACTGGAAATGCTGAAGA
>JBDHRG010000208.1:0-6320 GCA_039807445.1 Candidatus Competibacteraceae bacterium
GCTCGTCGGCGAAGGAGCCCTGCACCTTCCTGAAGAAGCTCAGGCGGTCGAGGAAATGACTCATGACGTTTTTGCCTCTCTAACTACGTATTTCTTTCGTTAAGCGTGAGACGTGAAGCGTGACGGGAGCAGCGGCGGCTTCTTCACGTCTTACGTTTCACGCTGAGCGCTCCGCGCTCAGCAGGGCATCTCGGCATTGCGCCGGCTGTAGAACCACCAGTTGATCGCGATGCAGGTGACGTAGAAGACCAGGAAGCCGTACAGCGCGGCTTCGGCGCCACCGGTCAGCTCGATCGAGCTGCCGTAGCTCTTGGGAATGAAGAAGCCGCCGTAGGCGCCGATCGCCGAGCTGAAGCCGACCACCGCGGCGCCTTCGGTGGCGGCGCGGGCGAGCGCCTGCGCGCGGGCCTCATCGCCCTGGCCCTCGGCTTCGCGCAGGCGCTCGGTCATGAAGATCGCCGGGATCATCATGAAGGTGGAGCCGTTGCCGACGCCGGTGGCGGCGAACAGCGCCAGGAACATCGCGAAGAAGCCCCAGAAGTTGCCGCCCTGGCCACCGTGCGGCAGGAAGGCCAGCACGCCGAGCACGCCCGCGCACATCGCGACGAACACCCAGAAGGTCACGCGCGCGCCGCCGAGCCGGTCGGCCAGCCAGCCGCCGACCGGGCGGACCGCGGCGCCGACCAGCGGGCCGAGGAAGGCGAACTTGAGCGGATCGACGCCGGCGAACTGGGTCTTGATCAGCAGCGGGAAGGCCGCCGCGAAGCCGATGAACGAGCCGAAGGTGCCCAGGTACAGCCAGCACATCAGCCAGTTGTGCTTGCGCCTGAAGATCACCGCCTGGTCGGCGAACGAAGCCTTGGCCGAGGCGATGTCGTTCATGCCGAACCACGCGGCGACCGCCGCGGCGGCGATGAACGGTACCCAGACGAAGGCGGCGTTCTGCAGCCACATCGGCCTGGAGACTTCGCCCTTGACCCAGTTCAGCGACTCGCCGCCGAACTCGCCGAAGGCGCCGAAGGCGATCACCAGCGGCACGACGAACTGCACCGTGCTGACGCCGAGGTTGCCCAGTCCGCCGTTGAGCCCGAGCGCGGTGCCTTTCTCGGCCTTGGGGAAGAAGAAGCCGATGTTGGACATGCTCGAGGCGAAGTTGCCGCCGCCGAAGCCGCAGGCCAGCGCCAGCGCCAGCATCACCGGGTAGGGCGTGGCCGGGTTCTGCAGCGCGAAGCCGATGCCGAGCGCCGGGATCAGCAGCGACGCGGTGCTGAGCGCGGTCCAGCGCCGGCCGCCGAAGATCGGCACCATGAACGCATAGAAGATGCGCAGCGTCGCGCCCGACAGCGCCGGCAGCGCTGCCAGCCACATCAGCTCGTTCGGCGTGTACTTGAAGCCGACATTGGGCATGTTGACGACCAAGACGCTCCAGATCGACCAGACGGCGAAGGCGAGCAGCAGGTTGGGGATCGAGATCCACAGGTTGCGCCGCGCGATCGGCCGGCCGACGGTCTGCCAGAACTGCGGATCTTCGGGGCGCCAGTCGGTCAGCACGCGGCCCTGGCGCGGAGCGGCGGCGGTGGGGACAGCGGTCATCAGCAGGGCTCCTTGTCAGGCGCGGCCCGGGGCCGCGCCTGCGGTGGTGTTCAGGCCTTGACGGCGGAGGCGCGCGTCGGGGTGGCGGGCTCGGCATCGGCCGGGGCCGGAGCACCGGTTTCCTCGAGCTCGGGCAGGTCGCGCATGCCGCGCAGCGCCGGCAGCTTGCGCCGCTCCATCCGGCGGATCGCGAAGTGCATCCACACCAGCGCCGTCGTCACCAGCACGAACAGCAGCATGAAGCACGAGGTCCACAGCCCGGTGAGGTCGTTCAGCGCGCCGAACACGATCGGCAGGAAGAAGCCGCCGAGGCCGCCGATCAGGCCGACCATGCCGCCGACCGCGCCGACGTGGTTGGGATAGTAGACCGGGATGTGCTTGTAGACCGCCGCCTTGCCGAGCGACATGAAGAAGCCCAGCACGAAGCTCAGCGCCACGAACACCACGGCGTTCATCGCGAAGCTGAACTGGATCTCGCCCTTGATGCCCTGGACGATGTACGCCGTCGGCGGGTAGGAGAGCATGAAGGTGCACAGCGCGCCGACGCCGAGCGACCAGTACATCACCGTGCGCGCGCCGTACTTGTCCGACAGCGTGCCGCCGAGCACGCGAAAGGCGCTGGCCGACAGCGAGAAGGCGGCGGCGAAGATGCCGGCGAACTGGATGCTCATGCCGTAGACGTTGACCAGGTAGCGCGGCAGCCACAGCGCCAGCGCCATGAACGCGCCGAACACGAAAAAGTAGTACAGCGAGAAGCGCCACACCTGCAGGTAGCGCAGCGGCTCGAGCTGCGACAGGAAGCTGCGCCCGGCGCCGGTGCGGCTGGGTTCGTCGGGGGCGGCGAACCAGAACACCAGCGCCATCAGCACCAGCACCGAGGCCCACACCTGCGCGACCGCCTGCCAGCCGAAGGCCACCATCACGAACGGTGCGAGGAACTTGGTCACCGCGGCGCCGATGTTGCCCATGCCGAACACGCCGAGCGCGGTTCCCTGCTTCTCGGTCGGGTAGAAGCGCGAGACGTAGGCGATGCCGACCGCGAAGGTACCGCCGGCCAGGCCCACGCCGAGCGCGGCGAGCAGGAAGCCCTGGTAGCTGGTGGCGGTGGTCAGCAGGAAGGTCGAGGCGGCCGAAGCCAGCATCACCAGCGGGAACAGCCGGCGGCCGCCGTACTGGTCGGTCCAGATGCCGAGCGCGACGCGCGTCAGCGAGCCGGTCAAGACCGGCGTGCCGATCAACAGGCCGAACTGGGTCTCGTTCAGGCCGAGCTGCTGCTTGATCGGCATGCCGATGATCGCGAACAGCGTCCACACGGCGAAGCAGGTCGTGAACGCCGTGGTGCTCATCGTCAGGGCCCGCGTTTGCCGCGAGGCCATCGAAGCGTCACCGGACATGGCAGTGACTCCTTTGCGAAGGTTCTGGCGCGTACCCTAGGAGAGGGGGCGTGATCGCTGTTTGACGCAGGTCAATCTGACCTGTAGGGGGTATTCATTGGTGGCATGACATATATCTCCATAGTGGTATGCAAATGACGTGCCCAACCCTGTTGCTTTTAGAGCATCGAATCCGGACTTGCCATGTCGCTTTCGGTTGCGCGGCGCATCGGCGATGCGTCGGGTGATGGATTGCGCCCAAGCCGGCCTGTTAACCTGCACGCCACGCGCTGCAATGCGCGCCCCGTCTTCGCCAGCACGACATGCCCGAATCCATCTCGCCTTCCGCCCACGCCGCGCTGACGCGGCGGCTCGGCATCCTGCTCGGCGGCATCGCGCTGCTGGCGCTCGCCGGCATGGTCAGCTCGATCGTCGTCACCGAAGCCAGCCGCGGCGATGCCGCGGCGGTCAACCTGGCCGGCTCGCTGCGCATGCAGGCTTACCGCATCGCCGCGCGCCTGCTCGCCGGCGACGGCGACCGCGCGGCGGCCGAGGCCGAGGGCTTCGAGGCGCGCCTGCTGCGGCTGGCGCCGGTGGTCGCAGACGGCGACGCCGCCGCGCGGAGACGGGCCTACGCGCAGATCCGCGCGCGCTGGGATGCGCTGAAGCTGCGCCTCGGCGGCGCGGCACATGCCGCCGAAGTCGAGGCGCTGGAAGCCTTCGTCGCCGAGATCGACCGCTTCGTCACGCTGCTCGAGCGCGGCGCCGAAGCCAAGCTCGGGGGGCTGCACTGGCTGGAGATCGCGGTGCTCGCGGCGAGCCTGGTGCTGACCGCGGTCGCGTGGCGCGAAGTGCGCCGCGACGTGCTGCCGCCGCTGCGCGAGCTGCTCGGGCTGGCCGAGCGCGTGCGCCGCGGCGACTTCGGCGGTCGCGCCGGCCACCTCGGCGCTGACGAGCTCGGCGTGCTCGGTGTCGCCTTCAACGCGATGGCGGCCGACCTGTCGGCGATGTACGCCGACCTGCAGGCGCGCGTCGACGCGCAGACCGCGGCGCTGCGCCGCTCGCACCGCTCGCTCGAGCTCCTGTACGCCACCACGCGGCGCCTGAGCGAAGCACCGCCCGAGGACGCCAGCCTCGAAGCGGTGCTGCTCGAGGTCGCGCGCTTCACCGGCGCCGGGTGCGTGCGGCTCGAACTCGGCGAAGGCGGCCGCGCGCTGGTCGCACCGAGCCCCGCTCCGGCGGCCGGGGCGGATCGCGGCGAGCTCGCCGCACCGGTCGAAGACCAGGGGCAGCGCTTCGGCACGCTGCGCGTCAGCGGCGGTGTCTGCATCGGGCAGGAGGCGGCGCTGCTCGAGACGGTCGCGCGCCACATCGCCGCGAGCCTGCGCGCCAACCGCCAGCAACTGTCGCAGCGGCGGCTGGCGCTGCTCGAGGAGCGCAACGTGATCGCGCGCGAGCTGCACGATTCGCTGGCGCAGACGCTGTCGTACCTGAAGATCCAGGTCAGCTGCCTGCAGTCGGCGCTGCCGCCGAATCCGCCCGCGCCGGTGGCCGAGCACCTCGCCGAGCTGCGCGAAGGCCTGAACGGCGCCTACCGCGAGCTGCGCGAGCTGCTGACCACCTTCCGCATCACGATGGCCGACACCGGCTTGCAACCGGCGCTGGCCAGGGCGCTCGAAGAGTTCGGGCGCCGCGGCGGGCTGGCCACGCGGCTCGAGTTCCGCCTCGACGGCCGCGCGTTGAGCCCGCACCAGGAGATCCACGTGCTGCAGATCGTGCGCGAGGCGCTGTCCAACATCGTCCACCACGCGCAGGCGCGCTCGGCGACGGTCGAGCTGGCGGGGCAGGGCGAGCGCATACGCGTGTACATCGACGACGACGGCGTCGGCGTGCCCGCGAACCCCGAGCGCGAGCGCCACTACGGCTTGACCATCATGCGCGAACGCGCGCGCAGCCTGCGCGGCGAGATCCGCCTCGCCGAACGCCCCGGCGGCGGCTGCCGCGTCGAGCTCGACTTCCCGGCCGCGACGGCCGAACCCTGTGCAGAGGAAATCCGCAGCGATGCCTGAACTCCCGCCGACCGACGCCCCGCAGACCCTGCTGGTGATCGACGACCATCCGCTGCTGCGCAAGGGCGTGTCGCAACTGATCGCGCTGGCGCCCGAGATGCGCCTGGTCGGCGAAGCCGCCGACGGCACCGAAGGGCTGCGCCTGGCGCGCGAGCTGGATCCGGACCTGATCCTGCTCGACCTGCAGATGAAGGGCCTCGACGGGCTGGAGACGCTGAAGGCGATCAAGGCGCTCGAGCTCGACGCGCGCGTGATCATGTTCACCGTCTCCGACGCCGAAGACGACGTGCTCGCCGCGCTGTCGGCCGGCGCCGACGGCTACCTGCTGAAAGACATGGAGCCCGAGGAAATGCTCGACAGCCTGCGCCTGGCGGCGCGCGGCCGGCTGGTGCTGTCGGCGCCGGTCACCGAGCTCCTGGCGCGCGCGCTGCGCCAGGAAGGCCCGAGCGAGCCTTCGCCGCTGGCCGAGCTGACCGAGCGCGAGCACGAGATCCTGACCCACATCGCCCAGGGCAAGAGCAACAAGCTGATCGCGCGCGAGCTCGAGATCACCGAAGGCACGGTCAAGGTGCACGTCAAGCACCTGCTGAAGAAGCTCAACCTGCGCTCGCGCGTCGCGGCGGCGGTCTGGGCGGTCAAGATAGGGCTGGCGCCGAGAGGGTGAAGGGCGCCGGTGCGCATGACGGCGACCGTGCGCCGAGCGTCGGGCTCGATCCGGTTTCTCCCGGCGGCCGTGCTCGCCGTGCGACCCGGCTGCGATCCCGGTGCTGGCGGTGCACGGCTCGCGCTCGAACCCGTTCGAGTGGCGTGAGCCCAGCACGGTCGCCGAGATCAGGCGCATCCTGAAACGCCACCTCCAGGCCCATTACCGGGAGCTGGCGTCGGGCTGCATGCCCGGACCCGAACCGCAGGCGCGGCAGATATGCGCGGCGCAGCTGCCGGACATGCCGGCACCCGTGCGGCCTGCGATGGCATCAGGGCGAATCCGTCCCCTCCTCGAAGAACTTCAGCGCCATCGTGGCGTGGGTGGCGGCGGCCAGCTCGTGTTCGGTGGCGCCGGCCTTCTTCGCGGCGCGGGCGTGCGCCTCGATGCAGTACGGGCACTGGGTGGTCAGCGCGACCGCCACGGCGATCAGCTGACGGTATTTGGGCGGAATCGCGCCGCCCTCGCGGGCGACGATCCTTTCCAGCGCCAGCCATGCGCCGAATTCGTCCGGCGCCAGCGCCCTCAGCCGCTTGAACAGCGTGAGGTCGCTCGGGTCGTGGTAGTGATCGCTCATGGCAT
>JBDHRG010000209.1:0-6313 GCA_039807445.1 Candidatus Competibacteraceae bacterium
CCACGACCGCGACGTGAACGCGGCGCGCAACATCTTGGCCGCCGGGCTGGCGGTGTCAGTCTGTGGAGAGGCTGTCAGTCCTGTGTCTCTGTGAGGCATGGGCAGGGCTCGATGAAGCAGAAAGGTCCTGGTTGCGAGGCCGGGAATCCCCTTCCTGAAGGGAGGGGAGGAGGTCAACGAAGGGCTCCGGCGGCGTTCGGGCTGCCCATTGTGCGCCCTCGGCAGCGGGAACGCGCCCCCGGCAACTGGTAGAATCCGCGCACCATGCTGAATATCCGCAATCTCTCGCTCGCGCGCGGCGGCAAGCCGCTGCTCGAAGACGCTTCGCTGACCGTGTTCCCGGGGCAGAAGATCGGGCTGACCGGCGCCAACGGCACCGGCAAGTCATCGCTGTTCGCGCTGATCCGCGCCGAGCTCCACCCCGACGCCGGCGACTGCGGCTTGCCGCCGAAGTGGATCGTCGCCCACGTCGCGCAAGAGACGCCGGCGCTGGCCCGGCCGGCGCTCGAGTACGCGCTCGACGGCGACCGCGAGCTGCGCGAGGTCGAGGCCGCGCTCGAACAAGCCGAGGCGGCGCACGACGGCGCGCGCCTGGGCGAGCTGCACGCGCGGCTCGACGCGATCGGCGGCTACACCGCGCGCGTGCGCGCCGCGCAACTGCTCGCCGGGCTGGGCTTCCGCACCGATCAGCTCGAGCGCCCGGTGTCGGAGTTCTCGGGCGGTTGGCGCATGCGCCTAAACCTGGCGCAGGCGCTGATGTGCCGCTCGGACCTGCTGCTGCTCGACGAGCCGACCAACCACCTCGACCTGGACGCGGTGATCTGGCTCGAAGCCTGGCTCGCCGCCTACCCCGGCACGCTGCTGTTGATCTCGCACGACCGCGACTTCCTCGACAAGGTGGTCGACGGTATCGTCCACCTCGAGCAGCAGAAGCTGACGCTGTACGCCGGCAACTACGAAGCCTTCGAGCGTCAGCGCGCCGAGAAGCTGGCGCAGCAGACCTCGGCCTACGAGCGGCAGCGCCGCGAGATCGCGCACCTGCAGAGCTACATCGACCGCTTCCGTGCCAAGGCCACCAAGGCACGCCAGGCGCAGAGCCGGCTGAAGGCGCTGGCGCGCATGGAGCTGATCGCCGCGGCGCACGTCGACTCGCCGTTCGAGTTCGCCTTCCCCGAGCCGCCGACGATGCCGCACCCGCTGCTGAAGCTCGACGCGGCCGCGGCCGGCTACGGCGCAGCGCCGCTGCTCGAGCGGGTGAATCTGGTCGTCCAGCCAGGCACGCGCATCGGCCTGCTCGGACCGAACGGTGCCGGCAAGTCGACGCTGATCAAGCTGCTCGCCGGCATGCTCGCTCCGCTCGCCGGACAGCGGATCGAAGGCCAGGGGCTGCGCGTCGGCTACTTCGCGCAGCACCAGCTCGAGGCGCTCAGATCCGACTGGAGCGCGGTCGAGCACGTGCAGAAGCTCTCGCCCGAGGTTTCCGAACAGGCGATCCGCGACTTCGTCGGCGGCTTCGACTTCCGCGGCGACCGCGCGCTCGAGCCGATCGCGCCGTTCTCGGGCGGCGAAAAGGCGCGGCTCGCGCTGGCCTTGCTGGTGTGGCAGAAACCCAACCTGCTGCTGCTCGACGAGCCGACCAACCACCTCGACCTGGAGATGCGCGAAGCGCTGAACCTGGCGCTGACCGATTACGAGGGGGCGCTGATCGTGGTCTCGCACGACCGCCACCTGCTGCGCGCGACCACCGACGCCTTCCTGCTGGTGGTCGACGGCCGCGCCCGCCCCTTCGACGGCGACCTCGACGATTACCGCGACTGGCTGGCCGAACGGCAGAAGGCGGCGACGCCGAAAACCGATGCACCGCGCGAAGCGGGCGGCCTCAGTGCCGCCGAGCGCAAGGAGCAGAAGCGCCTCGAGGCCGAGCGCCGCAACGCGCTGGCAGCCAGACGCAAGCCGCTGGAAAAGAAGCTCGCCGCGGTCGAGAAAGACATCGAGAAGCGCAACGCGGCCAAGGAACGCATCGAGGCCGCGCTGGCCGAGCCTTCGGTCTACGAAGAAGTCCACAAGGCCAGGCTGAAGGAACTGCTGCGCGAGCAGGCCGAGGCGCTGCAGGGACTCGAGGCGGCCGAGGAAGCCTGGCTCGAGCTGACCGAGGCGATCGAGGCGATCGGCGTCGGGTGATCGGGAATGGGGAATGGGGAATGGGGAATGGGGAATGGGGAATGGTAGTCTGCCCCATCCCTCATCACCCTTCCTTCATGACCCGTGGGATCACTTGTTCGGCTGCGGCGTCACGCGCAGGTAAGGCTTCAGCGCCTTCCAGCCCTTCGGGAACAGCGGCCTGGCCTGCTCGTCGCTGAGCGAGGGCAGCACGATCACGTCGTCGCCGTCCTTCCAGTTCACCGGCGTGGCGACCTTGTAGCCGTCGGTCAGCTGCAGCGAATCGATCACGCGCAGGATCTCGTTGAAGTTGCGCCCGGTCGCCTGCGGGTAGGTGATCATCAGCCGCACCTTCTTTTGCGGCGAGATCACGAACACCGTGCGCACCGTGAAGGTTTCGTCGGCGTTCGGGTGGATCATGTCGTACAGCAACGAGACCTTGCGGTCGCCGTCGGCGATCAGCGGGAAGTTCAGCGCGTGCCCCTGGGTTTCGGCGATGTCGCCGGCCCAGCCCTTGTGGTCCTCGAGCGGGTCGACGCTGAGGCCGATCACCTTGACCTTGCGCTTGTCGAATTCCGGCTTCAGCCGCGCCACTTCGCCGAGCTCGGTGGTGCACACCGGGGTGAAGTCGCGCGGATGCGAGAACAGCACGGCCCAACTGTCGCCGATCCAGTCGTGGAAGCGGATCGGACCTTCGGTGGTTTCGGCGGTGAAGTCGGGCGCGTCGTCACCGAGTCGCAGTGCCATGGCGGAACCTCCTGTGCAGCGATGTAGACGCCATAGACTCTAGACGCTGGCGGAAATGCCGGAAAAGAATATTTGACGCCAAGCTCATGTTCACCTCGACATATCGTAACCGAGCCACTTCCGCCCAGGATTCGGACTTCCGCCACGATCCGGCGCTGCCGCAGCTCGAACTGCGGCGGGGACGCGGCGGCGCGGTCTGCGTCGAGCGCCACCTGCACGCCAGTGAAGGGCGCGGTCGTCAGAGCCTGATCCAGGTCGCTTTCAGTTCGGTGTACTTGTCGAACGCGTGCAGCGACTTGTCCCTACCGTTGCCGGACTGCTTGAAACCGCCGAACGGCGCGGTCATGTCGCCGCCGTCGTACTGGTTGACCCAGACGCTGCCGGCGCGCAGGGCCTTGGCGGTCAGGTGGGCCTTGGACAGGTTGCTGGTCCAGACCGCTGCGGCCAAGCCATAGACGGTGTCGTTGGCGATCTGCACGGCCTCTTCGACACTGTCGAAGGCGATGATCGAGAGCACCGGGCCGAAGATTTCTTCCTGGGCGATGCGCATGGCGTTGCTCACGCCGTCGAAGATGGTCGGCTCGACGTAGACGCCGCCGGTTTCTTCCAGGGTGCGCTTGCCGCCGGCCACCAGCTTGGCGCCGTCGGCATGCCCGGCCTCGATGTAGCTGAGCACGGTGTTCAGCTGCTGGGTGTCCACCAGGGCGCCGACGTTGGTCTCCGGGTCCAGCGGATTGCCCGGTTTCCAGGCCTTGATCGCCTCGGCCACCCTGGGCACGAACTGGTCCTTGATCGAACGCTCGACCAGCAGGCGCGAACCGGCGGTGCAGACCTCGCCTTGGTTGAAGGCGATGGCGCCGGCGGCAGCCTCGGCGGCGGCCTGCAGGTCAGGCGCGTCGGCGAAGACGATGTTCGGGCTCTTGCCGCCGGCTTCCAGCCAGACGCGCTTCAGGTTGGATTCGCCGGCGTAGATCATCAGTTGCTTGGCGATCTTGGTAGAGCCGGTGAACACCAGGGTGTCGACGTCCATGTGCAGGGCCAGGGCCTTGCCCACGGTGTGGCCGAATCCCGGCAGCACGTTGAACACGCCGGCCGGGATGCCGGCATCACAGGCCAGCTGGGCCAGGCGGATGGCGGTCAGCGGCGACTTCTCGGACGGCTTGAGGATGACCGAGTTGCCGGTGGCCAGGGCCGGGCCGAGTTTCCAGCAGCTCATCAGCAGGGGGAAGTTCCACGGCACGATGGCGGCGACCACACCCACCGGTTCACGGGTGACCAGGCCCAGTTCGTTGTGCGGGGTGGCGGCCACTTCGTCGTAGATCTTGTCGATGGCCTCGCCGCACCAGCGAATGGCCCGGGCGGCCCCGGGCACATCGACGGTCAGCGAGTCACGGATCGGTTTGCCCATGTCCAGGGTTTCCAGCAGGGCGAGCTCTTCGGCATGGCTTTCGATCAGTTCGGCGAAACGGATCAGCACCGCCTTGCGCCGGGCCGGGGCCTGGCCGCACCAGGCGCCGGACAGGAACGCCTGGCGGGCATTGGCCACTGCGTGTTCGGCATCGACCGCGGTGCAGCTGGCGACCGCGGCGAGCCGGCGACCGTCCAGCGGGCTGAGGCAGTCGAAGGTGCGGCCGTCGGCCGCCTCGACATAGCCGCCATCGATGAAGGCACGGCCTTCGATGGCCAGGGTCCGGGCTTTGGCTTCCCAGTCGGCGAGGGAAAGGGGCATCTCGAGTGCTCCTGAATAATGGGCTGGATTCAGCTCAACGCTGCGCGGCGCGTCGGCGGCAGGCCACGCCGAACGCTTGGAAAATTGCCAGGTAGGCGGGGTTGTTGCGCACCTGCCACTCGGGATGGAACTGCACGCCGAGGGCGAAGGCCTGGGTATCGCTCACCGACACGGCCTCGATCAGCCCGTCCGGGGCGATGGCCTCGACCCGCAGGCCTTGAGCCAGGCGGTCGATACCCTGGCAGTGGATGGAGTTCACCTGGAGCTGCGCGGCCAGGCCCATGGCCTCGAGCAGGCCGCCGGGCTGGACCCGCAGCCCCTGGCGCGCGGCGTACTGCACTTCCACCGGCTGGTCGGCGGGCTCACGGTGATCGGCGTAGGGGCCGACCTCGTGCACGCATTGGTGCAGGCTGCCGCCGAGCGCCACGTTGAGTTCCTGGAAACCGCGACAGATCGCCAACAGCGGCACGCCGGCGCGCAGCGCCGCCTCGATCAGGGGGAGGTTGGTGGCATCGCGGGCCGGGTCGTGAAGGGTGCCGGGCGTGCTGGGCTCGCCCTGGTAATGATGGGGCGCGACATTGGACGGCGAACCGGTGAGCAGCAGGCCGTCGACGTTGTCGAGCAGGACCGGAATATCGAGCAGCTCAGCCAGGGCCGGCACCACCAACGGAAGGGCGCCGGCACCCTGCACGACAGCGCGGACGTACTTGTCGCCGACGACGTGGAAGGGGTGCAGGCCCAGCTGTTTGGTGCAGGCGGTGACTGCGACCAAGGGGATGGAGGACATCGGTTACCTCGCGTGCGGTGCCGGAACTGTCGCTGCCCGGCATTGGTGCTTCGGGGACATGGGGGCACTGCTGAAGGGAGGGCGAGCGGCTTCCTTGGCGGTGGGCCGCCATCAGCGCAGCCGTTCGAGCAGCTGGTAGTACCACATGCCCGCCGCCAGCATCGGGTTGCCGAACGCCTCGCCCAGCGGCACGCGGACATGCTTGCAGGCGGCGAAGGTATCGAAGCGGCCGAGGGTGCCGCTTATGGCTTCGGCCATGATCTCGCCCATGATGTGGCTGGTGGCCACGCCGTGGCCGGAGTAGCCCTGGCAGTACCAGACGTTGCTGGAGAGCTTGCCCAGCTGCGGGATGCGGTTCATGACGATGCCCATGGCACAGCTCCACTGGAACTCGATGGCCACGCCCTTGAGCTGCGGGAAGGTGCGCTCGATGCAAGGGCGCAGTTCGCCGGCGATATCCCGCGAGTCGCGCCCGGAGTAGTTGGCGCCGCCGCCGAACAGCAGGCGGCCGTCGGCGGTCAGGCGGTAGTAATCGAGGACGAAACGGCAATCGTAGACGGCCAGATCCTGCGGGTTGATCGTGTGCGCCAGCTCGCCCAGCGGCGCGGTGGTGACGATGCCGCCCATGGCCGGGAAAATCATGCCTCTGAGCCGCTTGCGCTCGAGCTTGTGATAGACGTCGCCGGCCAGCAGCACCTGCTCGGCGTGAATGCGTCCGCCGGCGGTAATGATCACCGGGCTGACGCCATGGACGATATCCAGCACCTCGGAGTGCTCGAAGATCAGCGCGCCCAGGCGCTCGGCCGCCCGGGCCTCGCCGATGCACAGGTTGAGCGGGTGCAGGTGCAGGTTACGGCGGTTCTTCAGCGCGCCGCAGTAGAGGTCGCTGG
>JBDHRG010000210.1:0-6273 GCA_039807445.1 Candidatus Competibacteraceae bacterium
ACAGGCGGACGGTCCTGCCGTCCTCGGCGGGCGCGCCGCACACGGCGAACTCGGCGGTGTCGAACAGCGGTTTCACCGCGCGGAAGGCGAAGCGCGCGATCGTGGCCTCGGGGCGCGCGCGGTGCAGCGAGTCGATCAGCAGCGTCGCGATCAGCGGGCCGTGGACGATCAGGCCCGGGTAGCCCTCGACCTCGGTCACATAGCGGCGGTCGTAGTGGATGCGGTGACCGTTGAAGGTCAGCGCCGAGTAGCGGAACAGCAGCACCGGATCGGGGCGGATGACCCGCTCCCAGGCAGCGTCGGCCGGCGCCGACTGGAGGGCGGGCTGCGGCGTATCGGGCGCCGGCGCCTCGCGGTAGACGATGTCGTGCTCTTCGCTCAGGGCGAGGCCGTGGGCGTCGCCGAGCTCGTGCCGCACCGTCACGAACACCAGTTCGCCGCTGCGCCCGGACTTGTGCTCGACGCCGAGCACGCGCGATGTGCGCGTGACGGTGTCGCCGATGCGCAGCGGACGCTCGAAGGCGAAGCGCCCCCCGGCCCACATGCGCCGCGGCAGCGGCACCGGCGGCAGGAAGCCGCCGCGCTCGGCGTGGCCGTCCGCCCCGACCTCGGACATCCGATGGATCGGCAGGAAGTGCAGCCAGTGCCACAACGGCGGCAGCGGCGCGCCGTCCGCGAACGGGGGATCCTCGCGATCCAGCGTCGCCGCCAGGGCGTTCGCCGGGAACGCCGCCAGCCGCTCGCTCCGAGCCTCGGTCCTGCCGACCCACTGCTTCAGGTGCTCGATATCCACGCGCATCGCTCTCTCCGGGGTCCTGCCCCCACTGCGGTTGTGAAGCGCAGTTTGCCAAGCACGTGGTGTTCATTGAATTTGTGTTTTTCTAATCAGGCATTCCAATAATCAGAACGCATGACGCCTGCCACAACACATCGGACGCGATGCCTAGAGGCGCGGCCGGTAATCGGTAAACCGATATCGGGTACGCCACGCGAGCGTGGCGTGCTGCTTCATGCCAGCTACATCGGCTACGCCAGCGTGACCGGACGCCCGCGAGCGAGCGCCGCCGATCCCGAGGGCGCAGGCCGATGTGATGGCAGGCGGCTCAGGGATACGGTTCGAGTGCAGCCTGGCTCAGAACACTTAGAGCCCCTGTTATGAACCTCCCGCGAGCGGTGTGAACAATCGCGGGAGGTTCATAACGGGCTCTAGCCGCCCCGACCATCAATGCGGCCAAGAGCGAATTGAAGCCCACGCCCCCCAGCCCGATCACCGCCACGCTGGCCCCGGGGTGCACTCTGGCCGAGTTCACGACCGCACCCGCCCCCATCAGCACCGCACAACCGAGCAGTGCCGCGCTCTCGAAGGGGATGTCCTGCCGAATCTTCACCAGCGACAGGCGCGACACCACGGCGTACTCGGCGAAGGCCGAAACCCCGACGTGGTGATGGATCGGCTCCCCGCCCGCGGAAAGCCTTCCTCCACCGCCGAGCAGTTCGCCCTTGCGGTTCGCGGCGTTGCCCGGAATGCACAGCGCCGGGCGTTCCTGCACGCAGAACTCGCAGGTGCCGCAACTGGGCACGAAAATCATCACCACGTGGTCACCGGGAGCCAGATCGCTCACGCCGTCGCCCACTTCGCGCACGATGCCCGCCGCCTCGTGGCCGATGACCATAGGCGTCGGGCGCGGCCGGTCGCCGTTGATCACCGAGAGGTCCGAATGGCACAGCCCCGCGGCCTTGATCTGCACCAGCACCTCGCCTTGCCGGGGTGGAGCGAGATCCACCTCCTCGATCCGCAGGGGTCGACTCTCGCGATAGGGTCGGGGCAGACCGGCCTCCCGCAGAACAGCAGCCTCGATCTTCATCGGTTCGTCTCCGACGGGGGTGCGGCCATGCCGCACCCCCGTTTCAGCGGTGAGCCGGGGCCAGCCGACGATTCCTGTCGGCACCCGACTCACTAAGGATGGAGATTCAGCGCATGCGCTCGTGACGCACGCCGCTCTGCACGTCACAAAGGCCGCCGCCGGAGCCGCACGGTGGCCGCGGCCGGATCAGACCGTACGGCCGCCGTCGACCGGGAACTCGACGCCGGTGATGAACTCCGCCTCGTCGGAGGCCAGGTACACCGCCGCATGCGCGACGTCGGAGCCGCGAGCAAAGCGCCCCAGCGGAATCGTCGCGAGGAAGCGTGCACGGTTCTCCGGCGTGTCCGGCACGCCCATGAAGGCTTCGAGCAGGCCCGTCTCGCCCAGCACCGGGCAGATGGCGTTGACGCGGATCCCGTCCGGCCCGAGCTCGACCGCCAGCGACTTGGACAGCATGTTCACCGCGCCCTTGGAGCCGTTGTACCAGGTCAGCCCGGGGCGCGGGCGGATGCCCGCCACCGAACCGACGTTGAGGATCACGCCACGCTTCTGCCGGCGCATGAGCGGTACCACGGCCATCGTCATGTGGTAGATCGACTTGACGTTCACCGCGTAGACACGGTCGAAGGTCGCCTCGTCGACCTCGAGCAGCGGCTGGTTGCGGTGCGTGGTGCCAGCGTTGTTGACAACGATGTCCAGCGTGCCGAAGCGCTCGACGGTCGCGGCCACCAGCTTGTCGATGTCGGCGCGCTGCGTGACGTCGCAGCGCATCGCCAGCGTGTTCTCGCCCAGCGAGGCCGCCACCTCGCGCGCGTCGGCCTCGTTGCGGTCCGCCAGCACCACCCTGGCGCCTTCCGCGGCGTAGCGCCGCGCGATCTCGGCGCCGAAGCCGCTGGCTGCACCGGTGACGATCGCCACACGATTCTCCAGTCTCATGAACGTCTCTCCTTACTTTGCCGACTTCACTGATTCATTCGCCGTGGAACTGCACGACCGTCTTCGGTACGCTGACCTCCTCGAGCGCCAACAGGCCCTTCTCGCGACCGTGGCCGCTCTTCTTGACGCCTCCGAAGGGCAGCTCGACGCCGCCGCCCGCGCCGAAGCAGTTGATCAGCACCTGGCCGCACTGCAGGCGCTTCGCCAGCCGCAGCTGCCGGGCGCCGTCGCGGGTCCAGACACCCGCCATCAGCCCGAACTCGGTGCCGTTGGCCAGCCGCACTGCATCCTCCTCGTCGCGGAACGGGATCGCCGCCAGCACGGGGCCGAACACCTCCTCGAGCGCGAGGCGGTGTTCGCGCGGCACCGGTCCGAACACCGTCGGCGGAACGAAATAACCCCCGCCCGGCAGTCCTTCGGCCAGCCGCCCTTGCGCGAGGATCGGCACCCCGGTTTGCCGGGCCTGGTCGATGAAGCCGCTGACGCGCGCATGCTGCGTGCGGTTGATCAGCGGACCGCAGTTCAGGTCCATCGCCGGCGTGCCCACCCGCAGTTCGGCGAAGCGCTTGGCGACCAGACCGACGAACTCGTCGTAGACCGACTCCTGCACCAGCAGACGGCTGCCGGCGGAGCAGGTCTGGCCGGCGTTGTTGATGATGCCCATGACCACTGCCGGCAGTGCCAGCTCGAAGTCGGCGTCGGCGAACACGAGCTGGGGCGACTTGCCGCCGAGCTCGAGCGCGCATTTGACGTGGTTCTCGGCGGCGGCCTTCTGTACCAGGGTGCCGACCTCGGGCGAGCCAGTGAACGACAGGTAGTTGACGTCCGGATGCGCCGTCAGCGCCGCGCCGGCCTCTTCGCCGGAACCGGTGACGATGTTGATCGCGCCAGCCGGCAGGCCCGCCTCGCTGGCGATCTCGGCGAGCCGCAAGGGCGTCAGGCAGGCGTCTTCCGAGGGCTTGAGCACGGTCGCGTTGCCCATCGCCAGCGCCGGCGCCAGCGTGCGTCCGAACATCTGCGCCGGATAGTTCCAGGGCAGGATGTGGCCGGTGACGCCGCAGGGCTCGCGCAGCAGCATCACGTGGTAGCCGTTGCGGTAGGGGATCACCTCGCCGTGCACCTTGTCGGCGGCGCTGCCGAAGAACTCGAAGTAGCGCGCCACCGTGCGGATATCGGTGCGCGCCTGGCTCATCGGTTTGCCGGTATCGCGCGCCTCGAGCGCCGCCAGCTCCTCGGCCCGCCCGAGGATCAGCTCCGCCATGCGCAGCATGATGCGACCGCGCTCGAGCGCATCGAGCCGCCCCCACTCGCCGTCCAGCGCCTTGCGCGCCGCGCGCACCGCGCGATCCACGTCGGCGCGGCTGCCCCGGGCGAGATGATCGAACACATCACCGGTGCTAGGATCGATGACCGGAATCGGATCGCCACCCTCGGCGTCGACCCACTGACCGTCGATGAACAGCTTTTGCATCTCGGTTTCTCCTCTGTTGAAGCGTCACGTCGCCGGAACGGCTCCGTCTTTTAGAAACGCCCCCTTGCAGGGCGGGATTGCAGAAAACCTGCGTTCGGACAGCCCGGCGCTCACGGCGACGGGCGTGTCGGTATCGACCGTCAGCGCCCCGCGCTCGAGCGTCAGCGTCTTGGTCGGGACATCCTTGAGCAGGCTGCGGTTGGATTCGGTGATGACGACGCAGAGGTCGGGACGCGCCGTGTGCAACCGGTGCAGCGCTTCGGTGTATTGCAGCGCCAGCACCGGTGCCAGTCCCTGGAAGGGTTCGTCGAGCATCACCAGGCGGGTGCCCACCATCAGCGCGCGAGCCAGCGCCGCCATCTTGCCCTGGCCACCCGAGAGCGCCGTGCCCGGACGGTCGAGCATCGGCCCAAGCTCGGGGACGATCGTCAGCACCTCGGCCAGGCGCTCGTCGATTTCCCGGCTTGACATGCGCAGCATCCCGCACGGAAAGCGCAGGTTCTCCGCCACGCTGAAGCCGGGGAACATGACGCGGTCCTCGGGCGCGTAGCCGATACCCAGGCGCGTGCGCCGGTGCGCCGAAACCTGGGAGAGGTCCTGGCCGTCGAACAGCACGCGGCCTGCGGCGAGCGGCACAAAACCCATCACCAGCCGCAGCAGCGTGGTCTTGCCGGCGCCGTTGCGCCCCACGATCGCCACGGTCTCGCCGTGCGTGAGCTGCGTCGCGATCCCGCGCAGCACCGACACGCCGGCGATGCTCGCGGACACCTTGTCGAACACCAGCATGTCAGCCTCCGATCACGTGTTGGATGACCTTGGGGTCGTTGAGGACCTGCTCGGACGACCCGTCGACAGCGATGCGCCCGGCGATCCAGGCCGCCAGGCGCGTCGCGTAGCGCCGCACGATGTCGATGTCGTGCTCGACGAAGATGCTGGTGATCCGGCGCTGCGCGAGCGCCTGCATCACGGTCGCCATCAGCGCGTGCTTCTCGTCGGTGGAGACACCGCTGGTGGGCTCGTCCATGATCAGCAGCCGCGGCTTCAGCACCAGCGCCATCGCCACGTCGAGCAGCTTGCGCTGGCCTTCCGGCAAGGACGCGGCCCGGTCATCGGCGCGCTCGGCCAGCTGCACCAGCTCGAGCGTCGCGTCGACCTCGTCGGCGTCCACCACCCGCTCGACCGGCAGCAGCGGGTGCGAGCGGCGCAGCGCGGCGGAAGCCGCGATCAACAGGCATTCGCGCACGCTGTGTTCGTCGAAGATCTGCGGGATCTGGAACGAGCGGGCCACGCCCCGGCGGGTGATCCGCCGCGGTGACCAGCCGGTGATCTCCTCGCCGTCGAAGAACACCTGGCCGCCGTGGGGTCGAATGTAGCCGGTGCACATATTGATGAAGGTCGTCTTGCCGGCGCCGTTCTGGCCGACCACGGCCAGGCATTCGCCTTCGACGAGCTCGAAGTCGATGTTGTCCGCGGCGACGACGCCACCGAAGGCGAGACGCAGCCCGACGGTCTTCAGCAGGGGGGTCGCCATGTCACGCCCTCCCCGCCGAGGCCGCGGGTCCGCGCCGTCCCAGCCGCTGCATCAGTCCGACCAGTCCGCTTGGCGCGGCGAACACGATCGCGATCAGGATCAGGCCGAGCACGAGCTGCCAGACGCCGGTCAGCAGCGCCGCCGCGTAGAGTTTGACGAACTCGAAGACGACGGCGCCGAGGAAGGCACCTACGGCATGGCCGGCGCCGCCGAGGACGGCGATGAACACCATCTCGCCCGAGCGCACCCAGTAACCCATCTCCGGCGTCACCAGCCCCTGAGCAAGGGCGAACAGACTGCCTCCCAGCCCGCACAGCGCCGCCGAGACGAGGTAGCCGCCCCAGAACACGCGCTTGGCGGAGATGCCGAGATACTCGAGGCGCGTCTCGTTGGTCTTGATCGCCGCCAGCGCTTGCCCCGGCGCCGAGGCGAAGTAGCGCTGCGCGAGCACGCCGCACGCGAGCGCGGCC
>JBDHRG010000211.1:0-6254 GCA_039807445.1 Candidatus Competibacteraceae bacterium
ACGCCCACGGATTCATGACGTCGGCACACGTACCGACACAAGGAGCACGCATGTCGAGCAAACTGAGCGCCGCGATGTGGAGCCAGCTGTTCCAGCTCTCCGCGCAGAGCGGCATGACCCTGCAGAACCAGATCCGGCAGATGCTCGTGACGGCGATCCTCGACGAGCGCCTGCCGCCCGGCGTGCCGATCCCTTCGAGCCGCGAGCTCGCCGACCAGCTCGGCGTCGCGCGCAACACCGTGGTGCTCGCCTACCAGCAGCTGGTCGACGACGGCTACCTGATCTCGCGCGAACGCAGCGGCCATTTCGTCAACCCCGAGGTGCTGGCCGGGCGCGTCGCGCACCCGGTCGCCCCGGTCCCCGGGCGCGTGGCGCCGCCCGACTGGGATGTGCGCTTTCGCTTCCGCCCCTCGACCCAGCGCAACATCGTCAAGCCGGCCGACTGGCAGCAGTACCCCTACCCCTTCCTGTACGGCCAGTTCGACCCGCAGCTGTTCCCGACCGCCGACTGGCGCGAATGCGGGCTCAAGGCGCTGAGCGTGATGGACATCCGCGACTGGGCGCCCGACCTGATCGCCCGCGACGACGAGTCGCTGATCCAGCAGGTCCGCACGCGCGTGCTGCCCCGGCGCGGCGTCTGGGCCGAGGCCGACGAGATCGTCGTCACCGTCGGCGCGCAGCAGGCGCTGTACCTGGTCGCCGACCTGCTGATGACGCGCGACACCGTGGTCGGCCTCGAAGAGCCCGGCTACCCCGATGCGCGCAACACCTTCGCCAGCCGCACCCCGCACCTGGTGCCGCTGGCGGTCGACGAAGCCGGGCTGCGCGTCGACGACGCCCTGCGCCGGTGCCGCTACGTCTACACGACGCCGAGCCACCAGTGCCCGACCACGGTGACGATGCCGCTCGAGCGCCGCGAAGCGCTGCTCGGGCTGGCCTCCGACGCCGACCTGGTGCTGATCGAAGACGACTACGAGAGCGAGAACCGCTTCAGCGGCGAGCCGACGCCGGCGCTGAAGAGCCTGGACCGCAACGACCGCGTGATCTACATCGGCAGCCTGTCGAAGAGCTTCGCGCCCGGGCTGCGGCTCGGCTACATCGTCGGCCCCAAGGAACTGATCCACGAGCTGCGCGCGCTGCGCCGGCTGATGCTGCGCCACCCCTCGACCTACATCCAGCGCTGCTTCGCGCTGTTCCTGGCGCTCGGCCATCACGACACGCTGATGCGCCGCCTCAGCCACGCCTACCGCGAGCGTGCGCAGACGCTGGAGCGGGCGATCGCCGCGCACCTGCCCGACACGCGCGCGGTACCGGTTTCGGGCGGGGCTTCGTTCTGGCTCGAAGGCCCCGGCTGGCTCGATGCGCGCGAACTCGCCGGGCTGGCCGAAGCGAACGGCATCCTGATCGAGCCGGGCGAAGTGTTCTTCATGACCGAGCCGCCGCCGCGCAACCGCTTCCGCCTGGGCTATTCATCGATCCGCGCCGACCGCATCGAGCCCGGCATCCGCAAGCTCGGCGAGCTGATGCGACAGATGGCGACCGAGCAATCCCCCTCGGCGTGAGACACCGCAGCAAGTGGCGCAAGAAAAAGGCCCGCCGAGGGAGCGGGCCGAAACCACGAAGCCGGCACAGTGCCGGTTAACTGAGGAAGGGAGAAACGGTCCGGGATGGGATCGTGCGAACCGTTGCGCTCGATGGTAAGGAACACGGTCCGGCTGGCGCAGCACCAGCCGGACAGCGGCGATGGAACCAGTCCCCAGCATTCCGGATACGCGACCGCTCACGGCGCCTTGCCGTAGCTCGCGACCAGGTAGTCGACGATGAGCCTGGCGTCTTCGTCGGGGATCGGTGCGCCCATCACCTTGATCATCTTGGCGACCGTCGCCTCCCAGCCCTTGCGGTCGAGGAACGGTGAATTCATCACGATGTAGTCGGTGCTGTGGCAGACCATGCAGTGCACCTGCACGCGGTCCTTGCCGGAGCCGTCTTTCAGCACGATGTCGGCTTCGCCGGCCTGGGCGGCGGCGAACGGCGCGATCAGCAGCGCGGCGCACAGCGCAGCGCGGATCGGATTACGGATGTCCATGGCGCGCCTCCTGTCAGACCACCGTCAGCTCGACCCGCGACACCACGTTGTGGTGGTAGCCGGGCGGGTTGGGAATCGCCTCGAACACCTGCGCCTGGCCGATGCGGTTGGCGGCGCGGCTCAGCACCACCAGCCCGCCCTTGGCCTGTGGCGTGTACATGTAGCTGAACGGCCGGAACGCGTAGCGCCCGTGGTCGGGCCCGAGCTCGGCTGCCTGCCAGCTGCGTCCGCCGTCGACCGAAACGTCGACGCGGTTGACCCCGCCGCCGCCGTCCCACGCCATGCCTGCGATCGGCAGCGGCTGACCGGCGGCCACCGCCTGCCCCGGCTCGACGCTGGTGATCAGCGAGTTGACCACCATGTCGGTGATCGGCGTGTTGGCTTCGGTGTCCTGGCTGAGGAAGCGGTCTACCGTCGGGAAGCGTCGCGGAATGCGGTAGGCCCCCTTCATCCAGAAGCCGTCGTAGGCCTTCGCCACCGGCTCGATGCGCGTCAGGTGCTTGATCCAGTAGGTCGCCGCCCAGCCCGGCACCACCAGCCGCGCCGGCGCACCGTTCCAGCGCGGCAGCGGCGCACCGTTCATCTCGAAGGCGATCAGCGTATCCGGGTCCATCGCCTTCCACGCCGGCAGCGACTTCAGGAAGTCCGGCGTCTTCGGCAACGGCCCGCGGTCGGCGCCGTCGAACACGATCTCGAGCGCATCCCTGGCGATGCCGGCCCTGGCCAGCACGTCGCGCAGCCGCACACCGCGCCAGCGCGCGTTACCCATCGCACCGTGACCCCACTGCACCCCCGGCACGTGCGGGTCGAACAGCCCGCGACGGTTGCCGGCGCACATGCACACCGCGGCGAGCTCGACCAGCTCGAAGTCGCGTTTCAGATCCGCGAGCGACAGCGACAGCTTGCCGGTCGCCGCCTCGCCGCCGACCTCGAGCCGCCAGGCGGCCGGGTCGATCTCGGGGATGTCGGACAGGTGGTAGCGGACGAAGAAAGCCTCGTTCGGCGTGAACGCTTCGCGGAAGTATTCGATCGGCGTCTCGTAGTTCGGCGGGCGGTAGGTCTTCTTGATCAGCGGCAGCTTGCCCGGCAGCGCCTCGAGCCGGCTCTCGGCCAGCGTTCCGGCCGGAAGCGCATCGGGCCCGAGTTCGCCCGCGCGCGCCAAGCGCGCCAGCCACGGACCGGCGCCGGCGAGCAGCAGGCCACCGGCCGACAGGCGCAGGAAATCCCTTCGGGTCTTGTCGCTCATGCTGTTCTCCTTGGGACAGGGGTACCGCTCTCGGGCGGCTGTTCGAACGGGTAGAGCTTAGGGCGCCGCACGCGACGGCGCAGGCGGGGCCTCAGCGCCGATGGCGCCCACCGATCAGCCGGACGATGTCGGCGAACAGCGCGTTGTCGGGCGCGCAGCTCGGGTCGGTCGCCAGGCAGCGGCGGTAGAAGGGGCTGAGGTCGAGGCCGACGCCGATGCCGAGCACCTCGACGTCGCGCTGCTGCGCGTGGCGCGCCACCACCGCCTTGAGGTGGTTGTCGAGGTAGAAGGCGTCGTTGGCCAGGCTGGTGGCGCTGTCCATCGGGCAGCCGTCGGAGACGACGACCAGGATGCGCCGCCCCTCGCCGCGCCCGAGCATGCGCCCGCAGGCCCAGTCGACCGCTTCGCCGTCGATGCCTTCGCGGAACAGGTCGGCCTTGAGCAGCGCCGCGATGTCGGTGCGCGCGCGGCGCCAAGGCCGGTCGGCGTCCTTGAACACCAGGTAGCAGACCTCGTTGAGCCGCCCCGGGTGCTTCGGCCGGCCGTGGCTCAGCCAGTCGCGCTGGGCTTGGCCGCCGTTCCAGGCGCCGGTGGTGAAGCCCAGCACCTCGGTCGTCACCCCGATCGGCTCGAGCGCGCGCACCAGCAGGTCGATCATCACCGCGACCGGCTCGATGTGCTCCTTCATCGAGCCCGAACAGTCGACCAAAAAGCTGAGCAGGCAGTCGGCACCGGGCTTGTACTGCTCCAGCCGGAACAGACGCCGCTCGGCCGGCGAGCTGACCAGCTGCGCCAGACGGCGGCCGTCGACGTAGCCCTCCTCCTCGCCGAACGACCAGCCGTCGCGCTGCGCCACCGCGAGGATCGCCGCCAGCTGGCGGGTCAGCCGGGACAGGTTGATCCCCAGGCCGGCGATGCGCCGGTCGAGCCGCTCGCGGGCCTCGCGCAGCAGCGCCTTGCGCACCAGCGAGCCGGCCTCGACCTCTCGGTCGTAGCGGGTGGTGTAGACGCGATAGCCGCCGTGCTCGGCGTCCTGGAACACCTTGCTCTGGCCGGTAGCCGCGGCGGCGATCGCCTCGCCTTGTTCGCGGTCGAAGTCGAGCAGCAGCGCGAAGCCCGCGCGCGCGTCGTCGTCTTCGTCGCGGGGCTCGGCATCGCGCTGCTGCTGCGCGGCGGCGCGGATCGCCTCGCCGACGATGCGGGCGATCTCGAGCGCATGGGGCGCGAACGCGGCCTGGTCGGCGCGATGCCGGCGGATGCCCGCCAGCGCCACGCCCAGCGCCGGCACGATCGCGGCGCGCGTGGCCTCGATGAAATCCTCGGTGTCCTCGAGCACCGGCCGCGCGTTCAGCCGCGACCAGCAGATCTGCGCCACGGTGTACAGCAGCAGACCGAGGCTGGTCTCGGTCAGACCCGAGCGGTGGAAGGCGCGCGACCAGGCCTCGAAGCGGTGGCGCAGGTTGAGCGCCATCCCCGGCATGTCGGCGGGCACCAGCGCCTCGACGCGCAACTGCTCGAGCAGCTCGAAGATCAGCCGCTCGACCGGCTCGGCGGGGCAGAGCCGGCGGTGCAGCTCGGCGTCGGAGTGTCGCAGCCGCAGCGCCATGCCGTCGGCCGCGCCGCGATGCGAACCGAAGTCGTCGTGCTCGGGGTCGGTGCGCAGGTGCGGCGCGTGCAGCGGCAGCGGCTGCACGCCGCGGTGCAGGCGCCCGCCGCGGAAGTGCAGCCCGGCGTCGCCGGTCAGCGCGCGGATCGCGGCGGCGCAGAGCTCCTCGACCTTCTGCTGCCGCTTCGCCCTTTGCTGCGGCATGACCACTACGGACTCCCCGCCGCGCGCGCCCAGGACTCGTCGAGCTCTTCGCCGAAGCAGCGCTGGTAGTACTCGGCCACGATGGTGCGCTCGACCTCGTCGCACTTGTTGAGGAAGGAGAGCCTGAACGCCAGCGCCGGATCGCGGAAGATCTCGCAGTTCTCGGCCCAGGTGATCACCGTGCGCGGCGACATCAGTGTCGACAGATCGCCGGCGGCGAAGCCCTTGCGGGTCAGGTCGGCCACCGCCACCATCGATTCGATCAGCCTGCGACCCCTGTCGTTGGCCTTGCCGGGCACCCGCGCGAGCACGATCGCCATTTCCTCGTCGCGCGGCAGGTAGTTCAGCGTCGCGACGATGTTCCAGCGGTCGATCTGCGCGTGGTTGAGCACCTGGGTGCCGTGGTACAGCCCGCTCGGATTGCCGAGGCCGACGGTGTTCGAGGTGGCGAACAGGCGGAACCCGGGATGCGGGCGGATCACGCGGTTCTGGTCGAGCAGGGTGAACTTGCCGTCGCGCTCGAGGATGCGCTGGATGACGAACATCACGTCGGGGCGGCCGGCGTCGTATTCGTCGAAGATCAGCGCCACCGGTCGCTGCAGCGCCCAGGGCACGATGCCTTCCTGGAACTCGGTGAGCTGCTTGCCGTCGCGCACGACGATGGTGTCCTTGCCCACCAGGTCGAGGCGGCTGATGTGACCGTCCAGGTTGACGCGCACGCAGGGCCAGTTCAGCCGCGCGGCCACCTGCTCGATGTGGGTCGACTTGCCGGTGCCGTGCAGCCCCTGCACCATCACCCGGCGGTCGCGGCTGAAGCCGGCGAGGATCGCCAGCGTCACGTCGGGGTTGAAACGGTAGGCCTCGTCGATCTCGGGCACGTGGTCGTCGCGTTCGCTGAACGCGGGCACCTGCAGCTCGGAATCGATGCCGAACAGGCTGCGCACCGACACCAGCCGGTCAGGCCTCTGAAGCGCGATCTCGGTCACGCGAACCTCCTCTCGAATCTGCGCTGTCTCGAGCCCTGCCCCGTTGCGGGCAGAGCGATCGCGCTGCGGTATTTGACCTCCTCCCCCTGCGAAGGGGGAGGTCGGGAGGGGGTCTTGAGGAACGGC
>JBDHRG010000212.1:0-6251 GCA_039807445.1 Candidatus Competibacteraceae bacterium
GAGCACCCAGGCCAGCGCGGCGGCGAGCAGCAGCGGCGCGGCGGCGAGCAGCCAGGGCCAGCGCCGCCGGCGGCGTGACGGCGCCGGTTGCGCAGGTGGCGCGGCGTCCTGGTCGGTATCGGGTTCGGTCACAGGTCCGGCCCCAGCGTGAAGTGGATGCGCAGCGGGTCGCCCGGCTCGTCGAAGCCGTGTGCGAAGTCGAGCCGGATCGGGCCGACCGGTGACGCCCAGCGCAGGCCGAGGCCGGCGCCGAGCTTGATCGAGGGGCTGTCGTCGAAGGCGTCGCCGGCGTCGACGAAGGCGGCGAGTCCCCACCTGTCGTAGACGCGGTGCTCGTACTCGAGGCTCGCGACCGCGAGGCGCTTGCCGCCGACGACCTTGTCCTCGGCGTTGCGCGGCCCGATCACCTGGTAGCCGTAGCCGCGCACGCTGTTGTCGCCGCCGGCGTAGAAGCGCAGCGACGAGGGCAGGCGCTCGAAGTCCGAGGCGAAGGTGGTGCCGAGGTCGGCGCGCGCGAGCAGGCGCCCGGCTGCGCTGAGCGGCACGATCCACTTGAGCCCGGCGCTCGCCTGCACGAAGGACAGGTCGGACAGCAGCGGCTCGGCGGCGCCGCGCAGGCCGAGGCTGAGCCGGTAGCCCGAGCTCACCTCGAGCGGATCGCCGCCGGTGACGGTGCGCGTCCAGTTGCCGCCGGGGATCAGGAGCTTGGTGGTGGTGCGCCCGCCCTCGTCGTTGCGAAAGCGCTCGGCCTGGTAGTCGAGCGACAGCAGCCGCTGCCAGGGGCCGTCCTGCAGCCGGCGCGTGACGCCGATCAGCGCGGTGTCGCTGTCCTTGGCGGTCGAGCGCTCGCGCGCCTCGCCCGCGCGCAGCGCGATCTCGTCGTTGCGCGGATCCTCGCCCGGGAGCTTGTACTCGGCGCTCAGCGTCGACTTGATCGTCGACAGGCGCAGGTCGGTCGTGAGCTTGTGGCCCGAGTCGTTGACGTAGCGGTCTTCGAAGGCGGCGCGACCGCGCACGCCGGTGTCGGTGCCGTAGCCGAGGCCGTAGGTGTAGCGCTTGCGCTTGCGCGGCGTCAGCGCCACCTCGACCGGGATGTCGCGGTGCTCGGCGCGCGCGGGCGAAGCGTCGACCGCGATCGTGTCGAAGTAGTCGCTGTCGCCGAGCGCGGTCTGCAGGTCGAGCAGATCGGCGGCGAGGTACGGCTGGCCGGGCTGGATGCGATTGTAGCGCGCCAGCACGTCGTCGCGCAGGATGCGCGGGTCCTGCGCGAAGCTGACGCTGCCGAAGCGGTAGCGCGCGCCGGCATCGAGGTGCAGCACGATGTCGGCGCGGTGAGCGGGCGCATCGACGCGGATCTCGGCGGTCTCGAGCTTGGCATCGAAGTAGCCGCGTTCGGTCGCCAACCCCTGCAGCGCGCGCTTGAAGTCTTCGTAGCGCGCGTGCTCGAGCACCTGCCCCGGCGCCAGCGGATCCCGCGCCAGCAGCTCGGCGAAGGCCGGATCGGTTCGCGCTTCGCCGTCGACGCGCACCTCGACTGCGGCGATCCGCACCGGCTCGCCGGGGCGGATGCGGTAGCGCGCGATCCAGGTCTCGCCCTCGCGCTCGAGCGAGGCTTCGACCTCGGGCGCGTAATAGCCGAAGGGTTCGAGGGCGGTGCGGATCTCGCCGGACGCCTGCGCGTGCGCCCACGCGATCCGCGCGGCATCCGGCTCGGGCCGGTCGGCCAGCCGGCGGATCTGCAGGAAGGTGTTGACGTTGTCGCGCAGCCGCGCGTCGTCCAGCCCTTCGATCTCGACGCGCAGCGTCGCGGCGTCGGCGAGCGCCGCGGCGCCGAGCGCGGCCAGCACCAGCGCGACCGTCAGCGTCCGTGCCGGGCGCATCGCCTCAGCCGGTCCGCGTCGCCAGCCAGTGGCGCAGCGCCGCCACCGGATCGTCGCCGGCCGCCAGCACCGGCTCGTCGGCCGCCGGCGGCGCGTAGCGCGCGAGCTGGCGCTCGAGCACGTCGAGGTCGGCCTCGGCGGCATCGGTCCCGCCGGCTGCGCGCGCCGCGACGCGCGCGCGCAATGCCTCGGGCGCCGCGGCGCAGACGAGCACGACGAAGGGCACGCCGCGCGAAGCGGCCAGTTCGGCGAAGCGCTCGCGGCCTTCGCGCTCGGGGAAGGTCGCATCGACCAGCACCGGCACGCCGAAGCCGAGCAGCATCGCGGCGAGCGCCTCGAGCCGCGCATAGGTGCGCGCGCTGGCCTGCGCGGTGTAGATGCCGCCGCCGACCGCCGAGCCGCTGGCCTCGAGCGGTCCGAGGCCGTACAGGCGCTTGCGCTCGACGTCCGAGCGCAGCCGCACTGCGCCGAAGGCTTCGAGGATCGCCGCGGTCGCGGTCGACTTGCCCGAGCCGGAGACGCCGTGCGTGATCAGCAGCAAGGGCGGGGCGGGGCGGGTGAAGCCTTCGGCCAGCCGCAGGTAGGCGCGGAATTCGGCCAGCGCCGGCGCGCGCGCCTCGCCGGCGAGCTGGCGCAGGCGGATGCTGGCGACCATCGCGCGCACCATCGCGCGGTAGCAGGCGTAGAAGGGGAAGACCTCGAGCGCGCCGTAGTCGCCGCTGTGCTCGAGGTAGACGTTGACCAGGCGGTGGGCCAGCGCCGTGGCGCCGCGCTGGCACAGGTCCATGTAGGTGAAGCCGAGGTCGGCCATCGTGTCGCTGCACGAGATGCGCGGGCTGAACTCGACGCAGTCGAAGATCGTCACCGCGTCGCCGTCGAGCACGACGTTGCCCAGGTGCGGGTCGGCGTGGCACTCGCGCACGAAGCCCTCGCGCTTGCGCTGCGCGAAGGCGGGGCGCAGGCGCTCGATCTCGGCGCGCGTCCAGCCCTCGAGCCGCGCCAGCGCCGCCAGGTCGTCGGCGTCGTCGAGGTTCGGCCGCGCCAGGCGGAAGTTGTCGAGCGCCAGTTCGGCCACCGCTTCGGGTTCGCCGTACGGCTGGTCGGCGCCGACGGCGGGCGTTTCGCGGTGGAAGCGCGCCAGGCTGCGGGCGAGCGCATCGATGTGCTCGCGCCTCAGCGCGCCGCGCGCGAGCACCCGGTCGAGCAGCGCCTCCTGCGGGAAGCGGCGCATGCGCACGGCCCATTCGACGATCTCGCCGTCGTCGCCGCCCAGCACGGGGTTTTCAGCGCTGCCACGTATCGGGATACAATCGAGGTACAGCGACGGCGCCAGGCGACGGTTCAGGCGCAGTTCCTCGAAGCAGAAGTGCCGTCGCCGCTGCAGATCGGAGAAATCCAGGAAGCCCAGGTTCAGCGGCTTCTTGATCTTGTAGGCATGCTCCCCGGCCAGGAACACGTGCGAAATGTGGGTCTCGAGGTGCTCGACCGTGTCGGGACGCTCCGGGTAGCGTCCCGGGTCGATCAGGGCCTGGACGAGGAGGGACTGGAGATCGATTTGCGACTGCGGATGCGGCATCGTGCCTGGCTCGGTCTGCGTGTTCCGGGCCGACAGCATAGGCGAGTCGTGCCGCCGAACCCAACCCCCGCCCCGGCGCGCGGCGCCGGGGCCTTGCAATTGGCTGACCGATGAAGAAACCCGTCAAGCGACGGCCGAGCGTGCTCAAGCGGCTGCTCGGCCTGGTGATGCTGCTGTTCGTCGGCGCCGCCGTGGTCGGCGGCGTCGCGTTGTACACCTATGCGAGCCACCTCGACGGCGTGATCCGCAGCCAGTTCGAGGGCAAGCGCTGGGCGCTGCCGGCGCGCGTCTACGCCCGCCCGCTCGAAGTGTTCCCGAGCAAGGCGCTGAACCCGGATGCCTTCGCCCAGGAGCTCGGGCTGAGCAGCTACCGCCAGGTGGCCCAGGACGAGGGCCCCGGCACCTACGTCCGTGTCAGGGACGCCTTCGAGCTCAGCACGCGCGGTTTCGCCTTCTGGGACGGGGTCGAAGAGCCGCGGCGCGTGCGCGTGAGCTTCAACGCCAAGGCCGGCACCGTTGCCGGCATCGCGGCGCTCGACGGCAAGCCCGAGCCCGGCCTGTTGCGCTTCGAGCCGGCCGAGATCGCCGGCATCTACCCCAAGCACCACGAAGACCGCGTGCTGGTCAGGCGCGACGAGCTGCCGAAGCCGCTGCTCGAGGCGCTGCTCGCGGTCGAGGACCGCTCGTTCTACGAGCACTTCGGCATCGATCCCAAGGGCGTGGCGCGCGCCGCGCTCGCCAACCTGCGCGCCGGGCGCACGGTGCAGGGCGCCAGCACGCTGACGCAGCAGCTGGTCAAGAACTTCTTCCTGTCGAACGAGCGCACGCTGACGCGCAAGCTCAACGAAGCGCTGATGGCGGTGCTGCTCGAACTGCACTATTCGAAGGACGAGATCCTCGAAGCGTATTCGAACGAGATCTACCTCGGCCAGGACGGCAGCCGCGCGATCCACGGCTTCGGGCTGGCGGCGCGTTTCTACTTCGACCGCCCGCTGGCCGAGCTCGAGCTGCCACACGCCGCGCTCCTGGTCGGGCTGGTCAAGGGGCCTTCGTACTACGACCCGCGCCGCCACCCCGAGCGCGCCAGCGCGCGCCGCGCCGTGGTGCTCGACGCGATGGTGGCCGAAGGCTTCATCAGCCCCGAGCAGGCGGCGGCGGCCAAGGCGGCGCCGCTCGGCGTGGGCGCGCGCCCGGCCAGCGGCGTGACGCCGTACCCCGCCTACCTCGACCTGGTGCAGCGCCAGCTGCGCGAGAGCTACCGCGAAGAAGACCTGACCTCGGAAGGGCTGAAGATCTTCACCACGCTCGACCCGCGGCTGCAGGAGATCGCCGAGCGCACCGTATCCGGCATGCTGCCGACGCTCGAGAAGGGCGTGAAGCTCAAGCCCGAGACGCTGCAGGGCGCCGCGATGATCGCCGATCCCGACACCGGCGAAGTGCTGGCGCTGGTCGGCGGCCGCGACGTGCGCCTGGCCGGCTTCAACCGCGTGCTCGACGCCAGGCGCCCGGCCGGCTCGACGCTGAAGCCGGCGGTGTACCTGACCGCGCTCGAGGAGCCGGCGCGCTTCACGCTGGCCACCAGACTCGACGACGGCCCGTTCAGCTACCAGGTGCCGGGCGGCCCGGTCTGGTCGCCGAGCAATTACGACCGCCGTCACCACGGCAGCGTGATGCTGCGCGATGCGCTGGCGCGCTCGTACAACATCCCGACGGTGCGGCTCGGCCTCGATGTCGGCGTAGCCAGGGTGGTAGCGATGCTCAAGCGTCTCGGCGTGCGCCAGGACCTGGCGCCGTACCCCTCGGTCCTGCTCGGGGCGGCCGACCTGACGCCGTTCGAGATCGCGCAGATGTACCAGACGCTGGCCTCGGGCGGTTTCCGCGCGCCGCTGCGCGCGATCCGCGAAGTCACCACCCAGGACGGCCGGCCGCTGACGCGCTACCCGCTGGCGATCGAGATGGTGGTCGAGCCCGGCCCGGCCTACCTGATCCGCCAGGCGCTGCAGGCGGTGGTGCGCGAGGGCACCGCGGCCGGCGGCACCGCCAGGCTCGACCGCAAGCTCAATCTCGCCGGCAAGACCGGCACCACCGACGATCTGCGCGACTCGTGGTTCGCCGGCTTCAGCGGCAACCTGATGACCGTGGTCTGGCTGGGGCGCGACGACAACAAGCCGACCGGGCTGTCGGGATCGACCGGCGCGCTGAAGGTCTGGGCCGAGCTGATGCGCCAGTTGCCGCTCGAGCCGGTCGACGCCACACCGCCCCCCGGCATCCAGACCGCGCTGGTCGACCGCGCCAGCGGGCTGCTCGCCGACGGCCACTGCCCCGGCGCGCTCAGCCTGCCGTTCATCGCCGGCTCGGCGCCGCGCGTGCCGGCGCCGTGCAACGCCGCGTACGCACCGCCGGCGTATGCTGGCGAAGAAGTGGTGCCGTCCGCCGAGGGCGGCTGGAATCCGCAGGCGCCCGCGCCGACGCCGACCACGAAGAACGACGACCCGATCAGTGACTTCTTCAAGAGGTTGATGCAGTGATGACGACGACGATGCGAACCGCTGCGCTGGCTTTCGCGGCTCTGCTCGCGGGCTGCGCCGCGCCCTCACCGTTCGCCGGCGCGCCGGTCGAAGACCGTACCCGGGCGCCGGCGCGCGTTGCGGCCAAACCGCCCCAGGCCGCAGCGGTGCAAGTGACGCCGCTCGAGCGCCCCGAGCCGCTGGCGCCGGCCGGCGGCGGCTTCGACGCCCAGCCGATCCCGGCGCCGCAAGCCGTGCCGGCGCAGCCGCAGGACTCGGCGCAGCCGC
>JBDHRG010000213.1:0-6246 GCA_039807445.1 Candidatus Competibacteraceae bacterium
CGGCACGCTGATGCAGCACGTCTACGAACCGCTGTACACCTTCGACGCCCAGTGGAACCTGGCGCCGATGCTGGCCGCGCGCATGCCCGAGGTTTCGGCCGACGGCCTGGTCTACACGATCGCGCTGCGCGCCGGCGTCAAGTTCCACAACGGCCGCGAGATGAACGCCGACGACGTGGTCGCGTCGCTCGCGCGCTGGATGGAGCTGGCGCCGCGCGGCAGGGCGACCGCGAAGGAGGTCAAGCGCGTCGAAGCGAAGGACGCGCAGACCGTCGTGATCACGCTGAACCGCCCCTATGCGCCGCTGATCGCGCAGTTCGCGCTGCCGAGCGGCTTCGCCGCGATCATGCCCAAGGAGACGATCGCGAACCCCTTGACCGAGTTCGTCGGCACCGGCCCGTACAAGCTGAAGGAGCGCAAGCCCGACCAGTACGTGCTGATGACGCGCTTCGACGACTACGCGCCGCGCGACGATGCCGCCAGCGGCTACGCCGGCAAGCGCGAACCGCTGCTCGACGAGCTGCGCTTCATCCCGGTGCCCAACGCCAACACCCGCGTCGAGGGCTCGCTGTCGGGCCAGTACCTGTTCGCCGATCTGCTGCCGGTCGAGGCGAAGAAGCGCCTCGATCGCCAGTCCAAGACCCAGCCGCTGTTGACCAAGCCCTTCGGCTTCCCCTACCTGGTGCTGAACACCAAACAGGGCGTGCTCGCCAACCCGGCACTGCGCCAGGCGCTGCAGACCGCGGTCAACCCCGAGGAGATGCTGCTCGCCGGCTTCGGCGACCCGGCTTTCTTCGAGGCCACCGGCGCGCACTTCCCGCAGGGCTCGGCCTTCCATACCGAGGCCGGCGCCAAGGGGCACTACGGCAGCGCCGACCCCGCCAAGGCCAAGACCGAGGCCCAGGCTGCGAAGTACGACGGCGCGCCGATCCGCATCCTCGCCAGCCAGCAGTACGAGTTCCACTACCGCATCGCGCTGGTGCTGGCCGAGAACCTGAAGGCCGCCGGTCTCAAGCCCGACCTGCAGGTGGTCGACTGGGCGACGCTGGTGCAGCGGCGCAACGACCCGGCGCTGTGGGACATCTACGTCACGCACTCGGCCTTCCTGCCCGAGCCGATGCTGTCGCCGCCGCAGCTCGGCGACGACGCCCCCGGCTGGTGGAAGACCCCGGTCAAGGATGCCGCGCTCGCCGCGTTCAACGGCGAGACCGACCCCGCCAAGCGCGCCGCGCTGTGGAGCAAGGTGCAGGAAGTCGTCTACGACGAGGTGCCGTACATCCGCGTCGGCAACTTCAACGCGCTGACCGCGGTGTCGCCGAAGCTCGAAGGCTACGACCCGCGCCCCTGGCCGTACTTCTGGAACGTCGGCCTGAAGCAGAAGTGAGCCCGTCTTTGCATCGAGCATCATTGCCATCACGCCCTCCCCCCTTGCGGGGGGCGAGGCGGAATAGGCGAAGCAACGCTTCGCCCCGCCGAGCGCCCGTAGGCCGTAGGGCCGCAGGGCCGGGTAAAGATGGGGTGGGGGGATAAGCGGCGGCATCTTCGCCAGCGTTTCACCCCCACCCTGCCCCTCCCCCGTCGAGGGGGAGGGAATGAAGCTCGCCACCCCCGCTGGAGGCAGCCCATGCTCCGTTATCTGTTGTCACGCCTCGCCGGCATGCTCGCGGTACTGCTGATCGTCGCCGTGCTGGTGTTCCTGCTGACCCGCCTCGCCCCCGGCGACCCGGCCGCGCTGATGCTCGGCGACCAGGCCACCTTGGAAGACATCGCCCAACTGCGCGCGGTCTACGGCCTCGACCAGCCGTTGCCGCTGCAATTCGTCTACTGGCTGTGGGAGGTGTTGCAGGGCAACCTCGGCCAGTCGATCTTCCTGCAGCAGCCGGTCACCGCGGCGCTGGCCGAGCGTGCCGAGCCGACCTTCTTTCTGACGCTGTTCTCGGTGACGATCGCCAGCGCGATCGGCATCCCCTGCGGCGTGGTGTCGGCGGTCTGGCGCGGGCGCGCCACCGACCAGGCGTTCACCGGCATCGCGATGCTCGGCGCCAGCATCCCGAGCTTCTGGTTCGGCCTAATCCTGATCCAGATCTTCGCGGTCAAGCTCGGCTGGTTCCCGGTCGCCGGCTACGGCGACCCGGACGTGCCGCTGGCCGAGCGCCTGTGGCACCTGGTGCTGCCCTCGTGCGTGCTCGGCATCCTGAACTCGGCGCTGATCATCCGCTTCACCCGCGCCAGCATGCTCGACGTGCTCGGCGAGGATTACGTGCGCACCGCGCGGGCGATGGGGCACTCGGAGCGCATCGTCGTGTTGCGCCACGCGCTGCGCAACGCGCTGATCCCGGTAATCACCGTCGTCGGCCTGACCGCGGCACTGTTGATCGGCGGCGCGGTGGTCACCGAGACCGTGTTCGGCCTGCCCGGTGTCGGCAACCTGGTGGTGTCGGCGGTGCTGCGCCGCGACTACCCGGTGATCCAGGGCGCGCTGCTCGCGATCGCCGCCGTCTACGTCCTGATCAATCTCGTAATCGACCTGCTGTACCGCGTCGCCGATCCGCGCGTGAGGTTCTGAGCCATGGCCGCTGCCGCTCCCGCTGCATCTTCCGCTTCCGCCGCGCTCGGGCTGACCCTGCGCAAGCTGTTTCACCGCAAGCTGGTGCTGGCCGGCGCCGTCGCGCTCGTCGCGCTCGTGCTGCTGGCGCTGTTCGCACCGCTCGTCTCGCCCTACGACCCCACTGCGCTGAAGGTGCTCGAGCGCCTGAAAGCGCCGTCGATGCTGCACTGGTTCGGTACCGACGAGTTCGGCCGCGACATCTTCACCCGCGTCGTCGTCGGCGCGCGCTACTCGCTGACCATCGGCATCCTGACCGTCGCGATCGCGACCGTCGCCGGCACGCTGCTCGGCTTGTGCGCCGGCTACTTCCGCCGCCTCGACACGCCGATCATGCGCCTGGTCGACGCGATGATGGCCTTCCCCGACATCCTGCTGGCGATCGCGCTGATGGCCACCCTCGGCGCCTCGCTGTTCAACGTGGTGCTGGCGCTGGCGATCGTGTACACGCCGCGCATCGCGCGCATCGTGCGCGCCTCGACGCTGGTGGTGCGCGAGCTGCTGTTCGTCGAAGCCGCACGCGCGCTCGGCGTGTCGACCGGCCGGATCCTGTTCCGCCACATCCTGCTGAACACGACCTCGCCGATCCTGGTGCAGTCGACCTTCATCTTCGCCTACGCGATCCTCGCCGAAGCCGGGCTGTCGTTCCTCGGCGTCGGCGTGCCGCCCGAGATCCCGACCTGGGGCACGATGGTCGCCGCCGGCCAGCAGTTCGCCGACAACGCCTTCTGGGTGGTGCTGTACCCGGGGCTGGCGATCATGATCGCGGCGCTGTCGCTGCAGATGGTCGGCGACGGGCTGCGCGACCTGCTCGACCCGCGCCTGCGCAAGTCGCTGTGAGGAAAACCGCGATGAGTATCCATTCCCTGAATGCCGCGGCCCGCACCGCCCCCGCTGCGTCCGCTGCCGAAGCCCTGCTCGAGGTGCGCGGTCTGCGCACCGAGTTCCGCACCGATGCCGGCACCGTCACCGCGCTGCACGGCGTCGACTTCAGCGTCGCGCCCGGCGAGACGCTGGCGTTGGTCGGCGAATCGGGCTCGGGCAAGTCCGTGACCAGCTTCTCGATCATGGGGCTGCTGCCGAAGCCGGCCGGGCGCATCGCTGGCGGCGAGATCCGCTTCCGCACCCACGACGGCGGCGTCGTCGACCTCGCCAGGGCCGACGACGCCCAACTGCGCACGCTGCGCGGCAGGGAGCTGGCGATGATCTTCCAGGAACCGATGACCAGCCTGAACCCGGTGCTGCCGGTCGGCGAGCAGATCGCCGACGCGGTGCGCCTGCACTTAGGCGTAGACCGCAAGGCGGCGCTGGCGCGCGCGCTCGAGATGCTCGAGCTGGTCGAGATCCCGGCCGCGAAACAGCGCCTGCGCGAATACCCTCACCAGATGTCGGGCGGTATGCGCCAGCGCGTGATGATCGCGCTCGCGCTCTCCTGCGAGCCGCGCCTGTTGATCGCCGACGAGCCGACCACCGCGCTCGATGTGACCATCCAGGCGCAGATCCTGGTGCTGATGCGCAAGCTCCAGCACGAGTTCGGCATGGGCATCCTGTTCATCACCCACAACCTCGGCGTGGTCGCCGAAACCGCGCAGCGCGTCGCGGTGATGTACGCCGGGCGCATCGTCGAGACCGGCTCGGTGCGCGAGGTGTTCAAGGCGCCCAGGCATCCGTACACGCGTGGGCTGATGGATTGCCTACCGGCCAATGCGCTGCGCGACCAGGCCGGCCACCCGCAGCGGCTGAACGCGATCCCCGGCCAGGTCGCCGCTCCCAACCGCCAGCCGCCCGGCTGCGCCTTCGCGCCGCGCTGCGCCTACGCCGAAGCGCGCTGCAACGCCGCCGTGCCCGCCCTCGAAACCGTGGCCGAAGGCCACGCGACCCGCTGCCTGCGCTGGAGCTCGCTGCCGTGAACGCGATCGTCAAGGACATCCCCGTCGACAAGCCCGCCGAGCCACTGATCCGCGTGCGCGGCCTGCACAAGCACTTCGGCTCGCACGCCCACCCGGTGCGCGCGGTCGAGGACGTGAGCTTCGACATCCGCCCCGGCGAAGTGCTGGGACTGGTCGGCGAATCGGGCTCGGGCAAGAGCACGATCGGTCGCTGCCTGCTGCGCCTGCTCGACCCGAGCTCGGGCGAAGTGCGCTACGGCGGGCACGACCTGGCAGCCCTGTCGCAGCACGCGATGCGTCCGCTGCGGCGCGAGCTGCAGATCGTGTTCCAGGACCCCTACGCCAGCCTGAATCCGCGGCTGCGGGTGCGCGACATCCTCGGCGAAGCGCTCGACACGCACGGGCTGCACCGCGGCGCAGCGCGGGCGAGGCGCATCGAGGAGCTGCTCGGTCTGGTCGGGCTGCCGCCCGAGCACGCCGACCGCTACCCGCACGAGTTCTCGGGCGGCCAGCGCCAGCGCATCGGCATCGCCCGCGCGCTCGCGGTCGAGCCGCGCTTCATCGTCGCCGACGAGCCGGTCGCGGCGCTCGACGTGTCGATCCAGGCGCAGGTACTGAACCTGCTGCAGGACCTGCGTGAGCGCTTGGGGCTGACGATGCTGTTCATCTCGCACGACCTCGACGTGGTCGAATACCTGTGCGACCGCGTCGTCGTGCTCTACCTCGGCCGGGTGATGGAGATCGCGCCCTCGGCCGAGCTGTACCGCAACCCGCGCCACCCCTACACCGAAGCGCTGCTCGCCGCCTCGCCGCGCCCCGACCCCGATGCGGTGCGCGCGCGCAAGCCCTTGCAGGGCGAAGTGCCGAGCCCGGTCAACCCGCCCTCGGGCTGCGTGTTCCGCACCCGCTGCCCGTACGCGCAGGAGCGCTGCGCCGCCGAGGTACCGAAGCTGACCGAGGTGTCGCCGGGGCACTTCAAGGCCTGTTTGCGCGACGACGTGCCGTGATGCCGAATGACCGCACACCCTGTTCCCTCCCCCTTGACGGGGGAGGGTTAGGATGGGGGTGATAGGCCGGCATCACCCTTTACCCCCCACCCCTGCCCTCCCCCGCAAGGGGGGAGGGCGCGCGGTGGTGCATACCCGAAGCGATAACCAACCGGGGCAAGACCATGCTCGACCTGACCGACATCGACAACGAAATCCTCGACGAACGCATCAAGGGCTACCCCGGCGCCGCCGCGCCGCGGCCGCTGCGCACGCTCGCCGACAGCGGCTGGAACCTGCTCGCCGGCGACCTGCCCTTCCCGGTCGCGGTGCTCAGGCAAGAGGCGCTGGCGCACAACCATGAATGGATGCGCGAGTTCTGCCGCCTCACCGGCGTGCAGCTGGCGCCGCACGGCAAGACGACGATGGCGCCGCAGCTGTTCGCGCAACAGCTCGAGGCCGGCGCCTGGGGGCTGACCGTCGCCACCGTGCACCAGATCGGCATCGCCGCGCGCTTCGGCGTGCGCCGCATCGTGATGGCGAACCAGCTGCTCGGCGCCGCCGAGCTGCGCGCGGTCGGCGCGCTGCTCGCGCGCCACGCCGCGCTCGAGCTGCACGTGCTGGTCGACTCCTTGGCGCAGCTGCGCGCGATCGAGGTGCACGCCGCCGAACTGCCGCGGCCACTGAACGTACTGCTCGAGCTCGGCTACCCCGGCGGGCGCACCGGCTGTCGCACCCTCGAAGACGCGCTCGCGCTCGCGCGTGC
>JBDHRG010000214.1:0-6195 GCA_039807445.1 Candidatus Competibacteraceae bacterium
CCGAAACCGCGCGCGACTTCGTCACCCGGCTGTTCAGGAACGTCCCGGTGCTCGACACCGGCGCGCGCGGCTCGACCACGACCTTCGTCGAGCGCGGCCTCGGCGACGTGCTGCTCGCCTGGGAAAACGAAGCCTTCCTCGCGGTCGAGGAACTGGGTCCGGACAAGTTCGAGCTCGTCGTGCCCTCGGTCAGCATCCTCGCCGAGCCGCCGGTCGCCGTGGTCGACAAGGTCGTCGACCGGCGCGGCACGCGCGCGGTCGCGCAGGGCTATCTCGAATACCTGTACAGCGAGGAAGGCCAGGATATCGCGGCGAAGCACGGGTACCGCCCGACCGAGCCGAAGGTCGTCGACAAGCACAAGCACCGCTTCCCGGCGATCGAGCTGTTCACCGTCGACGACGCGTTCGGCGGCTGGGCCAAGGCGCACGCCGAGCACTTCGCCGACGGCGGCTCCTTCGACCGCATCTACCAGCCGGGGCGCTGAGTCGAAGTCCTCCTGCCGGGCTCGAAAACACGAAGGGGACGGTCCGCCCGCCCCTTTCGCCCGCCTGTACGCGACCGGTCAGAACGGGATGTCGTCATCGAAGCTGTCGTCGAAACCCTGGGGCGCGGCCGGCGCCTGCTGCGGGGCGTTGCGCGGCATCGGCGCCGACGCGGCGCGCTCTTCGCGCTCGAACGGGGCGCTGCCGCCGCCGGGGCGGCTGCCGAGCAGTTGCATCTCGCTGGCGACGATCTCGGTGGAATAGCGATCCTGGCCGTTCTTGTCCTGCCACTTGCGCGTGCGCAGGCTGCCCTCGATATAGACCTGCGAGCCCTTGCGCAGGTATTCGCCGGCGATCTCGGCCAGGCGCTTGAACAGCACCACCGTGTGCCACTCGGTGCGCTCCTGCTTCTGCCCGCTCTGCTTGTCGGTCCAGGTGTCGCTGGTGGCGATGCGCAGGTTGGCGATGGCATCGCCGCTCGGCATGTAGCGGACTTCGGGGTCCTGTCCGAGGTTGCCGACGAGGATGACCTTGTTGATGCCTCTGGCCATGGATCGTGCTCCGTTGGAACGCCGGTCCGCGCGCGGACCGGCTGGGTGAAGGAAAGTCTAGCCCTCAGGCGCGGGCGGCAGCGTGGGCCAGCAGCGCCGGCTCGTCGAGCGCATGGCGGTCGACCTTCAGGTAGGCGACACCGTCGTCGCCGATCACCACCGCCTCGGCAACCCCGCGCACCTGCGTCAGCCTGCGCGCCAGATGGCGCGCCGCCTCGTCGTCCATCAGGCCGGTATTCAGCACGTAGCTCGACAGGTAGCGCGGATTCTTCATCGTCGTCGCGACCAGCAGCCACACCAGCGCCGCCACGGCGCACAGCGCGAACACCGCACCCAGCCCGGCGTAGCCGTTGAGCCAGCCGCCGAGCGCGCCGCCGCAGAAGGCGCCGAGGAACTGGGTGCTGGCGTAGAAGCCCATCGCCGTGCCCTTGGCGTCGGGCGGCGCCATCTTCGCGACCAGCGAGGGCAGCGTCGCCTCGAGCAGGTTGAAGGCGGTGAAGAAGGCGAACATCGCCAGGCCGATGCTCCAGAGGCTGGCGTGGAACGCCGCCAGCAACAGCTCGGCGACGGCCAGCAGCGCGATCGCCCCCAGGTACACCTGCTTCAGCCGGCGCTGCTTCTCGGCGACGATCACGAACGGCACCATCGCCGCCATCCCCAGCACCATCGTCGGTAGGTAGACCTCCCAGTGGCGCTCGGTCGGCAGCCCGGCGAGGTCGCGCAGCGCGTGCGGCACCGCGACGAAGGTCGCGGTCAGCGCCAGGTGCAGCGCGAAGATGCCGAGGTCGAGCCGCAACAGCTGGCCGTCGAACAAGACGCGCCTGAACTGCGCCGGCACCGGCTCGGCGTCGCGGTGCACGCGCTGCTCGACCGGGTCGGGCACCAGCCACCGGACCACGGCGATGCCGCCGAGCGCGAGCACCGCGGTGAGCCAGAAGATCCCCGGCACGCCGATGAAGCCGCTCAGCACCGGGCCGAGCACCATCGACGCGGCGAAGGCGACGCCGATCGACACGCCGATCGTCGCCATCACTTTGGTGCGGTGCTCTTCGCGCGTCAGGTCGGCGGCCAGCGCCATCACCGCGGCCGAGATCGCGCCTGCGCCCTGCAGCACGCGCCCGGCGATCACGCCCCAGATGCTCCCGGCCAGCGCGGCGACCACGCTGCCCAGCGCGAAGATCAGGAGACCGGCGACGATCACGCGCTTGCGCCCGAGGCGGTCCGACAGCAGCCCGAACGGGATCTGGAACACCGCCTGCGAGGCACCGTAGATGCCGATCGCCAGCCCCGCCAGCGCCGGGGTGCTGCCCTCGAGGTGCTCGGCGTACAGCGCGAACACCGGCAGGATCATGAACAGCCCCAGCATCCGCAGCGAGAACACCCCCGCCAGCCACGCCGCCACGCGCCGCTCGAGCGGGGTCATCGCTTCCGCGTTCGCGCCCTTGCTCATCTTTTGCCTCGTCCGAAACCGGGGCCGTATAGTAGCAGCCCGCCCGGACCGGGGTAATGCCGGGGAATGGGGAATGGGTAAGGAGGGGCTTCCCATTCTTCATCGCTCATGCCTCATCACCCGAACACGACATGGACACCATCCGCATCCGCGGCGCGCGCACGCACAACCTGAAGAACGTCGACCTCGACCTGCCGCGCGAGCGGCTGATCGTGATCACCGGGCTGTCGGGCTCGGGCAAGTCGTCGCTCGCCTTCGACACGCTGTACGCCGAAGGCCAGCGCCGCTACGTCGAATCGCTGTCGGCGTACGCGCGCCAGTTCCTGGCACTGATGGACAAGCCCGACGTCGACCACATCGAGGGGCTGAGCCCGGCGATCGCCATCGAGCAGAAGTCGGGCTCGCACAACCCGCGCTCGACCGTCGGCACCATCACCGAGATCCACGACTACCTGCGGCTGCTGTATGCGCGCGCAGGCCAACCCCACTGCCCCGAGCACGGCACCGCGCTCGACGCCCAGACCGTGTCGCAGATGGTCGACAGCGTGCTGGCCCTGCCCGAGGGCCGCCGGCTGATGCTGCTCGCCCCGGTGGTGTGCACCCGCAAGGGCGAGCACGTCAGGCTGTTCGACGAACTGCGCGCGGGCGGCTTCCTGCGCGTGCGCATCGACGGCGAGCTGCACGAGCTCGACGCGCTGCCCGCGCTCGACCCCCGGCGCGCGCACACGATCGAGGTGGTCGTCGACCGCCTCAAGGTGCGGTCCGACGTGCGCGCACGGCTGACCGAATCGTTCGAGACGGCGCTGCGGCTCTCGGGCGGTACCGCGCAGGTGCTCGACCTCGACGCCGATGCCGCGCCGCTGGCGTTCTCGGCCAACTTCGCCTGCCCCGAGTGCGGCTTCGGCGTGCCCGAGCTCGAGCCGCGGCTGTTCTCGTTCAACAACCCGGCCGGCGCCTGCCCGAACTGCGACGGCCTCGGCCAGCAGCCCTTCTTCGACCCCGCGCGCGTGGTGCCCGAGCCGCGCCGCTCGCTGGCCGAAGGCGCGATCAAGGGCTGGGAAAGACGCAACCCGTTCGCGTGGGCGCTGATCGAGGCGCTGGCCGCGCACTACGGCTTCGACCCCGAGGCGCCGTTCGCCGAGCTGCCCGCGGCAGCGCGCGACGCGGTGCTGTACGGCAGCGGCGGCGAACCCATCGCGCTGCGCCACGTCGACGAACGTGGCCTGGCACGCGAGGGCCGCCGCGCCTTCGAGGGCGTGATCCCCAACCTCGAGCGCCGCTACCGCGAGACCGAGTCGCAACCGATGCGCGACGAACTGGCGAAGTACATCGCCCAGCGTCCCTGTCCGGCCTGCGCCGGCGCGCGGCTCAACCGCGCCGCGCGCCACGTGCGCGTGGCCGGACGCACGCTGCCCGAGCTGGTGGAGCTGCCGATCGGCGCGGCGCGCGACTGGTTCGAGCGGCTCGAGCTGCCCGGCAGGCGCGGCGCGGTCGCCGCCAAGATCGCCCACGAGGTGCGCGCGCGGCTGGGCTTCCTGGTCGAGGTCGGGCTCGACTACCTGACGCTGGCGCGCGCGTCCGAGACGCTGTCCGGCGGCGAGGCGCAGCGCATCCGCCTGGCTTCGCAGATCGGCGCCGGGCTGGTCGGCGTGATGTACGTGCTCGACGAACCCTCGATCGGGCTGCACCAGCGCGACAACGCGCGCCTGCTCGCCTCGCTCGCGCGGCTGCGCGCGCTCGGCAACACCGTGATCGTGGTCGAGCACGACGAAGACGCGATCCGCGCCGCCGATTTCGTCGTCGACATCGGCCCCGCGGCCGGCGTCCACGGCGGACGCATCGTCGCGCAGGGCACGCCGGAGGCGATCGCCGCGCACCCCGAATCGCTGACCGGCGCCTACCTGTCGGGTCGGCGCGCAATCCCGCTGCCCGAGCGCCGCACCGCGCCGGACCCGGCGCGGCAGCTGCGCATCCTCGGTGCGCGCAGCAACAACCTCAAGGACATCGACGTCGCGATCCCGGTGGGGCTGTTCACCTGCGTCACCGGCGTCTCGGGCTCGGGCAAGTCGACCTTGGTCAACGACACGCTGCGCGCCGCCGCGGCGCGGGCGCTGAACGGCGCCCTGGATGTGCCGGCGCCGCACCGCGCGATCGAGGGGCTGGACCACCTCGACAAGGTGGTCGACATCGACCAGAGCCCGATCGGGCGCACGCCGCGCTCCAACCCGGCCACCTATACGGGACTGTTCGGCACCATCCGCGAGCTGTTCGCCGGCACGCAAGAGGCGCGCGCGCGCGGCTACGGCCCTGGGCGTTTCAGCTTCAACGTCAGGGGCGGGCGCTGCGAAGCCTGCCAGGGCGACGGCATGATCCGGGTCGAGATGCACTTCCTGCCCGACATCTACGTGCCCTGCGACGTCTGCCACGGCGCGCGCTACGAACGCGAAACGCTCGCGGTCCGCTACCGCGGGCGCAGCATCGCCGAGGTGCTCGCGCTGACGGTCGAGGAAGCGCTGGGCTTCTTCGCCGCGGTGCCGCCGCTGGCGCGCAAGCTGCAAACGCTGGCCGACGTCGGCCTCGGCTACCTCACGCTCGGCCAGAGCGCGACCACGCTGTCGGGCGGCGAAGCGCAGCGCGTCAAGCTGGCGAAAGAACTGGCCAAGCGCGACACCGGCCACACGCTGTACCTGCTCGACGAGCCGACCACCGGGTTGCACTTCCACGACATCGCGCAACTGCTCGCGGTGCTCGCCCGGCTGCGCGACCACGGCAACACCGTGGTCGTGATCGAGCACAACCTCGATGTGATCAAGACCGCCGACTGGATCGTCGACCTCGGCCCCGAGGGCGGCGGCGGCGGCGGCACCGTGGTCGCCGCGGGCCCGCCCGAGGCGATCGCCGCGTGCGCGGCGAGCCACACCGGGCGGTTCCTGCGCGGGTTGCTGGGCTAAGCTTCGGCGCATCAGGGGGCCGCCGGCTCCGTAGTCTCCGGAAGCGCCGTCATGAAGCGAGCGGGTGCGATAGGGTTGGCGATCCTGCTGCTCGGATGCATGGGGGGGGTTGCCCGAGGATGTCATCAAGATCTTCGAAACCAATGTCAGCGTCGGCAGGGTCTACAGCGGAGAAATCAAGGTCGATGGTCGATCCCTGCCCTTACCCGAGGGCCGTTGGAGCGTGACCCAGCGCGAGGCGAAAGCCGCCATGACCGATTACATCGATACCGAGAAGGAAGATCGGGCCCTTGCTTCGATCATCCTGGTCGAGCCGGACGCAGGAGACATCAAACGGGTGATCCACATCCAGACCTCGCTCTTGCCCCGCAGGCGTTCGGCTTGGCTCTCGGGCAGCGGGCCCTGTATCGACCAGAGGGCCTATTTCTCCAGGGAAGTCTTCGCGGCCAAAGACGGCGACCATGACTGCTGGTGGCTCAGGACGGCGAGTCTTTCGTCCCAGCAGTTCGTCACCGCGGGGTACTTCCTGAATCTGGACGACGATTTTCTCTATTACGAGATCGCGTTCAACCCGGCATTCCTGCCGGATGGCCAGCCCAGCGGATTGCGCGCCCCCGGTGCCGGCTGGGTGCCAGGTGCCTTGTCGACCGACAAGCAGGCTTACATCGAACGGCTCACCAGCTGGGCCAGGAGTTTCCGGCCACGACTCGTGCCTTTGCTGCCCAGGTGACGCCTGTCGGCGAACCGGCTCGACCCGAAG
>JBDHRG010000215.1:0-6138 GCA_039807445.1 Candidatus Competibacteraceae bacterium
CCGAACGGCCACACCCGCGGCACCACGAGCAGCACCGTCGCCCCCACCAGCAGCGACAGCGGCGCGCCGACCTTGACGTAGTCGCTGAAGTGGTAGCCACCGGGGCCGTACACCATCAGGTTGGTCTGGTAGCCGATCGGCGTCATGAAACCGGCCGAGGCGCCGACCATCACCGCCATCACGAACGGCATCATGTCCACGCCGAGCTGGCGGGCCGCGGCGAGGCCGATCGGGAACATCAGCACCGCGGCGGCGTTGTTGGTCAGCAGCTCGGTGAACAGCACCGTGGTCACGTAGACGATCGCCAGCGTCCACAGCGGCTCGCCGGCCGCGAAGCCCATCATGCCACCGGCGACGACGGCGGCCAGCCCGGTCTTCTCCATCGCCGCGCCGAGCGCGAACGAGCAGGCGATGATGACGATCAGCTGGTAGTCGACGGCACGCCGCGCCTGCCCCTGATTGACGCAGCGGCTCAGCACCATCGCCGCAGCGGCCAGCAGCGCCGCGTGCAGCGTCTCGACGTCGAACAGCGTGGTCGCGACCACCAGTGCGAGCAGGATCGCCAGCGCCACCGGCGCGCGTTCGTGGCGCGGCGGCGTCGAGTCGTCGAGCGCACCGACCAGCAGGAAGTCGCGCGAGTAGCGGTGCTGGCGCACGAACTCGCGCGAGCCTTCCATCAGCAGCGTGTCGCCCGGGCGCAGCACGATGTCGCCGAGCTTCTGCCGCACGCGTTCGCCGTGGCGCGACACGGCGATCACCGCGGCGTTGTAGCGGTTGCGGAAGCGCGCCGCGCGGATGGTGCGCCCGGCCACCGGCGACACCCGCGACACCACCGCCTCGATCAGGCAGCGCTGGCTGTGCTTGAGCTCGAGCTTGAACACCTGCTCGGTCGCCGGGCGCAAGCCCTTGAGGCGGCGCAGGTCGACCAGCGAATCGACCACGCCGACGAACACCAGTTGGTCGCCGCCCTCGAGCACCTCCTCGGGGGCGATCGCCGCGATCAGCCGCCCGTCGCGCTCGAGCTCGATCAGGTACAGCTGCTGTAACTGGCGCAGCCCGGCTTGCTCGATGCTCTTGCCGACCAGCGGGCCACCGTCCTCGACCACCATCTCGACGGCGTACTCGCGCGCATCCGCCACCTGCTCGACCGCCGACTTGCGCTCCGGCAGCAGCCAGCGCCCGAGCGTGAGCAGGTAGAGCCCGCCGACCAGCACGATCGGCAGCCCGATCCACACCGGCGTGAACATATCGAGCGCGGTACCCTGCTTGCGCAGCAGGCCGTCGACGACCAGGTTGGTGCTGGTGCCGATCAGCGTGCACAGGCCACCGAGGATGGTGGCGTAGTTCATCGGCAGCAGCAGCTTCGAGGGCGGCAGCCCGGCCTGTCTGCTCCAGGCCTGCACCGCCGAGGTCAGCATCGCCACCACCGGGGTGTTGTTGACGAAGGCGCTCAAGCCCGAGCTGGCGACGATCAGCCGCAGCTGGCCGAGGAACAGCCCGCGCGGCTTGCCCAGCACCAGCGCGGCGATCCACTGGATCGCCCCCGTCTCGCGCAAGCCGGCGACGACGACGAACAGCACCGCGACCGTCACGACGCCGGCGTTCGAGAACCCGGCCAGCGCCTCGGCCGGCGTCAGCACCCCTGACACCAGCAGCACCGTCATGCCCGCGGCCAGCACCATGTCGGGCCCGACGCGGTTGCTGGCCAGCAGCAGCAGCACGGCGACCACGTCGGCCAGCGTCAGCCAGGCCTGCCATCCGAGGATCGGGGTCTGCTCCATGCATCCTCTCCGCGTCAGCGTCCGCTGCCGGTCGCCGCGCTACCCTGCGGGAAACTGCGGCGTAAAGAAACATGACAGTGCCCCGGCACCACGGCCACGGCGGACGCTGTACGGCGGCCGATGCCGCACGCGCCGGGCTGCCCGCCACCGGGACGGCCACCGCAGCGCGGCGCCCTTGCCGCACCGCCCGGACCCGCTGCTCGCTGTCGCGGAACAACCGCTGTCTGCTCCATGTTCGTCTCTGCTCGCATCCTGTGCCACGGCGGCCCGCGTCGCTGCCGCCATCCGAGGCAGACAGTATGCACGAGGCGGGCCAGCAAAGTGGATGTCTCCGCAAACCGACAGTTTCACCACGATCCGTTGCAATCGACGCCGACGACGGCACGCTCGACGGCGGATTTGCCGCATCGCGGCAGCGAATGGCAGCGGTTCGGGACTCCAGCGAATGGACCGGGCGGAGGCGTGCCGGCGTCGCGCTGCCCGAGGCGGCAGAGTGTAAAAACCGCTGACAGGCTCGACCGTACGGCGCGGTTTCAGCGCTGCTCCAGCGCCCGGCCCAGCAAGGGGTGCGGCTCGTCCGTATAAGGATTGAGGACCGTCACCCCGCGCCAGGTGAACCCATGTTGCAGATCCTCCGACAACAGCAGCCGGCAACGGGATTCGGCCGCCACGGACAGGATCAAACCGTCCCAGATCTGCAAGCCGTGGTCGACGGCCAGGTCCATCGCGGACAGGAAATCCGCCTGCGTGGAGTCGACAACCGCGAACGCGTCCACCCAGCCCAACACCGCCTCGCGCGCCTCCGCGGCCGGGCGCTTCGCCTTGCCGGTGAGCACGCGGAACAGTTCCCCCAGGGTCTGGGCGGGCAGTACCACGAGATGTTCGGGCAGTGCCGCGAGCAGCCTGTGCGTCGCGTGCTGGCGGCGTTCGTCGCCGACGCCCTCGGCGTAGACCAGGATGTTGGTGTCGAGCGCGATCCGCATGATTCAGCGCTCGTAGAGCTCGTCGCGCGTCCATCGGCGTTCGCCTGTCGCCGCCTGCCCCCTCAACCGTGCGAGCAGACGCTGTTTGGCGGCCTGCCGTTCGGGCTGGTGCGGCTGGACCGGCGCAATGGTGGCGACGGGCTTGCCGCGCGAGGTGACGATCACGGTTTCCCCGCGGGCGACTTCGCGCAGCACCCGAGAGAAGTATCGGTTGGCATCAGCAGCGCTGAGCGTCTGCATGGCGGGGTCTCGATCAATGTAGTTTTGAAAACTACATTAAGGACCAGTCCAGCATTCGTCAATGAAGCCGCCATGTCGGTCGAACCCGGTGAGCGCCAGCACGGGACGACGCTTGCGGGCCGCCAAGTCCGAAAACGGGAACGGGAACGGGATTGAACGCAACGGGGCGGCCGTCGTGGCCGCCCCGCGGACGTGGCCGAGTGTCGCGCCGCTTACCTGATGAAGCCCAGGCTCTCGAGCTTCAGCAGCACCTGCTGCGCGGCTTCGTCGGGCGAGCAGTCCTCGGTCTGGATCGTCAGCTCGGGGTTCTGCGGCGCCTCGTAGGGGTCGGAGATGCCGGTGAACTCCTTGAGGAGGCCGGCGCGGGCCTTGGCGTACAGGCCCTTGCGGTCGCGCGCCTCGCAGGTCTCCAGGCGCGTGGCGACGTGGACCTCGATGAAGCCGCCGAGCGGGCTGACCAGCTCGCGCACCTCCTGGCGCGTCTGCGCGTAGGGGGCGATCGGCGCGCAGATGGCGATGCCGCCGTTCTGGGTGATCTCGCTCGCCACGTAGCCGATGCGCAGGATGTTGAGGTTGCGGTGCTCGCGCGAGAAACCGAGCTCGCTCGAGAGGTGCTTGCGCACCAGGTCGCCGTCGAGCAGCGTCACGCGCCGCCCGCCGAGCTCGAGCAGCTTCACCATCAGCGCGTTGGCGATGGTCGACTTGCCCGAGCCCGACAGCCCGGTGAAGAACACGGTGAAGCCCTGGCGGTGGCGCGGCGGGTGGGTGCGGCGCAGCTCGGCCACCACCTCCGGGTACGAGAACCAGCCCGGGATGTCGAGCCCTTCCATCAGCCGGCGGCGGAACTCGGTGCCGGAGATGTTGAGCACCGTCTCGCCGGACTGCACTTCGTCGGCGGGCACGTACTCGGCCTTCTCCTCGACGTACACCATCTCCTGGAACGGCACCATCTCGATGCCGAGTTCGGCCTGGTGCGCGCGCACCAGCGCCTGGGCGTCGTAGGGGCCGTAGAAGTCCCGCCCGTCGGCGCCCTTGCCCGGGCCGGCGTGGTCGCGGCCGACGATGAAGTGGGTGCAGCCGTGGTTCTTGCGGATGATCGCGTGCCACACCGCCTCGCGCGGGCCGCCCATGCGCATCGCCAAGTGCAGCAGCGACAGCATCGAGGTCTGCTCGGGGTAGTGCTTGATCAGGTGCTCGTAGCAGCGCACGCGCGAGTAGTGGTCGATGTCGCCCGGCTTGGTCATGCCGACCACCGGCTGGATCAACAGGTTGGCCTGGGTCAGCCTGGCGGCGCGGAAGGTCAGCTCCTGGTGCGCGCGGTGCATCGGGTTGCGGGTCTGGAAGGCGACCACGCGGCTCCAGCCGAGCTTCCTGAAGTGCGCGCGCAGCTCGCTGGGCGAGTTGCGCAGGTACTTGAAGTCGTAGTGGCTCGGCTCCTCGATGCCGATCAGCGTGCCGCCGACGTAGACCGGGCCGGCCTTGTTGAGCAGGTAGGCGACGCCGGGGTGCCTGGTGTCGGTGGTGCCGAACACGCCCTGCGCCTCGGCGGCCTTGTCGGGCGTCCACAGGTCCGAAACCTGGAGCACCGCGATCAGCACGCCCTCGGGGTCGCGCAGCGCGACGCGGCTGCCGACGCTGATCGTCGCGGCGAAGGCTTCGCTGACATCGAGCGTGATCGGCATCGGCCACAACGTGCCGTCGGCCAGACGCATTTCGCGCACCACGCGCGCGTAGTCGGCCTGGCCGAGGAAGCCTTCGAGCGGCGAGAAGGCGCCGTTCAGCAGCAGCTCGAGGTCGCACAGCTGGCGGTGGCTCAAGTCCCACGAGGGGTACTCGCGCGCCTTCTGCTTCTCGGCCTGCGCCACGTCGGGCGCCGCGTACAGGACTTTGAGGGTGCCGCCGTGCGGCTGGATCAGGGTCGTCATCGCGTTCTCACCACACAAGAAAACAGGGCGCGCCGACGAGGCGCATTCATTCGCAAACAGCTACCGGACTGTAGGGTGGGAAGCTTGCTGCCCACCTATGTGCCGCATCGGTGCGGACGCGGTAGGCAAGCGCAGAACGCTCGCCCACCCTGCAGAGTCCCGGGGCGGCGTCGAGCACGTTCCCGTTCCGGCTGCGACACGGAATTCAGAACACCAGCTTGCCGCCGAGCACGAACAGCGTGCCGGCGAGCGCGGGGCGGACGAAGCGCTCGGGCAGGCGCAGCCCGAGGTGGCTGCCGATCCAGGCGCCGGGCAGCGAGCCGACGAGCAGCGCGCCGAGCAGCGTCCAGTCGACGTTGCCCTGGCTCAGGTGGCCGGCACCGGCGACGGCGGTCAGCACCACCGCGTGCGCGATCTCGGTGCCGACGATCTGCGGCACCGCCAGCATCGGATACAGCACGATCAGCGCCGCGGTGCCCAGTGTACCGGCACCGACCGACGTCAGCGCCACCAGCCCGCCCAGCACGAAACCGGCGGCGACGGTGGCGCCGCGGTGGTGGCCGCCGCGGCGCAGCCAGCGGTGGCCGAAGGCTTGCAGCTTGCTGCGGAACAGCAGCAGCAGCGCCGACAGCATCACCGCGCAGCCGAGGCCGACCTTGATCGCGCCGGACGCCGCCATGGCGTCGGGCGCGAACCCGTGCAGCGCCGCCACCGTCACCAGCGCACCGGGAACGCTGCCGGCGGCCAGACGCCCGACCACGTCCCAGCGCACCGCGCCACGGCGGGCATAGGCGCCGACGGCGCTGAGCTTGGTGAGGAAGGCGTAGATCAGGTCGGTGCCGACGGCGATCGCCGGCGGCACGCCGAAGCCGAGCACGAGGATCGGCGTCAGCAGCGCGCCGCCGCCGATGCCGGTCAGGCCGACCATCAGCCCCACGCCCAGCCCTACCGCGATGTAGATCGGATCCACCGTGCCTCTCCTGTCCGCCGTCCCGACCCGGGCGCATCGCCCGTACGGTTGCCTATGGCCGCGCGCATGGCGTGGCATTTTCCGGGAATAAGGAGCGATGGTACCAATCACCATTCGTCATATGCTTATCCCGGACCCGGGCGGCACTCACCGCCCCCCCTGCCCCTTCTTGTAGGCGTACTGGTAGACGTACTTGCCGGCGCCGTAGCGGCTGCCGATCTTGCGCACGTCGTTGAACA
>JBDHRG010000216.1:0-6034 GCA_039807445.1 Candidatus Competibacteraceae bacterium
CATGCTCCCCCAGGTCTCACGACCTCTCCACAGGCTTCTGGTCTTGCGACCGGTTCCGGCGGAACTCGCCGTACCGAGATGCAGTGTAGTGGTACATCAAGGCGTTGTCGAAGCGACGAGGCTGAAAACTTCGCCAAAACAAAATAGTAAGTCTTGATGACCTATAGATAGGTTTTATTGAAACAGTTCAAGCCCCGAGTGACCGACGGCCAACGAAACGTTTTCAAATCACCGTCAAATCGGATTCACGCTCCTGGCGGTCACGGCGGGGCCGCTTTCCCGGCGCGCCGGCATCGCGCGCAGCGCCGCGAGCAGCGCCTGCACCGGGTGCGGCAGCCGCACGCCATCGATCAGCGCTGCCTGGCAGCGGCACGAATAGCCGCTCGCGAGCAGCTTGCCGGCGTTGTCGGGCTTGGCGACGTGCCCGGCCCAGCTCAGCGCGTAGATCCTTGCCGAGGTGGCGCGGTGGGCGGTTTCGTGGCCATAGGTGCCGGCCATGCCGCAGCAGCCGCTCGCCAGCACCTCGAGCTCCAGCCCCAGGCGGCGGAACACGCGCGCCCAGTCGGCCAGCGAGCCGGTGGCAGTGGTGCGCTCGGTGCAGTGCGGCAGCAGCCGCCATGCGCCCCCGGCAGAGAGCGCCGGCAACTCGGCCAGGCGCGACGCCAGCCATTCCTGCACCAGCCTCACGTCCGGCGCCTCATCCTTGCCCAGCGCCTGGGCGTACTCGGCGCGGTAGGTCAGCGTCATCGAGGGGTCGAGCCCGAGCAGCGCCACGCCGGTGGCGGAAAGCGCGCGCAGCATCGCCGCGTTGGCTGCCGCGGTGCGCTCGAACGCAGCCAGGAAGCCGTGCACGTGCAGCGGCTTGCCGTTGGGCTTGAACGGCGCCAGCCAGGGGCTGAAGCCGAGCCGCGCCAGCAGTTCGAAGGTGTCGAGCACCAGCGCGGTCTCGAAGTAGCTGGTGAAGGCGTCTTGCACCACGACCACGGTCTTGGCGCGCTCGGCGTCGGGAAGCATGCGCAGCGCTTCGGGCGTCGCCACGCGCACGCCGCGCGCGGCCAGCGCGCGTGCGAGGTCCACGCCGCTGAGCGTCGGCGACTCGACCAGCCCGGCGCGCGCGAGCGCCGCGCGGCCGATGCCGCTGGCGATCGCCGCGTTGTACAGCTTCGGCGCGCGCGCCAGCCAGGGCAGTGCGGGCTCGAGCGCCGCGACCAGCCAGTCCTTGGCCGGGCGCAGGTAGCGACCGTGGTACAGCTCGAGGAACTTGGCGCGGAAGCTCGGCACGTCGACCTTGACCGGGCACTGGCCGGCGCAGGACTTGCACGCCAGGCAGCCGTCCATCGCGTCCTTGAGCGCGTGCGTGAAGTCGGGTTCGCCGCGGCGTCGGGCCAGCGTGTTGCGAATGCGTGCGGGCAGCGTGCGCCAGCCGGGCGTGGCGCGCAGGCGCCGGGTTTCGGCCAGCGGGTCGACGCCCTGCGCGGCCAAGAGCCGCAGCCATTCGCGCATCAGCGAGGCGCGGCCCTTGGGCGAGTGGCGCCGCTCGCGGGTCGCCTTCCACGAAGGGCACATCACCGCGTCGAAGTCGAAGTCGTAGCAGGCGCCGTTGCCGTTGCAGTGCAGCGCCTCGTCGTAGCCGGCGCGCACCGCGGCCGGGATCTGGCGGTCGAGCTGGCCGCGGGTGGGCACCGCGTCGATCCTCAGCAACCGCCCCCCCGGGGGCGAGGCGATCTTGCCCGGGTTCAGCTGGTCGTGCGGGTCGAACGCCGCCTTGATCGCCTGCAGCGCGGGGTAGAGCGGGCCGAAGAATTCGGGCGCGTACTCCGAGCGCACGCCCTTGCCGTGTTCGCCCCACAGCAGGCCCTTGTACTTGCGCGTCAGCGCGACGACTTCGTCGGTGATTTCGCGGATCAGCCGCGCCTGCTCAGGGTCCTTCATGTCGATCGCCGGGCGCACGTGCAGCACGCCGGCGTCGACGTGGCCGAACATGCCGTAGGCCAGCCCGCGGCGGTCGAGCGCGGCGCGGAACTCGGCGATGTAGTCGGCGAGGTGCTCGGGCGGCACTGCGGTGTCTTCGACGAAGGGGATCGGGCGCTTGTCGCCCTGCAGGTTGCCGAGCAGGCCCACCGCCTTCTTGCGCATGCCCCAGAGGCGCTGCACCGCGGCTTCGCCGCGCGCGACCGTGTGACCGCGGCGGCCGTGCGCCGCGCCTTCGCGCGCCAGTGTGCCGGTCACGCGCCCGAGCTGCGCCTCGAGCGCGGCTTCGTCGTCGGCGAGGAACTCGACCAGGTTGACGCCCTGCGCCGGGCCTTGGGTATCGTCGGGGAAGAACTCCGCGACGCCGTGCCAGACGATGTCGTCGCGCGCGAGCTGCAGCACCCGCGAGTCGACCGTCTCGATCGAGGCCGCCTGCATCGCCATCAGCGCGCGCGCATCGCGCAGCGCGGCGTCGAAGCTGGCGTAGCGCACGTTGACCAACGCGCTGCACGCGGGGATCGGCAGCACCTTGAGCCTGGCTTCGGCAACCAGGCCGAGCGTGCCCTCGGCGCCGCACAGCACCGCGTTCAGGTCGAAGCGGCCGCGGGCGTCGCGGAGGTGGGCGAGGTCGTAGCCGGTCAGGCAGCGGTTGAGCTTCGGGAAGCGCTCGGCGATCAGCGCCGCGTTGTCGCGGTGGATGGCGTCGAGCAGGCGATGGACTTCACCCGCGCGGTCGGTGCGCGCCTTGACCGCCTCGAGTTCGGGCGCTTCGAGCGGCGCCGAGCGCCACGGCGTGCCGTCGAGCAGCACGGTGGTGAGCTCGAGCACGTGGTCGCGCGTCTTGCCGTACAGGCACGAGCCCTGGCCGCTGGCGTCGGTGTTGACCATGCCGCCGATCGTCGCGCGGTTCGAGGTCGACAGCTCGGGGGCGAAGAACAGCCCGTGGGGCTTGAGCGCGGTGTTCAGCTGGTCCTTGACCACGCCGGCCTGCACCCGCACCCGGCGCGCTTCGGGGTCGATCTCGAGGATGCGGTTCATGTGCCGCGACACGTCGACCACCAGCCCGTCGCTCAGCGACTGGCCGTTGGTGCCGGTGCCGCCGCCGCGCGGCGCGAGCGTCACGTCGCGAAAGCGCGGCTCGGCGGCGAGCGTCGCGATGCGCACCAGGTCTTCGGTGTGCCGGGGGAAGGCGGCCGCCTGCGGCAGGCGTTGGTAGATCGAGTTGTCGGTCGCGAGCACCGTGCGCTCGGCGTAGTCGGGCGCGAGCTCGCCCTCGAAGCCGCGCGCGCGCAGCTCGGCGAGGAACTCGAGGTACAGCGGCGCGGCGGCGGGGGTGTCGGTCAGGCGCGGGATCATGGCGGCGGTTCCGGAGGCATCGGGCCCGACGCGCGGGCCGCGGCGCTGCGTGCCGCCCGCCCGCAGCGGTCAGATCGGCAGGTATCGGCCAGGGACGGGGGCGGCGTCAAGCACCTTGTCGAGGGATGGGACTCTCTCCAAGGCGCCAGCGCTGGTTCGTTCTGGTCATCGGTTTTTCCTCCACGGGCCGGCGTCCCGCCGGCCTCGATCACACGACCTCGGGCCGCGGTGCGGGACCGGATTCGAGCAGGCCGGCGAGCCGGCGCAAGCCGGATTCGAGCGCGTCGCGGCTCGGCGGCACGGTCACGCTGAGGCGCACCGCTTGCGGCACCGCGCCGCGGCCGACGACGAAGGCTTCGGCCGGTGCCACCGCCACGCCCTGCGCCCGCGCCGCGGCGACGAAGTCGCCGACGCACCAGGGCTCGGGCAGCGGCAGCCACAGGTGGCAGCCGGCCGGCTGGCGCGCGTAGGGCCAGCGCCCGAGGAAGCGCTCGGCGAGCGCCTGGCGTGCGCGGCTCTCGTCGATCTGCCAGCGCATCAGTTGCGCGGCGGTGCCGTCCTCGATCCAGCGCGTGGCGATCTCGAGCATCAGCGGCGGCGGCATCCACACCGAGCCGCGCACCGTGGCGGCGATGCGCTCGGCGAGCGCCGGTGGCGCCACCGCATAGCCGAGGCGCAAGCCCGGCGCGAGCGCCTTCGAGGCGTTGTTGATGTAGCAGCTGCGCTCGGGGGCGAAGCTCGTCAGCGGCGGCGGGCGGTCTTCGACGCAGAAGCCGTAGACGTCGTCGTCGAGGATCAGGAGGTCGAACTCGCGGGCGATCGCCGCGACCGCGCGGCGGCGCTCCCCGGGCATCACCGCCGCGGTCGGGTTGTGCAGCGTCGGCACGCACGCGAGCAGCCGCGGGCGGTGTGCACGGCAAGCCGCTTCAAGCGCGTCCGGGATCAGCCCCTCGGCATCGATCGCGACCGGCTCGATGCGCAGCCGCGCCTGCGCCGCGGCGGCGTGGATGCCGCGGTAGCCGAGCGCCTCGGTCAGCAGCACGTCGCCGGGCTCGGCCAGCGCCGTCATCGCCGCCAGCAGCGCATGGCGCGCACCGCAGGTGATCACGATCTGCCCGGGCTGCGCGTCGAGGCCCAGCCCCGCCAGCCAGCGCGCCGCGGCGCGCTGGTGCGCCTCGACGGTCGTGCCGGCGTCGTAGCCGAGCAGCCGCTCGAGGTCCGGCTCGCCGGCGAGCCGCGCCAGTGCGGCGGCGAGGGCTTCGGCATGCGGACCGAGCGTGGGCTGGTTCAGCCCCAGGTCGATCACGCCGGGCTCGCGGTAGGCGCGGGCGACCGTCGGCACGGTGCGCCGGGCGCGGATGAAGGTGCCGCGCCCGACCGTGCCCTCGGTCAGGCCGCGGCGTTCGGCTTCGGCGTAGGCGCGGGTCACGGTGCCGACGGTCACGCCGAGGCGCTCGGCCAGCTCGCGGTGCGTCGGCAGACGCGTGCCGGGAGCGAGCTCGCCTTCGGCGGTCGCGGCTTCCAGCGCGTCGGCGATCGCGCGATAGCGCGGCCCGGGGAAGTGGTCGAGATCGGGGAGCCAGATTGTCATGGTGACAATATTCTGTTTGACAGATCGAGTTTGTCAATCTAAATGATGACAATCGACACAAAGCAGGTCCATGCGTGTCGGTTGCGAGGTGATATATGGAGACAATTTCCAGATTGTATTTATCCGATGGCAGCTTTCACCGCCGGCTCGGCAGGACGCTGGCGCTGTGGGGCGCACGTTGGCGCCAGCGCCGCCAGCTCGCCGAGCTCGACGTGCGCGCGCTGAACGACATGGGCATCGATCCCGCCGACGCCTGGCGCGAAGGGCACATGCCGTTCTGGCGCGAAGGCTGGCAGCCGGGCGGCGGGAGGGAAGGGCGGTGATGGACGCGGGTCTGTGGCCGCTGGCCGCGTTCGCCGCGGTGACGTCGATCACCCCGGGCCCCAACAACCTGATGCTGCTCGCGTCGGGCGCGCTGCACGGCTTCTGCCGCACGCTGCCGCACATGGTCGGCATCGTGCTCGGCGTCGGCGTGATGCTGTCGGCCGCCTGCGCCGGGCTCGGCGCCGCGTTCGCGCGCATGCCGGCGCTGGCCGACGCGCTGCGCTGGATCGGCTTCGCCTACCTGTGCTGGCTGGCGTGGAAGCTGCTGCGCGCCGGGGCGCCGGGCGAGGCGGGCGGCGCGCGCGCGGCACGGCCGCTCGGTTGGCTCGAGGCGGCGCTGTTCCAGCTGGTCAACCCCAAGGCCTGGATGATGGTGCTGACCGCGGCGGCGAGCTTCATCCTGCCGCTGCGCGAGCGGCTGCCGGCCGCCGACGGGCTCGGTGTGGCGCTGTTCGCGGTGGTCGGTTTCGCCTGCATCGCGCCGTGGGCCGGCTTCGGCTCGCTGCTGCGGCGCTGGCTCAGCGACCGCCGCCGCCAGCTCGCGTTCAACGCGCTGATGGGGACGCTGACGCTCGTGACCGCGCTGGCGATGCTGCGGTGAGGCCGACGGCGCAACGCGGGGTGCCGATGCCCCAGACCGAGGTCGCGATCCGATCGCGGCGGTTCGAGCACTCCGTACGAGTCAACGGACGAGTCAACGGCGCCGCCGTATAATCGACGCAGCCGAACACTCGCGGGAGGGCCGCCATGTCCAGTCCCGGCGTCGAGACCGCACGGCCGGATCCGCAGATC
>JBDHRG010000017.1:0-33450 GCA_039807445.1 Candidatus Competibacteraceae bacterium
CGCCGCGGACGCCGCGCGGGCGGTGGCCGGCACCTGGGACCCGCTGCGGCTCGCCGAGCGCGGCCTGCCCGGGATGCACGGCGATCCGCTCGCCGCGGCGCGCTGGTATGCCCGTGCGCTCGCCGCCGGCGACAAGGACGCCGGCGCCCGGCTCGAGGCGCTGCGCGCCTGGGGCCGCGAGCAGGCGGCCCGCGATCCGGCGCAGGCGCAACGGCTCGGGGAGCTGCTGCGCTGATGGTGGTGATGGAGGGGATCAGGGATGGGCGATGAGGATGGGATATCCCATTCCTCATCGCTCTTCACCCATTGCCCGTCACGGCTTCGGCCGCTGGTCCAGCCACTGCTGTGCGGCGCGGGCGCGGGTCCAGCCGGGCACTTGCGCGGCGATGCTGACTTCCTGCCACTTCGGGTGCCGGCCCGGCTGGCGGAAGGCGTCGAAGCGGTCGAGGAAGCGGGTGATGAATTGCGCCAGCTGCGCGTAGCGCTGCGTGCCGGGGTTCCAGTTGTACACCGCCAGCACCGCGCCGACCGCGAGCGTGGCGGTTTCCTCGCCCTCGCCGAGCAGGTTCGGGTAGTCGGCGCGGCTGAACCGCGAGGGCAGGTAGGTGGCGAGCAGCGCCGGGCTCGGCTCGATCGGCAACAGGCGCAGCCCGTCGGCGGCGGTGAGCTTCTGGAACAGCGTCGCCGGCTTGCCGGCGACGTACACCAGCGCGGCGATTTCGCCCGACTTGAGCTTTTCGATCGCGGTGGCCTGGTCGAAGTGCGTGGGCTCGATCTTGACGCCGAGCGTGCCGAACACGACCTCGGCGGTCATCGAGGTGCCGCTGCCGTCGACGTCGACGTTGACCTTGCGCCCGGCGAGGTCGGCGGGCTTGTGCAGTGCCGGGTCCTTGACCAGCAGGTGGAACTCCTCATTGTAGAGCTTGCTGACGAAGTGCACGCGTCGCGGCAGGTTGTCGTAGATCTGGCGCTGCTTCAGGTACTCGAGCGCGTCGGACTGCACGATCGCGACGTCGACGCCCTTCAGGTACAGCAGATCGGCTATGTTCTGCAGCGAGCCCTTGCCGAGCATCGGCAGCACCCGCAGGCCGTCGCCATCGAGCACCGCCGCGAGGTCGGCGGCGACGCGCACATAGGTGCCGTTGACCCCGCCCGAGATCACGCCGATCGTGCCACGGTTGACCGCTTGACGCAGCCCGGGCGTTTCGGCGGCGGTCGCGGCGGCGAAGCCGCTCAGCCACAGCAGCAGCCCGGCGAACAAGATGTGCTTGCGCATGGTGGTTTCCTCCCTCGTTGGCGGCGACTCCCCGCGCCGCTCCCGCTACCGACTATAGGCGCCGTCGGCGCGAATCGGCGCGGCGGCGGCGTGGCCGATGGCCGCGAGGAAGCCGGCTCGTCCGTCTTCAGCCGCGTGCGGCCTGGCGGTAGTCGCGCGGCGAGCGGCCGTAGCGGGTCTTGAAGCTGCGCGCGAAGTGCGCCGCGTCGCTGAAGCCCCAGAAGAAGGCGATCGCGGTGATGCTGGCGTCGCAGCCGTGGTCGGCGAGGTCGCGCGCGCAGCGCTCGAGGCGGCGCTCCTGCACCAGCCGGGCGACGGTCTGGCCGCGGCGTGCGAACAGGCGGTGCAGCTGGCGCAGCGACACGCCGACCGCGGCGGCGATCTGCGCCGGCCCGAGTCCGGGCTCGGCGAGCCGCTCTTCGATCAGCGCCCGCGCGCGGCGGTACAGCGCCTCGTCGGCGCCGACCGGCGGCGCCTCCGGCGCCAGTGCCGGCGGCAGCAGCGCCAGCAGCGCCTGCTGCATCGCCGCGCCCTCGCCGTCCTCGAGCTGCTCGATGCCGGCGTGCGCGTCGAGCAGCAGGTGGCCGAGCAGCGCGCCGAGGCGGCTGTCGCCGGCGATGCGCGTACCGGGGCGCAGCCGGCGGTGGCGGAAGGCTTCGGCGACGCGCGGCCGCGGCAGGTGGCACGAGAGCTGGGTCCAGGCGCCGCGGTAGCGGAAGTCGCAGGGCTGGCAGGCGTCGATCAGCACCAGGTCGCCGGGGGCGAGCTCGGCGCGCTCGCCGCCCTGGCTCATGCAGGCTTCGCCAGCGCCCTGCAGTACCAGGAAGTAGTACTTGCCGTCTTCGGCGGCAACGTCGCGGTGGTCGCGGAAGGCGCGTGCGCCCTGGCCGGCGATCGCGACCAGCTCGAGTCCGCCGCCGCGCTGCAGCCGCACCGAGCCGCTGAAGCCGGGCGCCGCGCCGTCGGCCTCGACGTGGAAGCGGCCGCAGGCGTGCAGCAGCGCCGCGCGCCAGTGCTCGAAGGACGGCTCGACAGACAGGCCCATGGCTCTCCCCCCGGTGGCTGCGTCGCGTACTGGTAACACGAGTCGCTGATTCGACAAAGCACCACGTGCGTCGTGGCCGACGGCTGGCACGGTCCGGCAAGCGCGCGGGCAGCCTCGGACAAGACCGCGCCGCCATCATGGCCTAGGGTTTCAGGCGGGCCCGCCGGTCGGGCTGCACAACGAACAAGCCCCCCACACCACCCCCGCCAGGGGATCGAGGAGGAAGGCATGAGCATCAGGAGACTCGCCGCCGCCGCGGCGCTGGTCGGCGCGCTCGCGCCGGTTGGTGCCCACGCGACCCTGCCCGAGGACACACTGGGCCAGGAAACCCTGCCGTTCCCGCCCGAACCGCACCGCGCCTACATCGTCGACATGGAATTCGAGAACATGGTGGCCACGCGCGTCACCGTGATCGACCCCGACGCCAAGCGCATGCTCGGCATGATCCCGACCGGCGGCGCGGCGCCGGCGGCGTTGTCGCGCGACGGCAAGCGGGTCTACACCGCCGACATCTTCTATTCGCGCTACACGCGCGGCACGCGCACCGACGTGCTGACCGCGTGGGACACCTCGAAGCTCGAGCCGCTCTGGGAGCTCGAGATCCCGACCAAGCGCGCCAGCACCATCGTCCAGCGCGACGCGCTCGGCGTCAGCGACGACGACCGCTTCGTCTACGTCTTCAACCTGACGCCCTCGACCTCGGTGACGGTGGTCGACGTGCCGGCGCGCACGGTGGCGTCCGAGATCGCGATCCCCGGCTGCGCGCTGAACTATCCGGTGGGCAAGCGCCGCTTCGCCTCGATGTGCGGCGACGGCACGCTGCAGCTGATCACGCTCGACGAGGCTGGCAAGGAGGCCGCGCGCGACAAGCTGGCGCTGTTCGATCCGAACCGCAAGCCGCTGATCGAGCGCGGCGTCGTCCACGCCGGCGTCTATTATTTCACGACGCTCGACGGCATGGTGCACGGTGCCGACCTCGCCGGCGACAAGCCGAAGGCGATCGAACCGTGGTCGCTCGTCACCGACGACGAGCGCAAGGCTGGCTGGGCGCCCGGCGGCTGGCAGCTGATGGCGGTGTCGCCGAAGAGCGGCCGCCTCTACGTGCTGATGCACCCCGACCACCACGACGGCCTGTGGGAAGACCCGAGCACGCAGATCTGGGTCTACGACCTGAAGACCCGCAGCAAGGTCGGCACGCTCGAGTCGCCGGCCCCGGTGTGGAGCCTGCGTGCGACCAGCGACGACAAGCCGCTCTTGCTCGGCACCAACATCGAGGGCGGGCTCGAGGTGTTCGACCTGACGGCGGGCAAGCACGCCGGCACCTTGCCCAAGATCGCCAAGACCCCCGTCCAGGTGCTGACGCACTGAGGCGCCGTGACCATGACCCTGTTCGATCCGGTTCCTGTCACCGCTGCGGCGCTGGCGCTGGCCGTGCTGCTGGCGATGGCCGCGGCGCACAAGCTGCGCGCGCCGGCACGCTTCGCCGGCCAGCTCGCCGGCTACGCGCTGCTGCCCGCGGCGCTGGTGCCCGCGGCGGCGCGGCTGCTGGCGCTGGTCGAGGCGCTGCTGGCACTCGCGCTGCTGTGGCCATCGACGCGCGCGCCCGCGGCGCTGGCGACGGCGGCGTTGCTCGTGCTGTACGCCGGCGCGATGGCGCTGAACCTGGCGCGCGGGCGCCGCGACATCGATTGCGGCTGCGCCGGCCCCGGGCTCGAGCGCCCGCTCGGCGGTGCGCTGCTGGTGCGCAACGCGCTGCTGGCGGCGCTCGCGCTGCTCGCCGCTGCCGAGCCGCTGGCGCGTGCGCTCGGCGGCTTCGACCTGTTCGTCATCGTCGCCGCGGCTGCGGCGGCACTGTTCCTTTACGCCGCGGCCGACGGACTGCTCGCCCACGCGCCGCGGCTGGCCCGGCTGACCGGGAGGTAAGAGATGGATGCCCTGATCGTTTCCGATGTGCTGCTGTGGTGCCTGCTGCTGGCGCTGGTGTTCGTGGTGATGGGGCTGGTGCGCCAGATCGGCGTGCTGCATGCGCGCATCGCCCCGGCCGGCGCGCTGGTGATCGACAAGGGGGCTGCCGTCGGCCAGCCTGCGCCCAGGCTGACCGCCGAAGACCGCCGCGGCCGGCCGGTCAACATCGGCTACGCCGGTGAGCGCGGCCAGCTGCTGTTCTTCCTGTCGCCGAACTGCCCGATCTGCAAGTCGCTGTTGCCGGTGGTCAAGGCGATCGCCAGGGCCGAGGCCGGCCGGGTCGAGGTGGTCTACGTCAGCGACGGCGATCCGGCGGCGCAGGCGGCGCTGATCGCCGAGCACGGCCTGGCCGACGCCGCCTACGTGGTCGGCCCCGAGATCGGCATGCGCTACCAGATCGGCAAGCTGCCCTACGCGGTGCTGATCGACGCGCACGGTACCCTGCGCGCCAAGGGCCTGGTCAATTCGCGCGAGCACCTCGACAGCCTGTTCGAAGCCGAGCAGCTGCGGTTCGGCTCGCTGCAGGACTACCTGCACGGCACCGCCGCGCCGCGGGCGGACGAGATCAAGTGAGGGGAGGGGGAATCCGATGAAACTGCTCGATCGCCTGTTCGAAGGCTCGACCCGGCGCATGGCCGCGGTCACGTCGCGCCGCACCGCGCTGGCGCGGATCGGCTCGTGGGTCGTCGCCGGCTCGGCGCTGCCGCTGCTGCTGCCGATCGACCGCGTCGCGGGGCGCGCCGACGCCGCCGAAGCCGGCCGCCCCGGCGATCCGGGCGACCCGAGCAAATGCGACTACTGGCGCTACTGCTCGATCGACGGCTTCCTGTGCACCTGCTGCGGCGGTTCGATCAACACCTGCCCGCCCGGCGCCGAAGTGTCGCTGGTGACCTGGGTCGGCACCTGCCACAACCCGGCCGACGACAAGGACTACATCGTCGCCTACAACGACTGCTGCGGTAAGCACAGCTGCGCCCAGTGCGCCTGCACCCGCAACGACAGCGAGCAGCCGATGTACCGCCCGTTCAACAACAACGACATCAACTGGTGCCTGGGCGCCAAGGCCAACGTCTACAACTGCACGGTCGCGGTGATCCGCGGCGTGGCCAGCTGATCCCGCGAGGTTCCTGTTTCCTCCCCGGCGGAGGGGGGAGGAAACAGGGGAGGAGGTTCTATGCGTTCGTTCCTGCTCGGCGTGCTGCTGCTCGCCGCCGTGGTGCCGGCGGTGCAGGGCCGCTCGATTCCGCAGCCCGGTCAGCCGGTCTCGATCGGCACCACGCCGGCCCCGCCCCCTGGCGGGGCCGGCTACCGGCCTGCGGTCAACTGGCAGCTGCAGTGCGCCGGCTGCCACCTCGAGGACGGCCGCGGCGCGCGCGCCAACGACGTGCCAAGGTTGCAGGGTTTCGTCGGCCGCTTCCTCGAGGTCGACGGCGGGCGCGAGTTCCTGCTGCGCGTGCCCGGCGTGTCGCAGTCGGCGCTGAGCGATGCCGAGACCGCGGCGCTGCTGAACTGGATCATCGCCGACGGCATGGCCGGCGCCAGCCGCCCGGCCGACTTCCAGCCCTTCACCGAAGCCGAGGTCGCGCGACTGCGCCACCAGGCGCTGCTCGACCTGCCCGGCACGCGCGCGAAGCTGATCGGTGCGATCCGCGCGCGCGGCTTCGCGATCGAGGACGGGCTCGCGCCCTGAAACGCCCCCGGGCGATGCGTTGGCACGCCCGGTCAATCCCGGTGGCAGTCCCGGTCAAGCCCGGACGCTGCCGGCGCGGCATGCTGGCCGCATTCCATCCGTTTTCCGAGGAGGACCCCGACGATGTCGCAGACACCCACGCTTTCGGCCGCCACCACGGCCTTCCTGGCGCGCCCGGCGCGCATGCTGGTCGGCGCCGACTGGGTGGCGGCCGCCTCCGGCGCCACCTTGCCGGTTCACGATCCCGCCACCGGCGGGAAGATCGCCGAGGTGCCGGCGGGTGCCGCCACCGACGTCGACCGTGCGGTGCGCGCCGCGCGCGCGGCGTTCGACGACCCGGCCTGGGCGAAGATGCGCCCGGCCGAGCGCGAGCGCCTGTTGATCCGCCTGTCGGAGCTGATCGCCGCCCACGGCGAAGAACTGGCCGAGCTCGAGACGCTCGAGAACGGCAAGTCGATCAATCTGTCGCGGATACTCGAGGTCGGCCACTCGGTCGAGTTCGTGCGCTACATGGCTGGCTGGGCGACCAAGCTCGAGGGCAGCACGGTCGACCTGTCGATCCCGTTCGGCGAGGGTTACCACGCCTTCACGCTGCGCGAGCCGGTCGGCGTGGTCGGTGCGATCATCCCGTGGAACTTCCCGCTGGTGATGGCGGTGTGGAAGATCGCCCCGGCGCTGGCCTGCGGCTGCACCGTGGTGCTCAAGCCCGCCGAGGAGACCCCGCTGACCGCGCTGCGCCTGGCCGAGCTGGTGCTCGAGGCCGGTTTCCCCGCCGGCGTGGTCAACGTCGTCACCGGCCTGGGTCACGAGGCGGGCGCCGCGCTCGCCGCGCACCCCGGCATCGCCAAGATCGCCTTCACCGGCTCGACCGAGATCGGCAAGCGCATCGGCCACGCCGCGGTCGACAACATGACGCGCTTCACGCTCGAACTCGGCGGCAAGTCGCCGGTGATCGTGCTCGACGACGCCGACCCGGTGGCCGCAAGCGCGGGCGCGGCCGGCGCGATCTTCTTCAACAACGGCCAGGTCTGCACCGCCGGCTCGCGGCTGTACGTACAGCGCAGGATCTTCGAGCGCGTGGTCGAGGGCGTTGCCGCCTTCGCCGCCTCGGCCAGCATCGGCCCCGGTCTCGACCCCGCGGCACAGATCAACCCGCTGGTGTCGCTGCGCCAGCAGGAGCGCGTGTTCGGCTACGTCGAGGACGGCATCCGCGCCGGCGCCAGGGCGCTGTGCGGTGCCGACTCCTGGGAGGGCGCCGGCTACTTCGTGCGCCCGACCGTACTGGTCGACGTCAAGCCCGAGATGCGTGTGGTCAGGGAAGAGATCTTCGGTCCGGTGCTGGTGGCGCAGCCCTTCGACAGCCTCGACGAGGTGGTCGCCGCCGCCAACGACACGCCCTATGGCCTCGGCGCCAGCATCTGGTCGAACGACCTCAAGCGGGTGATGAACCTGATCCCGCGCATCCAGGCCGGCACGGTCTGGATCAACGCCCACAACCTGGTCGACCCCCACCTGCCGTTCGGCGGCTTCAAGCAGTCGGGCATCGGCCGCGAGATGGGCCGCGCCGCGCTCGAGGCCTACACCGAGACCAAGTCGGTGTGCATCGCGCTTTGAGAGAGGTCCGGGGGACAGCACAGGCATGAGGAGCTAGGCACCAGGAGCGAGTAAAAGCATCATTACCTCGTGCCTCGTGCCTCGTGCCTGCCGGGTGTAGTCCGATTGTCCCCGCCCGGTGGACGATCATTTGATCGAGACGGGATTTATCCGATCCGTGGCAGCCGTCAGACTGCGCTACCTGGTACCTGGACCGGAGCCGCCCGATGAGCACCCTTCCCACCGTTTTCGTTTCGCACGGCTCGCCGATGCTCGCGCTCGATCCGGGGCGCACCGGCGAGGCCTGGACGCGCCTGGCCGCCACGCTGCCGCGCCCGAAGGCGGTGCTCGCGGTTTCGGCGCACTGGGAGACCGCCGCGCCGGCGGTCAGCGCCGCGCCGCGGCCCGAAACCATCCACGACTTCTACGGCTTCCCGCGCGCGCTGTTCGCGATCGAATACCCCGCCACCGGCGACCCGGCGCTGGCGCAGCGCGTCGCCGGGCTGCTGATCGATGCCGGCATCGACGCCGGCATCGATGCCGGCCGCGGGCTCGACCACGGTGCCTGGGTGCCGCTGCGCGCGATGTACCCGGCCGCCGAGGTGCCGGTGGTCCAGCTGGCGATCCAGCCGGCGCTCGGCCCCGGGCACCACCTGCGCCTGGGCCGGGCGCTGGGGGTGCTGCGCGAAGAGGGCGTGCTGGTGCTGGCCTCGGGCAGCCTGACGCACAATCTGCGCGACGTCGCCTTCGGCACGCCCGAGGAGGTCGCCACCCACGACTACGTGCCGGCGTTCCAGACCTGGGTCGCCGACACCCTGGCCGCCGGCGACGTGGCCGCGCTGCTCGACTATCGGCGTCGCACGCCGGCAGCGGCGCGCGCGCACCCGCGCGACGAACACTGGCTGCCGCTGTACGTCGCCCTCGGCGCCGCCGGCGCGGGCGCTGCGGCGCAGCGCCTGCACCAGGGCATCACCGAGGGCGCGCTGGCGATGGATGTGTACGCCTTCGGATCGGTGTCCGGCTGACGGGCGGGATCGGCTTTCAGGCGCAAGCCGGGGTAGCGGGTGACATGGGCATAACGTCCCCGGACCGGCGCGCTCGCGATCCGAATGCAAGCGAAATCAGGGGCTTGTGCCGTCAAGCCGCCCGATCTGCCCAGGAGCTGCGCCGGGCGGGCCGCAGCGGAAGTTCCGGGACGCGCCGACGCCTTCCAGACTGTCGATCGCAACCGCCGCCACCGAGGACGGCCGCCGATGCGGCCTCGCCGCGGTTGGCCAATCCGGCCCAGGCGGCAGCCCAAAGGAGACGGTCATGGCAAAAGCAGCGCGCAAGTCGGTCATCATCACGTTCAAGCCCAAGGACCAGCGCCCCGACAAGGCCAAGGACAAGCTGGAGGTGGTCTCGGCCGCCCTGGCCATCCAGCCGACGTTCCTCGACGCACGGACGGTGATGCGGGGCGCCACCGCCGGCCTGCCGACCGAAATGATCGGCTACGACTGCAGCCAGTCGGCCGCGCCGATGGTGATGGCTTCGCTGACCGATGCCGAGATCGATGCCCTGCGCAAGAACGGCAACGTGGCGGCGGTCGAGGAGGATCAGCCCTGCTATGCGCTGGGCGGCGAGCCGCAGCTCCTGATCGAGGGGCAACCCTCGCCGCTGGCGGAGACCGTGCCGGCGGGCGTCGCCCAGATCAAGGCGCCGGCGGCCTGGGACAGCTCCCGGGGCCTGGCCATCAAGGTGGCGGTGCTGGACACCGGCATCGACGGCGCGCACCCCGATCTGGCGCCGAACTACAGGGGCGGGATCAGCTTCGTGCCGACCGAAGGGACGCCGATGGACTTCCATGGCCACGGTACCCACTGCGCCGGCACCATCGCGGCCAGGATCAACGGCTCGGGCGTCGTCGGGGTGGCGCCCTCGGCTTACCTCTATGCCGTCAAGGTGCTCAGCAGCACCGGCAGCGGGCAGTTCAGCTGGATCATCTCCGGCATCGACTGGTGCATCACCCACGGCATCCGCGTCATCAGCATGAGCCTGGGCGGCTCCTCGGCGCCGTCGGCGCTCGAAACCATGTGCAACACGGCCTGGAGCAAGGGCCTGCTGCTGGTCGCCGCCGCGGGCAACTCGGGGCCCGGCATGGGCACGGTCGGCTATCCGGCCAAGTACAAGAACGTCATCGCCGTCTCGGCGATCGACAGCAGCAACGCGATCGCCTGGTTCAGCAGCCGCGGGCCGGAAGTGGATCTCTGTGCGCCGGGCGTCAACGTGCTCTCCACGGCACCGAGCGGCGGCTTCCAGACCATGAGCGGCACCAGCATGGCGTGCCCGCACGTCGCCGGCGCAGCGGCGGTGACGTGGGGGGCGCACCGCCTGTCCAACAACGAGACCATCTGGAACCTGCTGGCCTCGACGGCGGACAATCTGGGGAGCCCGGGCTGGGATCCGGAGTACGGCTATGGCCGGGTGGATGTCGCGCAGGCCGCCACCCAACTGACACCGCCGCCCGTGGTGCCGAAGAAACCGTAGCGCAGCGCGTCGCGAGGGGGCCCCAGGACCCGGCCGGAACAGGACTGCTTGCCGCCAACGGAGCCGACATGCCGGAGATCCAGGTTTTCCCCCTCGTCGCCAATGTCGCGCTGCCCGAGCCCGCGCCCGCGAAGACGCGGGCCCGCGTCCCGCCGGGCTACGGCGTGCAGGAACAGTGCCTGCCGTTCACGGCGGCGACGGCGCTGGGGTTTCTGGTGAAGTCGCCGATCGACTTCGGCCTGTGCCTGCCCGCCGAGGTTCCGGCCGATGGCCGCGCCTTCCGCTCACCGCTCGATCGGCCGGGCATCGGCCAGGGTTTCGACGATGCGCGCGTGTTCTACGTCAAGGACAATCCGCACTGCCACTTCGTCGGCAACGCCTTCGCGCTGGAAGAGCTTCCGACCGTTACGCCCCCGGGCGGGCGCGCGTCGACGGTGCTCGAGCCGGGTATCAGCTTCTTCGATCGCGCCGATCAGGGCGAGCTGTTCAAGCTGCATCTGCCCTATGTCTGGCGGACGCCCGAGGCGGTGGATGCGCTGTTCCTGCCGCCGATCAACCGCTGCGCGCCGGGGTTCGAGGTCCTGGCGGGACTGGTGGAAACCGACTGGTACGCCAGCCCGGTCAATCTGGTGCTGCGCAAGCCGCCCGCCGGCCATTCGGTCCACGTCGCGGCTGGCACTGTCGTCGCCCAGGTGATCTTCGTGGCTCGCGCCCAGCGGCGCCCGGTACTGAAGGTCGTGCCCGCCCATGCGCGCATCGCCCGCGAGCTGCGGGGCGCCCTGGTGCAGTGGTACCGGCAGCGTGCGGCCGATCGCAGCACGTACCGCAGGCTCGCCCGCAGCCATCAGGGTCGGGGCGCGGACGAGGAGGGCGCGACCGACGACGGCTAGCCGCGGCGGCGGTTTCAGAGCGCCGAAGCCGGGCTGTCGTACTCGATGCGCTCCACCCGCTGCCAGCGGGCGATCTCCTCGATTTCGGCGACGCCCAGTTCGCCGGCATAGATCGGCAGATGCTGCGAGATCTGCTGCAAGCCCTTCGCTTCGACCGCGCCGGCGTCGGCGCCTTCGGCGAGGGTGACGATGACGGGGATGCGCTGCCCGGGTCCCGCGCGTCGGGCGGTTTCGAGTCGTCGCAGCAGTGCGTCGTCGATCTTTCCGGACACGGGGTTCTCGCTCATCGGGGCCTCTCCGAGGTCGGTGTGCCGAGGGCCGGATGCGGGTCCCGCAGCCGACGAACAGGACGCGATCAGCCCCCCGAACAGCAGCAGGCAGAAGGTTTTCATGGCGCATCGGGCTCGTCAGGCGTGGCGCGGGTGAGCCGCAGGCCCATCAGTATAGGCATGGGTGGACCGGGCCGACGGCGCGGATTCGGGACAAGCGAGCCTCGCGCGGCGGGCTGCATCATACGGGTTCCAGAAAGTTCCCACGGTGGAGCGAGGGGGATGTTGCGGAGCGGATTACGCGCGCCGCGTGCGCAGGGAAAGCGCGGAGCGGCGCCGTACCTCGGAGGTACGCCGAGAATGAGCGCAGCGACATCCCCCTCGCTCCACCGCAATGCGCGCAAAACTCTTGGATCCGCATCAGTTCAGCAGGTCCAGCGGGCTGACCGCCCCGCCCGGCTTCGGCCGTATGGCCCGCAGGTAGGTGCGGGTCGTCTTCAGGTGCTTGTGGCCGAGCAGCCGCTGCAGCGTGCGCAGCTCGCAACCGTTCTCGAGCAGGTGCACGGCGAAGCTGTGCCGCAGCGCCGTGCAGCACACGGGCTTGCCGATCCGCGCCCGCTGCGCCGCGCGCTGCACGGCGAGCTGCACCCGGCTCGCTGCCAGGTGACGCCGGCAGACCGTGCCGCTCGCCGGGTCCCAGGCACGCCGCACCGCCGGGAACAGGTACTGGAAGTTCCAGTCATCGACGCTGATGACGTTCCCGCCGTCGGCGGCGCACGTTACCCGACCGTACCCCGCCGCCAGATCGGCCGTGTGCAAGCGGCGTACCTCGCCGAGATGCACCTGCAGTGGCTCGATCACCACCCCCGGCAGTGGCGCGGCGCGCGGCTCGGTGTGCGGATCGCCGCGCACGTGGATCAGCCGCCGTGCGAGGTCGAGGTCGTGCACCCGCGCCTGGATGCACTCCATCAGCCACAGCCCCGAGCCGTAGATCAACGTCGCGATCAGCCGGCACACGCCCTCCAACTGCGCCAGCACGGCCAGCACTTCCGCCTGGCTCAGCACCACCGGTTCCGGGGCTTTGCGCGCCCGCGGCCGTGCCTCGCGCAGCCACCCGACTTCGCGCCCGAACACGTCCCCGTACAGGAACAGCAGCGCCTGCCGCGCCTGGTTCCAGCCGGCGCTGCAGCCGCGCGCCGCGATCGCCTGCATGAAGCCGGCGATCTCCTCCGACCCCAGTTCGGCCGGGTGGCGCTTGTGGTGGAACAGGATCAGCCGGTGCACCCAGCCCGCATAGGCGTCGACGGTGTTCGGCAGGTACCCCCGCTGTCGCAGCGCCTGGCGCAAGGCGGCGAGCAGCAGGAGGATTTGAGTCTGCGCGAGGGGGGGCATGGGCATATCGTCCCTGATGACTGGGGCGCTCCGGAAAGCAAATCTAGAGCAGATCCCGCCCCTCGGTTAACGGGTGCCGAGCGTGCGCCGGGCCCGACCGCGCTGCATGCCGATGAAGCCGATCAAAACGAAACCGGCCTTGCGGCCGGTTTCTCTGCTTCAGGCCAAGCGCGTGTCGATCACGACACCGCGCCGATCTCGCCGACCGCGATCATCAGCATCGCCAAGTCGGCGCGCGGCGCGGCGCGCAGGTCGGCGATCACGCTCTTGAGGCGCCCGACGCCTTCGTGCGCCAAGCCGTCGACCCACAAAGAGGCGGGTAGGTAGCATGCTTGCCCACGGTTGTCGGCCCGGACGGCTTGGGATGGCTGAAGCGCAGGACGCTCTTCCCACGCCACCTACAGACCTTGCGCGGCGTGGCGATGGGCCGTCAGGAAGATGTCCTTGTCGATGAAGCCGCCGAGACTCTCGCGGGTGGTACCGAAGAGCCGCTGAAAATCCTCTGCGCCGAGAATCCTTTCGCAGTCGGCGAACGTGGCGTCGAGGAGCGAGTTGAACGCATCCACGTAGCTTTCCGGGTCGAGTTCCCCTCTCTCGTAGCGGCTGCAGAGGACGTTCTGCTGTTGGTGCAGCACGATCTGCAGGTCCTCGACCTGATGGAGTCTTGCTTTGTCGTAGTCCTCACCGAGGAAGACATCGGCCATGGCTTCGAATTCTTCATGCCGGATATCGCGGGACTCTGCACCCGAGGCGGAGGGCTCAGCCCCAGGACTACCGCTCCCGTGAATGGCGGCGATGCAGAGGTCGAACTTCTGTCCGAGATCATTCATCTGAAGAACCCTCGCTCAGTGCCGATGGCTGGTTCGGCACGTGGTCAATTCGGGCCACGGATAATTTGTCGGGCAGTACAGCTTGCCGGTTCCCCGCTCCTTTCCATAGTCGCCCCAAGCGAAGAAGCTTCCTCTATAGCCACGGGCTTGTGAAACCACCGCGCCGCCAGCCGTGAGCAGGATGCGGTTGGCCATTTGATGGCACACGCCCGTTATCCCATAGATCAGACCCGCCGTCGACTTGGGCTGAGACAGGCACCGAGCCTCGCCCAGATTGGCCGTGCCAGAGCAGAGGAGGGTGCCACCTACCCATCGTGCCCAAGCGGGGCAAGGCCATATGTCTCCGACATCACTGAGTACATACGTATGATCAGCGGGAAGAAGGGGAATTGATAGCGCGTAGCCGCTCAGTTTTCCCATAGCCGTTCCCATAGCCACCCTCCCGTGGAGCCTGACTCAGGCTCCGAGCATAGAGGCCGACCCGGGAGGCGCAAGAGGACGGCTGCAGGGGCCGACTCGGGCACATAGGAGAAGGGCCAGGGCAAACGCATCTTCTCATGATGTGAAATCGAGTCCTCCATGAGCGGGCAGTCACACCGAAATCACATGGCCGCTCATCACCTTGGCCAGATAGGCCTCGTCCCAGCCGGCCCGGCGGCGCTGGCCCTGCAGCCCGAGCTTGCGGCTCGACTCCTGGCGCAGCAGGTTCAGCGCGATGCGCCGCACCACGGCCAGATTCGCTGGGGCATGATCCTTGCGCACGCGGCAGACATCTTCGCGAAACGCCAGGTCCAGAATCCAGTGGACGCTGTTCTCGATGCCCCAGTGGCTGCGCACGGCCTTATTGAGGCCGCGCGCCCCGACCTTCAGCGGCAGGCTCGAGAGGTAGTAGCGCGTCTCGCACTCGACGTTTGTCGCCGACCTGGCGTTCGCGCTGCACCAGGGCGAAGGTCTGCAGATCAGGCCAGGCGTGCGTGTCCGGGCGCAGGTATTGCGGCACCTCGATCAACCGGTAGCGGCGCACTTCGCGCCGCCCGTGTGGCCCCTCGTCGAGGGTTTCATGGTAAGTAAGCACGCATTCCGATTTGGAAGCTATCGATTCGCGAGCAGCACCGCTGCTGCAAGGGCATTCAAAACGGTTTCCGCGACATACTTAGCTGCAGGCGCGGTTGGCGAAGCCGTTGTCCAGGCAGATCGCCCACAGGCCCTCGACCTCGTGGTGCAGGTTGCTGTGGTTGGCCTTGAGCGCCAGCACTTGAGGGGCCGCCACGCTCGCGGATCAGGCCGGCGATGTCCTTCTGGCAGCCCATCGCGTCGAGGGTGACGATGCAGCCCTCGAGCTCGAGCAGCCGCAGCCGCTGCGGGATCGCGCTGATCTCGTTGGACTTGGCGTCGGTGCGCACTTGGCCGAGCACCAGGCGGTTGGCGCTGGCCCTGCGCGCTGACCCGGTGCAGTGCGCCGCGCCCGGCGCGGGCCGAGCCGCGCACGCTCTTGGCCCGCGATTGCCACCACGCCGCTGACCGTGGCGCTGATCGCCTTGAGGCCGGCCCGTGAAGGCCGTCTCGAACGCCGCCGGGTCGAGGCGCGCGAACAGGCGGGCGAAGGGGTCGGGCGAGGGGATGCCGTGGGGCAGTTCCAGGAAGCGGGCGAACCCGTCGCGCTTGGCCTCGCCGAACTCGGCGATCTCGCTCCAGTGATCGGCGCCGCCGAGCACGGCGCACACCGCGAGGGTGAGGATGTCGAGCAGCTTGTGGCGTTTGGTGCGCTCGATGCGCGGGTCGAGCCGCACCGACAGGTGCTCGATCAGGCTCGACGGGAAGCGTTCGGACACGGGACGAAGGCTCGGCGGTGACAGGGTCGGTGCAGTGTGCGGCCTCCACGGGACCACGTGCATCAGTGCTCATTTCGCATCATGAGAAGATGCGTTTGCCCTGGGAGAGGGGCTTTCTGGTCTAGTAGAAAAGAAACCGGCCTTGCGGCCGGTTTCTCTGCTTCAGGCCAAGCGCGTGTCGATCACGACACCGCGCCGATCTCGCCGACCGCGACCATCAGCATCGCCAGGTCGGCGCGCGGCGCGGCGCGCAGGTCGGCGATCACGCTCTTGAGGCGCCCGACGCCTTCGTGCGCCAGCGCCATCCAGTCGGCGATCCACGCCGCCGGTTCGGTGTCGGTCAGCGAGAGCTTCAGCACCACCTTGGTCAGCGCGCGCAGCTGCGTGTACAGGTGGTCGAGCAGCGCCGCGCGGGCGCGGTTGGCCCAGTGGCTGCCGGTGGGAAGCGCGAGGATCGCTTCGCGCAGCCAGTCGAGCTCGAGGCGCTCGAACAGCCCGAAGTACACCCGCGCCGCCTGCTCGGCCGGAAGCTTCGCCTGGCCGGCGAGCTCGATGATGTCGAGCGTCGAGTACAGCGGGTCGAGGCTCGCGGCCCATTCGGCGGTCTCGGCCGGCACATCCAGGCCCTTCAGCCGCTCGATCTCGGCGTGCAGCGCCTCGCCGGCGGCGCCCGGCAGCAGGCCCTTCATCGACAGCAGGCGCTCGATGTCGGGGGCGAACTGGGCGACGGTGGCTTCGATGTCGAGCGGCGGGCGGCGGTTGCGCAGCAGCCACAGGCAGGCGCGGAACAGCAGCGCCTGGCTCGCCGAGATCATCTCGAGCTGCAGCGCCGCCGGCACCCGGTTGTCGAGCGCCTCGATCGCATCCCACAGCTTGCGCGCGCCGAACATCTCGCGCGCGGCGGCATAGGCGCGCGTGATCGCCGCCGGGTTCGCCCCGGTCAGCTCGGCGATGCGGAAGGCGAAGGTGCTGCCCATGCGGTTCAGCATCGAGTTGGTGATCACCGTGGCGATGATCTCGCGCTTCAGTGCGTGGCCGTCCATCAGCGCGCTGTAGTGCTGCTGCAGCGGCTGCGGGAAGTACGCGATCAGTTCGCGGCGCAGGTACGGGTCCTCGGGCACGTCGGACTGGATCAGCTCGTCGAACAGCGCGATCTTGCTGTAGGCGAGCAGCACCGCGATCTCGGGCGCGGTCAGCCCCCGGCCGGCGGCTTCGCGCTCGGCGATCGCCTCGTCCGAGGGCAGGAACTCGATCGCGCGGTCGAGCCGGCCGGCCTTCTCGAGCTGGCGGATCACGCGTGCGTGCGCCTCGAGCAGCTGCGGCGCCTCGTGCACGGCGATGCTGATGATCTGCGGCTGCAGCACGTTCTGGCGCAGCACCAGCCAGGCGACCTCGTCGGTCATCTCGGCGAGAAGCTGATTGCGCTGCTTCTCGGTCATGTCGCCGGCCGCGACCACCTGGTTCAGCAGGATCTTGATGTTGACCTCGTGGTCGGAGGTGTTGACGCCGGCCGAGTTGTCGATCGCATCGGTCAAGACGCGGCCGCCGGCCAGCGCGTACTCGATGCGCCCGCGCTGGGTGAAGCCGAGGTTGCCGCCTTCGCCGACCACCTTGCAGCGCAGCTCGCGGCCGTCGATACGGATCGCGTCGTTGGCGCGATCGCCGACGTCGGCGTGCGTCTCGCTGGCGGCCTTGACGTAGGTGCCGATGCCGCCGTTCCACAACAGCTCGACCGACGCCTTCAGGATCGCCTGCATCAGCTCGTTGGGGGTGAGCCGCTCGGCGGCGATGCCGAGCTCGGCGCGTGCCTCGGGCGACAGGCTGATCGACTTGGCCGAGCGCGGGAACACGCCGCCGCCAGCCGAGATCAGCGCGGTGTCGTAGTCGGCCCACGACGAGCGCGCGAGTGCGAACAGCCGCTCGCGCTCGCGGAAGCTCGTTTCGGCGTCGGGGTTCGGGTCGATGAAGATGTGGCGGTGGTCGAAGGCGGCGAGCAGACGGATGTGGCGCGACAGCAGCATGCCGTTGCCGAACACGTCGCCCGACATGTCGCCGATGCCGACCGCAGTGAAGTCCTCGGCCTGGATATCCTTGCCGAGCTCGCGGAACTGGCGCTTGACCGATTCCCAAGCGCCGCGGGCGGTGATGCCCATGCCCTTGTGGTCGTAGCCGGCCGAGCCGCCCGAGGCGAAGGCGTCGCCGAGCCAGAAGCCGTACTCGGCGGCCAGACCGTTGGCGATGTCGGAGAACGTCGCCGTACCCTTGTCGGCGGCGACCACCAGGTAGGGGTCGTCGGCGTCGAAGCGCACCACGTCGCGCGGCGGCACCACGCGGCCCTCGACCAGGTTGTCGGTGATGTCGAGCATGCCGCGCAACAGCGACTTGTAGCAGTGCACCACCTCGGCCTGGAGCGCTTCGCGGTCGCCGCCCGCGGGCGGGCGCTTGACGACGAAGCCGCCCTTCGAGCCGACCGGCACGATCACCGCGTTCTTGACGATCTGCGCCTTGACCAGACCCAGCACCTCGGTGCGGAAGTCTTCGCGGCGGTCGGACCAGCGCAGCCCGCCGCGCGCGACCTTGCCGCCGCGCAGGTGGATGCCCTCCATCCGCGGCGAATAGACGAAGATCTCGAACAGCGGCCGCGGCAGCGGCAGCTCGGGCACCTTGGCCGAGTCGAACTTGAACGACAGGTACTCGTGCGGCTGCCCGTCGCTGCCGCTCTGGTAGGCGTTGGTGCGCAGCGTCGCCAGGATCACGGCGAGGAAGCGGCGCAGGATGCGGTCCTCGTCGAGCACGTCGACCGCCTCGAGCGTGTGCTCGATCTCGGCGACCATCTGCCCGGCGCGCGCCGGGTCGGTCTCGGCGGGCGCGAAGCGCGCACGGAACAGCGCCGCGAGCCTGGCAGTGATGCCGGCGTGCTTGGCCAGCGTCTCTTCCATGTAGCTCTGCGAGAACGGCACCCGCGTCTGCAACAGGTACTTGGCGTAGGCGCGCAGCACCACCACCTCGCGCGCCGGCAGACCGGCGCCGAGCACCAGGCGCTGGAAGCCGTCGCTCTCGAGTTCGCCGCGCCAGGCGCGGACGAAGGCGTCCTGGAAGATGTCGCGGACCTGCGCGACCTCGACGCGGATGCCGGGCGCCTCGCGCAGATCGAAGTCGACCAGCCACAGCTTGTCGCCGTCGCGGGTTTCGATGTCGTAGGGGCGCGCCTCGAGCACGCCGAGGCCCATCTTCTCGAGCATCGGCAGCACTTCGGACAGCGCCACCATCGGCTGGCGGCCGCACATCTTGAAGCGCAGCAGGCCCTCGGGTGCCTCGAGCGGACGGTAGAGGTGGATGCCGAGCGTCTCGCCGGCGAGGATCTTCTCCAGGCGCTGGATGTCGCCGACCGCGGTGCGCGGCGTGAAGTCTTCCTCGTAGGCGGCGTTGAACGCCGTGCCGTAGCGGTTGTACAGCGCGTTGCCGCGACCCTCGCCGCACTCCTCGATCAGCGCCGCGTGCAGCCCGTCTTCCCACGAGACCATCGCTTCGGTGAGCTTGGCTTCGAGCGCGCCGGTGTCGTACTCGGGCACCTGGCCGGCGATGGTACGCACCGTGAACAGCACGCGCGCCAGCACCGATTCGGTGAAGTCGACGGTGAACTCCGCGCTGCGACCGTTGAAGGTTTGCATCAGGATGGCTTGCATCCTGATGCGCAGCTCGGTGTTGTAGCGCTCGCGCGGCACGTAGACGATGCACGAGACGAAGCGGCCGAAGGCGTCTTCGCGCGTGAACAGCGCCAGGCGCTGGCGCTCCTCGAGGTGCAGGATGCCCATCGCGATGCTGTAGAGCTGGTCGACATCGGCCTGGATCAGCTCGTCGCGCGGGAAGGTCTTGAGGATGTGGCGCAGCGCCTTGCCCGAGTGCGACACGCGCGGCAGCCCGGCGCGGTCGAACACCGCCTGCACCTTGCTGCGCAGCAGCGGGATCTCGGTCGGGCTGGTCAGGTAGGCGTCGGAGGTGTGCAGACCGAGGAAGCGCCATTCGCCGATGACCTGACCCGCGGCGTCGAAGCGCTTGACACCGATGTAGTCGAGCTGCACCGGGCGGTGCACGGTCGAGTGTGCGTTGGCCTTGGTCAGGATCAGCAGCTTCGGCTCGAGCGCGCGCACGCGCGCCTGCTCGGGCAGCGCCTCGAAGCGCGCCGAGGGCGCGTCGTCCATCGCGCGGCGGATGCCGAGCCCGGTGCCGGGCTCGGGGCACAGGTGCAGCTGGCCCTCGACTTCCTTGAGCAGGTAGCCGGCGTAGCCGAGCAGGGTGAAATTGTCGTCGGCCATCCAGTCGAGGAAGGCACGGCCTTCCTCGACCTCTTCGGCGGGCAGCGGCAGCTTGGCGACGTCGAGCTCGTCGGCGATCTCGGCCAGGCGCGCCTTCATCCGCGGCCAGTCTTCGACCGCGGCGCGTACATCACCGAGCACGCGCTCGAGGTCGGCGCGCAGGGTGTCGAGCTTGGCCAGGTCGGTTTCGCGGTCGATCTCGAAGTGCATCACCGCCAGCGCCGCACCCTCGTTGGCCGCGGCCGCTCGCACCGCGTGCACCTCGCCCGAGGTCTCGTCGCGGACCAGGCGCACCACCGGGTGGATCAGCCGCTGCACGGTGAAGCCGTGGCGGTTGATCTCCATGCCCACCGAGTCGACCAGGAACGGCATGTCCGGCACCACCAGCTCGGCCACGGTGTGGGTCGAGCGCCAGCCGTGCTCTTCGTAGACCGGGTTGTAGACCCGTACCGCCGCTTCGCCCGGGCGCTGCGCGCGGACGAAGTTCCAGTGCGCCAGCACCGCGCCGTAGAGGTCTTCGGGGTCGTCGTCGCCGAGGTCTTCGGGCGGCACCTGGGCGAAGTACAGCCGCGCGAAGTCGCCGGCGAGCTGCGCCGCACCCGGCGGCAGGCGCTCTTCGAGGCGGGCGGCGACGCGGTCGACCAGTTGCGCCTTCTTGTCGGGTAGGGTGTCGAACATGCTCGGAATCTCCGTGCTGGGTTGCCCTGGGCCGCGCCGGGATCACCGGCGGCGGATCGTGAAACCGTTGTCGCGGGTGAAGTCTAGTGGCTGCCCCGCGGCGGCGTGGGCGGACCGATGTCCGGGCGGAAAGCCCGCCTGCGTATTCACACCTGTATGCTGAGCGCCTTGATCAACGCCTCGCGGTCTTCGAGTGCCTTGACCGCAGCGTCGCCGAGCTTCCACGCCACCACCATCAGCAGGCCTTCGCACAGCACCATCGCGCCCGCCTGGCTGTTGCCGAAGAACGAGCCGCCGGTCGGGACGATGAAGGTGTGCTGCGCGGTGCGCGCCAGCGGCGAGCCGTGCGAGTCGGTGATCGCGACCACCGGCGTGGCGCGGCTGGTGGCGATGCGCGCCGCGTCGGCGGTGGCGCGCGTGTACGGGTGCGCGCCGATCACCACCAGCACGTCGCGCGCGTCGAGCTGCGCCAGACCGTGACCGACACCGTGCTCGATCGAGCCCAGCACCGCGACGTCGTCGCGCAGCATGCCGAGCGCGTACGACAGGAAGCTCGCCACCGGGTACATCTGCCGCAGCCCGTGCACGCGCACGCGGCGCGCGGTCGCCAGCACGCCGGCGACGGTCTCGAGCGTCTCGGGCGCGATCCGCGCCAGCAGCTGCTGGATGTTGGTGGTTTCCTCGGCGGCGATCTGGCCGAGCATCGCCATCGCCATGCCGGTCTGCGCCGAACTCTTCAGCAGCCTGTCGGCGCGGCGGCTGTAGTAACGCGCCTCTTCGCTCAAGTGGGTGCGGAACACCGCCTGGAAGGCGCCGAAGCCCGGGTAGCCGAGGCGCCGGGCGAGGCGCGTCAGCGTCGAGGCGTTAACGCCGATCGCCGCCGCGAGGCTCGAGATCGACTCGAGCGCCGCACGCTTGGGGTCGTCGAGCATCGCCACCAGCGCACGCTGCGCCTGCCGGCCCAGCGACAGCGTCGGGTCGGCAGCGTCGATCGAAGCGAGCAATGCGCGCAGTTCGTCGAGGGTCTGGGGCGAGGAGCGGTCTGCACTCATGGTTTGCATTCAGCCTTGTGTTTGCAAATTTCTAATGCTCATCTGATTTGCATGCAAATGTATTTGCGCATCCAGTGGCAATCCAGCTTTCCGCGAGCATGCGCCACCAATGCAAAGGGCCAGGTTTCCCCGGCCCTTTCGGCGATCGGTGCTGCAGCCCCGCTCAGGCGGCGGTCAGCCGGGTCAGCGCCTCGCGGTACTTGGCGGCGGTCTTGTCGAGGATCTCCTCGGGCAGCACCGGGCCGGGCGGCTGCTTGTCCCAGTCGAGCGTCTCGAGGTAGTCGCGCACGAACTGCTTGTCGAAGCTCGGCGGGTTGGTACCCGGCTGGTACTGGTCAGCCGGCCAGAAGCGCGACGAGTCGGGCGTCAGCGCCTCGTCCATCAGCACCAGCCCGCCGTGTTCGTCGAGACCGAACTCGAACTTGGTGTCGGCGATGATGATGCCGCGGCTCAAGGCGTATTCGGCGGCTTCGCGGTACAGGCGCAGGCTGACCGCGCGCACCTGCTCGGCCAGGTCGCGGCCGATCGCGGCGACGATCGCCTCGAAGCTGACGTTCTCGTCGTGGTCGCCGAGCGCGGCCTTGGTCGAGGGGGTGAAGATCGGCTCGGGCAGCGGGTCTGCCATCCTCAGCCCGGCGGGCAGCGCGATGCCGCACACCGCACCGCAGGCCTGATAGTCCTTCCAGCCCGAGCCGATCAGGTAGCCGCGCACGATCGCCTCGACCGGCAAGCCCTTCAGTTTGCGCGCGACCACGGCGCGGTCGGCGACCCGGGCGCGCTCGGTCGCGTCGGACAGCACCTGCTCGAGGCTCACCGTGGCCAGGTCGAGGTGGTTACGGACGATGTGGCGGGTGCGCGCGAACCAGAAATTCGACACCGCGGTCAGGATCGCGCCCTTGCCCGGGATCGGTGTGGGCAGGATCACGTCGAAGGCCGACAGGCGGTCGGTGGCGACGATCAGGATGTGCTGGGCGTCGATCGCGTAGACGTCGCGCACCTTGCCGCGGTAGACCAGCGGCAGGCTGGCGAGCTCGGGTGGCGCATCGTGCAGGCTCACGGGGCGGCTCCTCAAGGGGGTTACTCGAGGCGGGCAATCTACGCGGCCGGCGATGATGGCGCAATCGAGCACGCGCGGGGGATTCAGGCGGCCAGCCCGGCCAGCCCGGCGGCGAGGAAGCCGGCGAGCACCCACCCCGCGAGGCGGTGCAGGTAGAAGTAATAGCGGACCCTGCCCCAGGCGGGGTCGACCTGGCGGTAGCGCTCGTGGTCGAGGTTGATGACCGGCAGCAGCGTGTGCAGGCTGTAGGCGAAGCGCTCGGGCCAGGTCCAGGGCTCGAGCGGCGCCACGCCCTGGGCCGTGAAGCGCTTCGAGGCGAGCGTAGCGCCTAGCGCGACGAACAGCAGCGTCCAGTACAGCGCCCAGTGGAGGCGGTGGCCGAAGCCGATCAGCACGAGGTGCAGGTAGGCCGGCAACAGGCTCGGCAGCCGCTCGATGGGCACCGTCCCGCCGTCGAACGGAGGCAGGCCGCGCTTCTTCATCTGGAACAGGACCTCGTCGGCGAGCGCTTCCTGGCCGTGCGCGCGCAGGGTGTCGGCGAGCTGCCGCTCGGGCTGGGGCGAAGCGCTGCGGTCGCGGGCGAGCCAGGCGCTCCACCACGCCGCGCCGCGATCGCTCTCGCAACTGAACTGCTCGTAGCGGAACCCGGCCAGCTCGAGCCGGTGCGGCCAGCGCTCGGCCCGCTCGACCCGCCAGATCGCCGGGTCGCGCCCGCTCAGGCAGGCGCCCGCGTCGTCGACGAGCTGGGCCGAGGCGTCGGCCAGGCGCAGGAGCGACTGCGCCTGCCAGCGCGCGTTGCCGACCAGGAGCGCCTGGCGGATCCGCGCGCCGCGCAAATCGATCGACGGCAGTGGCCGCCCGGCGTCGGCGAGCTGCACCGTCTCGGCATCGAGGTAGCTCAGGTCGAGCGCCGCTGCCGGGCTCAGCAGTCCGATCGCCGCGACGTCGAGCTCGAGGCCGATGCGGGCGCCGGAGAGGTCGAGGCCGCCGACCGTCAGTTCGCGGATGCGTACCCGACTGTCGACGCGGATGCCGCGCAGGCTCAACGGCGCCGTGAAGAGCGCGTTGCGCGCGATCTCGAGGTTGCCACCGACCGAGGCCTCGTCCAGCTTCACGGCGTTGAGGAAGGCCTCGCTCAGGATCAGCGAGCGGCCGATGCGGACCCGCGGTGCGAGGAGCGCGTCGCGGATGGTCGAACCGCGGCCTCGCAGTTCGAGGTTGACGCCGATCTGGGCATCGCTCAGGTCGACTTCGCCGAACTGGCCGGCGCTCAGGAACAGCGAGCCGCCGACGCGCAGGTGGGACATCGCGGTGCGCTTCTGCACCGCAACCCGGTCGCCGTCGAGAAAGACGCTGTCGCCGATGCGGCTGCCGTTGAAGGCGATGGCTTCGGCGCGGGAATTGCCGAGGTAAAGGTTCTGGCCGACCTCGATGTTGGTCAGCAGCAGATCGCCCGCGGCAGCGACGTTCGACAGGTCCAGGTGGTGGCGCACGAGCACGCTGTAGACGTCGACCGCGCCGCTGACCGCGTTGCCCTGCAGGTCGAGCTCGCCTTCCGACCGAATCCGTTTCAGCTCGAGGCCGTCTCCGAACGTGCTGTGGACGATGTGCACGTTCCTGCCGAAGCCGGTGTCGGTGACGGAGAGGCCCTGGCGGAAAGTGGCGCCGGTGATCACCAGGCCGTGGTCGAGGTCGAGATTGGCGAGGGTGACGCGCTCGGCGAACTCGGCGCCGACGAGGTAGACGATGCCGTTCGTGGGCAGCTCGGCGCGGCACGCCTCGTCACCGAACAGCGTCTGCAGGAAGCCGGCGCCGAGTGCGCCCGTGCCGGAGGGCTGCGCCTGCGAGAAATCCGCCGCTCCGCCGCGGCGAAGCGCTTGCCACGCCCGGCGATCGGCCGGCTCGGTGGCGGGATCGTCCAGCGGGCAGGCCGCTTCGGCCAACGGCGCGGGGGGCGCGAGGGCCGTGAGCGCGAGGAAGAGATACGCTGCCACAGCGCAGCAGTGCGGGCGGTCCATGGCGAGCTCCCGATCGGTCGGTGATCACGTCGCTGGTAGGTTTTAGCAGGAGATCAGCGTGTTACCGAGGGGGCGGCGCGTGCGTGTCTCGCCCGCCGGTGGCGGCGAGTACGCCCGGTCGGCACGGCTGGAGTATCCTGTGCCACCATGAGCCTGCCGCCGCTGCCCGAACCGCTGTCCTTCGCCGCCGGCCTGCTGCTCGCGCCGGTGCTGGCACAGGCGGCGCGGCGCGCGCCGTGGCGGGCGCTGCACGCCAACCGCCTCGAGCGCGTCTACGCTGGAGCGCTGGTGGCCGTGCTGCTGCTGTGGAGCTTTCAGGCCGGGGTCCGCCCCGGGCTGGACTTTCACTTCCTCGGCGTGACGGTACTGACGCTGATGTTCGGCTGGTCGCTGGCCACGCTCGGTACCGCCGTGGTCGGCGTCGCGCTGTGCGCCGCCGGGCGCGGCGGCGACTGGGAGGCGCTGCCGCTCGCCATCCTGCTCGGCGGGGCGCTGCCGGCGGCGCTCAGCCACGCAGTGCAGCGCTTCGTCACCACGCGGCTGCCGCACAACCCCTTCGTCTACATCTTCCTGTGCGGCTTCGTCGGCGCGATCCTCGCGGCGGGCGCGATGGTGGCGGCGCAGGTCGCGCTGCTGGCCGCCGCCAACGCCTACCCGTTCGCGCGCATCGCCGGCGAGTACCTGCCCTTCCTGCCGCTGTACCTGTTCCCCGAAGGCGTGCTGAACGGGATGCTGACCACGGTCTTGATCGGTCTGCGCCCGGGCTGGCTCAAGACCTTCGACGAGAACACCTACCTCAAGAGCTGAGGCCCGCGATGCGCAAGCTTGCCCTCGCCCTGGCGCGCGCCGGGCTGCTGTTCTTCGTCGGTATGGCGTACGCCGGGGGCGACCCGCACGCCGGCAAGGCGCGCGCCGGCGTGTGTGTGGCCTGCCACGGCCCCGCCGGCATCAGCACCAACCCCGAGTGGCCCAACATCGCCGGGCAGAAGGCGGCGTACCTGGCGAAGCAGTTGCGCGCCTTCCGCGACGGCGTGCGCCAGGACCCGCTGATGTCGCCGATCGCCCAGGGGCTGAGCGACGCCGACATCGACAACCTCGCCGCGTACTTCAGCGCGCTGAAACCCTGAAGGCTGTCGACGCGGAGCGGTGATGGGGAATGGGGAAGCGGGGGCCCCAGGCTCATCACTCATCACTCAATTCCTCATCACTGATTGCCGGACGGCTCCTTTGCTGCTCTGTGCCTGCGCTGCGCCGTCTTTCCCGAGGCTTGGCCGGGGCGCAGCGCTCCGGTAGAGTCACGGGTTCTCCGGCAGCGGCCGCGCGCAGCCGCACCCGGCCCGTCACCCCACGAGAGAGACATGGCGAACGATTTCCTGATCGCACCCTCGATCCTGTCGGCCGACTTCGCGCGGCTCGGCGAAGAGGTGCGGGCGGTGCTGGCCGCCGGCGCCGACATCGTTCACTTCGACGTGATGGACAACCATTACGTGCCCAACCTGACGGTCGGCCCGGTGGTGTGCGAGGCGCTGCGCAAGCACGGCATCAGCGCGCCGATCGACGTGCACCTGATGGTCGAGCCGGTCGATTCGCTGGTGCCGATGTTCGCCAAGGCGGGCGCCACCTACATCACCTTCCACCCCGAGGCCAGCCGCCACGTCGACCGCACGCTCGCCCTGATCCGCGACCAGGGCTGCAAGGCCGGGCTGGTGTTCAACCCGGCCACGCCGCTGAGCCACCTCGACCACGTGCTCGACAAGGTCGACATGGTGCTGCTGATGTCGGTGAACCCCGGCTTCGGCGGCCAGAGCTTCATCCCCGGCACGCTGAAGAAGCTCGAGCAGGCGCGCGCGCTGATCGACGCCTCGGGCTTCGACATCCGCCTCGAGATCGACGGCGGGGTCAAGGTCGACAACATCGGCGCGATCGCCGCCGCGGGCGCCGACACCTTCGTCGCCGGCAGCGCGATCTTCAACACTCCCGACTACGAGGCCACGATCGCCGCGATGCGCGCCGAACTGGCGAAGGTGCAACGCTGATGTTCGCCCGGATCGAAGCGGTGTTCTTCGACCTCGACGGCACGCTGGTCGACAGCGTTCCCGACATCGCCGCCGCGGTCGACCGGCTGATGGCCGAGCTCGGCTTGCCGGCGCGCGGCGAAGCGGCGGTGCGGGCCTGGGTCGGCAACGGCTCGGAGAACCTGATCCGCCGCGCGATCAGCGGCACGATCGACGGCGAAGTCGACGCGCCGCTGATGGCGAAGGCCCGGCCGCTGTACCGCGCCGCCTACGCCGAGCACGTCTGCGTGCACAGCACGCTGTACCCGGGGGTCCTCGAGGGGCTGGAGGCGCTGGCCGGGCGCGGGCTGCGCATGGCCTGTGTCACCAACAAGCCGGCCGACCTGGCGGCTCCGCTGCTCGAGCGCCTGGGGCTGGCGCACCACTTCGCGACGGTCGTCGGCGGGGAGTGCACGCCGGCGGTCAAGCCCAAGCCCGATGCCCTGCTGCTGGCGGCTGCGCGCCTCGGCGTCGATCTGGCGCGGGCACTGATGGTCGGCGACTCGATCAACGACGTCGGCGCGGCGCGCAACGCCGGGTGCCCGGTGGTGTGCGTGCCGTATGGTTACAATCATGGCCACGACATCCGCGACGCGCAGCCGGATGCGGTGATCGCCACCCTCGCCGAACTGCCCGCGCTGATCGCCTGAGCGCTGCCGATGATCCCGACCGAGACGCAGCCGATCGACCTGCGATGGCGAAGCCGCTAGGCCGCCGACCGCGCACCGTCACATCGTCTCGCCACGAGGGATCGCCATGAACGAAATCCAGTTCGAAGCCCTGGCCTCCCAGGGTTACACCCGTATTCCGGTCGCGCGCGAAGTGCTCGCCGACCTCGACACGCCGCTGTCGACTTACCTGAAACTCGCCGCCGCACCGTACTCGTACCTGCTCGAGTCGGTACAGGGCGGCGAGAAGTGGGGTCGCTACTCGATGATCGGTCTGCCGGCGCGCAAGGTGGTGCGCGTGCGCGGTTACGAGGTCACGGTCGAGCACAGCGGCGAGATCGTCGAGCGCGCGACGGTCGTCGATCCGCTCGCCTGGATCGAAGCCTTCCACGCGCGCTACCGCGTGCCCGACAACCTCGAGGGGCTGCCGCGCTTCGCCGGCGGCCTGGTCGGCTACTTCGGCTATGACGTGATCCGCTACGTCGAGCCGCGCCTGCGCGCCTGCCCCAATCCCGACCCGCTCGACAACCCCGACATCCTGCTGCTGGTGTCGGAAGACGTGGTGGTGTTCGACAACCTGGCCGGCAAGCTGTACGTGATCACCCAGGTCGACCCGAACCTCGAGCGCGCCTGGGCCAAGGCGCAGGCGCGGCTCGACGAACTGGTCGAGCGCCTGCGCAGCGGCCATCCGCCGTACCGCACGCTGGCCAGCGAAGGCTTCGAGGTCGGCGAGCAGGATTTCGAGTCGAGCTTCTCGCGCGAAGGCTTCGAAGCCGCGGTCGAGCGCATCAAGGCCTACATCCGCGACGGCGACTGCATGCAGGTCGTGCCCTCGCAGCGGATGAGCATCCCGTTCCGCGCCGAGCCGCTCGATCTGTACCGCGCGCTGCGCAGCCTGAACCCCTCGCCGTACATGTTCTACTTCGACTTCGGCGGCTTCCACGTCGTGGGCTCTTCGCCGGAGATCCTGACGCGCGTCGAGGACGGCCTGGTCACGGTGCGCCCGATCGCCGGCACCCGCCCGCGCGGCAGGACCGAGGCCGAAGACCGCGCCTTCGAGGCCGATCTGCTCGCCGATCCCAAGGAGCGCGCCGAACACGTGATGCTGATCGACCTCGGCCGCAACGACGTGGGCCGCGTCAGCGAGACCGGTTCGGTGCGCGTCACCGAGCAGATGGTGGTGGAGCGCTACTCGCACGTGATGCACATCGTCTCCAACGTCACCGGCGCGCTGCAGCCCGGGCTCACGGCCATCGACGTGCTGCGCGCGGTGCACCCGGCCGGCACGCTGAGCGGCGCGCCGAAGATCCGCGCGATGGAGATCATCGACGAGCTCGAGCCGGTCAAGCGCGGCATCTACGGCGGTGCGGTCGGCTATCTGTCGTGGTCGGGCAGCATGGACACCGCGATCGCGATCCGCACCGCGGTGATCAAGGACGGCCGGCTGCACGTGCAGGCCGGCGCCGGCATCGTCGCCGACTCGGTACCCGCCTCGGAGTGGGAAGAAACGCTGAACAAGCGCCGCGCGATCTTCCGCGCCGTCGCGCTGGCCGAACGCGGCCTGGGGGCTTGAGCCTATACTGCGCGCGAACCGAACCGCGGTCCGAGCCGCGAACGACGAGGCACGCATGGGCGCTTCCCTGTACGAAACCGACCTGTACGCCTGGACGACCCGGAACGCCGCGCTGATCCGTGCCGGCCGGCTGAGCGAGGTGGACTTGATGAACGTCGCCGAGGAGCTGGAAAGCATGGGGCGGAGTGAGCGTCGGGCGCTGTCGAGCCGGCTTGCCGTGCTGCTGATGCACCTGCTCAAGTGGCGGCACCAGCCCGAGCGGCGCGGCAACAGTTGGCGCGCGACGATCAAGGAGCAGCGCCGGCAGGTTCAGAAACTGCTGACGGAAAGCCCGAGTCTGCGGCCCGAACTGGCGTCGATCCTGCTCGACGCCTACGAAGGTGCGGTGCTCGCGGCTGTCGCCGAAACCGATCTGGACGAATCGACGTTCCCCGAGGTCTGCCCGTTCACGGTCGAGCAGGCGCTGGCCCCGGATTACTGGCCGGATGGCGAGCCGACCTGAGCGAGCGTCCACACACCTTCCTGCCATGGCAGGGGGAGCGTCCCAGGCATTGCTTCGGGCGCGTGTCGATGAAGCCGTTATCCGGCTGTTGCGCCAGGGCGTCATCGCCCGAAAGGCCCGCGCATCCCGTAGACGCCTCCGGCTGCAGTCGGCACAATCGGCCGTCTGCACCCTCGCCGAGCAGGGCAGCGCCAGGAAAAGCGGGCAGCTTTGCGGGTACGTTTCGACGCTTGGCCGGGGGCGCTGTCCACGAATCGGGGGATACGCCCGCCATGCTGTTGATGATCGATAACTACGACTCGTTCACGTACAACATCGTCCAGTACTTCGGCGAGCTCGGCGCCGAGGTGCGCGTGTACCGCAACGATGCGATCACGCTGGACGAGATCGAGGCGCTGAAACCCTCGCACCTGGTGATCTCGCCGGGGCCGTGCACCCCCAGCGAGGCCGGCATCTCGGTGGCGGCGATCGCCCGCTTCGCCGGCCGGATCCCGGTCCTCGGCGTCTGCCTCGGCCACCAGAGCATCGGCCAGGCCTTCGGCGGCAAGGTGGTGCACGCCAAGGAAATCATGCACGGCAAGACTTCGCCGGTGGTGCACCAGGGGCAGGGCGTGTTCGCCGGGTTGCCCAGCCCGTTGCGGGTGACGCGCTACCACTCGCTGGTGGTCGAGCAGGCCAGCCTGCCCGACTGCCTCGAAGTCACCGCCTGGACCGAGCACGCCGACGGCAGCCTCGACGAGATCATGGGCGTGCGCCACCGCGGCCTGCCGGTCGAGGGCGTGCAGTTCCACCCCGAGTCGATCCTGACCGAGCACGGCCACGCGATGCTCGCCAACTTCCTGCGGACGTGAGGGGCAAGGCCATGGACATGCAGAGTGCCATCCGCCGCGTGGTCGAGCGCCACGACCTGGGCGGCGACGAGATGGAGCAGGTGATGCGGCTGATCATGACCGGTGAGGCGACGCCGGCGCAGATCGGCGGCTTCCTGATCGCCCTGCGCATGAAGGGCGAGACGGTCGACGAGATCGCCGCCGCCGCCAGAGTGATGCGCGCGCTGGCGACGCCGGTGCGGGCCGAGGGCGAGCACGTGGTCGACATCGTCGGCACCGGCGGCGACGTCTCGGGCAGCTTCAACGTCTCGACCGCCTCGGCGATGGTGGTCGCCGCTGCCGGCGGCACCGTCGCCAAGCACGGCAACCGCGCCGCCTCGAGCAAGAGCGGCGCGGCCGACGTGCTCGAAGCCGCCGGCATGCGGCTGGACCTGAGCCCGGCGCAGCTCGAGGCGTGCATCCGCGAAGTCGGCGTCGGCTTCCTGTTCGCGCCGCAGCACCACAGCGCGATGAAGCACGCGATCGGCCCGCGCCGCGAGATGGCGGTGCGCACGATCTTCAACGTGCTCGGCCCGCTGACCAATCCGGCCGGCGCGCCGAACGGGGTGATCGGCGTATTCGCCGCCGAGCTGGTCGAGCCGCTGGCGCAGGTGCTCGAGCGCCTCGGCTCGCGCCACGTGATGGTGGTGCACGGCGAAGACCGGCTCGACGAGATCAGCATCGGTGCACCCACGCGCGTCGCCGAACTCGAGGGCGGCGAGGTACGCAGCTACACGATCGTGCCGGAGGACTTCGGCCTGCAGCGCGCGCCGCTGGAGGCGATCCGCGTCGGCTCGGCGGCCGAGTCGCTGGCGGTGATCCGCCGCGTGCTCGCGAACGAGCCGGGGCCGGCGCGCGACATCGTGGTGCTCAACGCCGGCGCGGCGATCCACGTCGCCGGATGTGCGGCGAGCCACGCCGAGGGCATCGAAAAGGCGAGGGCCGTGCTCGCCGACGGCTCGGCCAACGCCACCTTCGACCGCCTGATCGCGTTCACCCGGAAGCAGGGTCATGCGTGACACCCCCGACATCCTGAAGAGGATCCTCGCGCGCAAGGCCGAGGAGGTCGCCGAGCGCTCGGCTGCCGTCGACTGGGCGGAGCTGCGCGCGCGCGCGGCCGATCAGCCGCCGGCGCGCGGCTTCAACGCCGCGCTGCGGGCGAAGATCGCCGCCGGGCAGGCGGCGGTGATCGCCGAGATCAAGAAGGCTTCGCCGAGCAAGGGCGTGATGCGCGACCCGTTCGTGCCGGCCGAGATCGCGGCGAGCTATGCGCGTGCCGGCGCCGCCTGCCTGTCGGTGCTGACCGACCGCGACTTCTTCCAGGGGCACGAGGACTACCTGGTGCAGGCGCGCGCCGCCTGCGCGCTTCCGGCGATCCGCAAGGACTTCCTGGTCGACCCCTATCAGGTGGTCGAGGCGCGCGCGATCGGAGCCGACTGCATCCTGTTGATCGCCGCGGCGCTGATGGATTCGCGCCTGGCCGAGCTCTACGGGCAGGCGGCCGAACTCGGCCTGGATGTGCTGGTCGAGGTGCACGACGCCGAAGAGCTCGAGCGCGCGCTGGCGCTCGGGGTCGACCTGGTCGGCATCAACAACCGCGATCTCAGGACCTTCGAGGTGTCGCTCGGCACCACGCTCGGACTGCTGCCGAAGATCCCGGCCGGCGTCACCGTGGTCACCGAGAGCGGCATCCTCGTGCCGGCAGACGTGGCGCTGATGCGCGCCAACGCCGTGCACGCCTTTCTGGTCGGCGAAGCCTTCATGCGCGCCCCCGACCCCGGCGCCCGCCTGGCCGAGCTGTTCGGCTGAACACCGAGAGGCGCGAGTAAAAGCCCGTGCCTCGGAACTCGGAAGGAGTGAAGCGATGAACGTGACGGTGAAGTGGCTCGACAACATGAGCTTCGTCGGCGAGACCGGCAGCGGGCATGCGGTGGTGATGGACGCCTCGCCCGATATCGGCGGTCGCGACCTCGGTCCGCGGCCGATGGAGATGCTGCTGCTCGGGCTCGGCGGGTGCAGCGCGATCGACGTCGTGCACATCCTGAACAAGGCGCGCCAGCCGGTCGGCGACTGCCGCTGCCAGATCGAGGCCGAGCGCGCCGAAACCGACCCCAAGGTCTTCACCAAGATCCGCATGCACTTCGTCGTCAGCGGCAAGGGGCTGGTCGAGCACCACGTCAAGCGCGCGATCGAGCTGTCGGCCGAGAAGTACTGCTCGGCCTCGATCATGCTCGGCAAGGTCGTCGAGATCAGCCACAGCTACGAGCTCGCCGACGCCTGAGGCCGCCCCGCTACGGGGGACGGGGCGAAACCGCGAAAAATCCTCGCTGCGACGATGACGTGTCACCGCGTTCCGCTATACTCGCGCCCCTTCGCAAGGCACGGCGCCGGAGCCGGGTCGGGTCACGATGGAGGACTTCCCGAGTTGAAGCCGAAGCCCCTTCCCCGTCTGAAGCTGATGGGGTTCAACAACCTCACCAAGACGCTGACCTTCAACATCTACGACATCTGCTACGCGGCCACGGCCGAGGAACAGGCGGCGTACATCGCCTACATCGACGAGATGTACAGCGCCGAGCGTCTGACCGAGATCCTGAGCAACGTCGCCAACATCATCGGCGCCAACATCCTCAACATCGCGCACCAGAACTACGATCCGCAGGGCGCGTCGGTGACGATCCTGATCTCGGAGGAACCGATCGCCGCCGAGCAGATCTCGAACTCGATGAGCCCGGGGCCGCTGCCCGATGCCGTGGTCTGCCACCTCGACAAGAGCCACGTCACGGTGCACACGTACCCGGAGAGCCATCCGGAGAACGGCATCAGCACCTTCCGCGCCGACATCGACGTGTCGACCTGCGGCCGCATCTCGCCGCTGAAGGCGCTGAACTACCTGATCCACAGCTTCGATTCGGACATCGTCACGCTCGACTACCGCGTGCGCGGCTTCACGCGCGACGTCGAGGGCAAGAAGCTGTTCATCGACCACAAGATCAACTCGATCCAGAACTTCCTGGCGCAGGAAACCAAGGATCGCTACCAGATGATCGACGTCAACGTGTACCAGGAAAACATCTTCCACACCAAGATGCTGATCGACGACTTCGACCTGAACAACTACCTGTTCAACCGCGACAAGCAGGACATCGCGCCGCGCGAGCAGCAGCGCATCGAGAGCCTGCTGCGGCGCGAGATGGCCGAGATCTTCTACGGCAAGAACCTGCGCCGCGGGCTGAAGTTCACCTGAGGGTGGGGAGCGGGTAATCGAGGAGCGAGGGATGGGTGATGAGGAATGGGTGATGAGGAATGGGTGATGAGCACCGAGCCCCTCCGCTTCCCCATTCCTCATTCCTCA
>JBDHRG010000018.1:0-33135 GCA_039807445.1 Candidatus Competibacteraceae bacterium
TCGTCATCGTCTGCGTGCCGCGTTCTGTGTGCTGACCACTGTAGGGTGAGCAAGCGCTCCGCGCTTGCCCACCACGCTGGCGGACCGACGGCGATGGTGGGCAGCCGAGCTGCCCACCCTACATTTCACGGGTGGAGTTCCTAGATTTCCTCGTGCCAGGCGAAGCCGTCGCGGCTGATCAGCGCGGTCGACGCGGCCGGGCCCCAGGTGCCGGCGGTGTAAGCTTTCGGCCGTTCGCCGCTCGCTTCCCAGGCGTGCAGGATGGGCTCGACCCAACTCCAGGCGGCTTCGAGCTCGTCGCGGCGCATGAACAGCGCGAGGCGCCCGTGGATCACGTCGGTCAAGAGGCGCTCGTAGGCCTGGATCGGGCGCGTCTTGAAGGTCTCGGCGAACGCCAGGTTCAGGTTCACCGGGCGCAGCCGCATCTCGTCGCCGGGCTGCTTGGCCATCAGGTCCAGGCGCAGACCTTCGTCGGGCTGCAGCCGGATCACCAGGCGGTTGGGGGTGTTCGACACCGCCGGGTACAGCGACATCGGCATGTCGCGGAAGTACAGCGCGATCTCGGCGACGCCTTCCTGCAGGCGCTTGCCGGTGCGCAGGTAGAACGGCGTCCCGGCCCAGCGCCAGTTGGTGATCTCGGCCTTCAGCGCGACGAAGGTCTCGGTGGCGCTGTCGGGGGCGATGCCGGCCTCCTCGAGGTAGCCCGGCACCGGGCGTCCACCGACCGCCCCGGCGCGGTACTGGCCGCGCACGCTGTTGCGCGCCACCTCGTGCCCGGCCAGCGGGCGCAGCGAGCGCAGGATCTTGAGCTTTTCGTCGCGGACCGCGTCGGCGTCGGTGCTCGCCGGCGGCTCCATCGCGACGATGCACAGCAGCTGCAGCAGATGGTTCTGGATCATGTCGCGCATCGCGCCGGCGCGGTCGTAGAACTCGCCGCGGCCTTCGACGCCGAGCTGCTCGGCGACCGTGATCTGCACGTGGCTGACCCAGGTACGGCGCCACAGCGGCTCGAAGATCGAGTTGCCGAAGCGCAGCGCCATCAGGTTCTGCACCGTCTCCTTACCGAGGTAGTGGTCGATACGGTAGATCTGTTGCTCGGCGAACACCGCGCCGACCACTTCGTTGATCTCGCGCGCCGAGGCGAGGTCGTGGCCGAGCGGCTTCTCCAGCACCACGCGCGTCGTGCCGCTCACCAGCCCGGCGCGCGCCAGACCCTGGCAGATCGCGGCGAACAGCGTCGGCGCGGTCGACAGGTAGAACACGCGCACGCGCGAGGCGTCGTAGCCGAGCTTCTCGGCGAGCAGTTCGTAGTCGTCGGCGACGTTGGCGTCGACCTTCAGGTAGTCGAGCCGCGCGGCGAAGGCTTCCCAGTCGCGCTCGCTGAAGTGCGCGGCACCGACGTACTCGCGCGCGCTCTCGAGCGCGCGCTCGATGAAGGTTTCGCGCGACATCTCGGGGCGCGAGACGGCGAGGATGCGGCCGTCGGCGTGCAGCTGGCCGTCGCGGTGGCGGTGGTACAGCGCCGGCAGAAGCTTGCGCATGGCCAGATCGCCGCTGCCGCCGAAGATGATCATGTCGAAGGGCGGGGTGGTGTGCACGGTTCGGTCTCGTCTCGTCGGAACCATCGGTGGCGAGAATGTAGCAATACTACATGGCGAAGTGAAGCCCCCGACGCGATTCCGGTCGAATATTTCCAGCCATTACTGCCCGTCATTACTGATCGTTTAAACTAGCGACGGCGGGGCGGGCGCAACGGAGATGACGAAAGGACTTCCGCTTTTTATGTAGTTTGACTACAATTCGACCGAACCTCCGAGGGAGCCCCGATGAGCCTGCACGCCCGCATCCAGACCGTCACCGAGCGCATCCGCAAGCGCAGCCAGGCGACGCGTTCAGCCTACCTCGCCCGGCTCGACGCCGCGGTCGCGCGGGGTCCGAAGCGACGTCACCTGTCGTGCACCAATCTCGCCCACGGTTTCGCCGCCTGCCCGGCGTCCGACAAGGCGGCGCTGCGCGCCGGAGCGCAGCCGAACATCGCGATCGTGTCTTCGTACAACGACATGCTGTCGGCGCACCAGCCGCTCGAGCGCTTCCCCGAACTGATCAAGGCCGCGGCGCGCGAAGCCGGTGCGGTGGCGCAGTTCGCCGGCGGCGTGCCGGCGATGTGCGATGGCGTCACCCAGGGCCAGCCCGGCATGGAGCTGAGCCTGTTCTCGCGCGACGTGATCGCGATGGGGACCGCGGTCGCCCTCAGCCACGACATGTTCGATGCGGCGCTGTGCCTGGGCGTGTGCGACAAGATCGTGCCGGGGCTGTTGATCGGTGCGCTGCACTACGGCCACCTGCCGACGGTCTTCGTGCCGGGCGGACCGATGAGCTCCGGCCTGCCCAACGACGAGAAGGCGCGCGTGCGCAACCTGTACGAGCAGGGGCTGGTCGACCGCGATGCGCTGCTCGAAACCGAATCGAAGTCGTACCACGGCCCCGGCACCTGCACCTTCTACGGCACCGCCAACAGCAACCAGATGCTGATGGAGGTGATGGGGCTGCACTTGCCGGGCAGCGCCTTCGTCCACCCGAACACCGAGCTGCGCGACGCGCTGACCGCTGCGGCGGCGAAGCGCGCCGCGGCGATCACCGCGCTCGGCGACGAGTTCATCCCGGTCGGGCGCGTGATCGACGAGCGCGCGGTCGTCAACGGCATCGTCGGCCTGCTCGCCACCGGCGGATCGACCAACCACACGATGCACCTGGTCGCGATCGCGCGCGCCGCCGGGATCAGGATCGACTGGAACGATTTCAGTGATCTGTCGGACGTGGTGCCGCTGCTGGCGCGCGTCTACCCCAACGGCAAGGCCGACGTGAACCACTTCCACGCCGCCGGCGGCATGGGCTACCTGATCCGCGAGCTGCTCGACGCCGGGCTGCTGCACGAAGACGTGCTGACGGTGGCGGGGCAGGGCTTGCGCCGCTACGCCGACGAACCCTGGCTCGATGCCGGCCGGCTGGCCTGGCGCGAGGCTCCCGGGACGAGCGGCGACGACACGGTGCTGCGCCCGGCCGCCGCGCCCTTCAGCGCCGACGGCGGCTTGAAGCTGCTGACCGGCAACCTCGGCCGCTCGGTGATCAAGGTTTCGGCGGTCAAGTCCGAGCACCGCGTGGTCGAGGCGCCGGTGCAAGTCTTCGACGACCAGGATGCCGTGGTCGCCGCGTTCAAGGCCGGCGAGCTCGACCGCGACGTGGTCGTGGTGGTGCGCTTCCAGGGGCCGCGCGCCAACGGCATGCCCGAGCTGCACAAGCTGACGCCGGCGCTGTCGGTGCTGCAGGAGCGCGGCTTCAGCGTCGCGCTGCTGACCGACGGGCGCATGTCCGGCGCCTCGGGCAAGGTGCCGGCGGCGATCCACGTGACCCCCGAGGCGCTCGCCGGCGGGCCGATCGCGAAGTTGCGTGACGGCGACCGGGTGCGGCTCGATGCCGAGGCCGGCACGCTCGAGGCGCTGGTCGACCCGGGCGAATGGGGCGCGCGCGAGGCCGTGCGCGCCGACCTGTCGCGCAACGCGCACGGCTTCGGCCGCGAGCTGTTCACCGGCTTCCGGCGGCTCGCCGCCAGCGCCGAAGAAGGCGCGCTGAGCTTCCCGGTTGAAGATTGATACCGATTTGCGTTGGATGACCCGCCCGTTCCCTCCCCCTTGATGGGGGAGGGCGAGGGTGGGGGCGAGAAGGCCGCTGCACCGCCGCGGTGTACTCCCCACCCCACCCTTCCCCGCAAAGGGGGCGGGGGTAAAAGGCTTGACATACAAACACGAGGAATACGCATGGACATCCGAACCATCATGGGTCTGGCGCCGGTGATCCCGGTGCTGGTGATCGGCGAAACCGAGCAGGCGGTGCCGCTGGCGCGCGCGCTGGTCGACGGCGGCTTGCCGGTGCTCGAGGTGACGCTGCGCACCGAGGCCGCGTTCGAGGCGGTCGAGCGCATCGCCGCCGAGGTCGAGGGCGCCGTGGTCGGCGTCGGCACCGTGCGCAGCGCCGCGGACCTCGAGCGCGCCAAGGCGCTCGGTGCGCGCTTCGCGGTGAGCCCGGGCTTGACCGATGCGCTGGCGCGCGCCGCGCAAGTCACCGGGCTGCCGCTGCTGCCGGGGGTGATGACGCCGTCGGAGGCGATGGCGGCGGCGGAAGCCGGCTTCTCGGCGCTGAAGCTGTTCCCGGCGGCGCAGGCCGGCGGCATCGGCATGCTCAAGGCGCTGCGCGGGCCGTTCCCGGAGCTGGTGTTCTGCCCGACCGGCGGCATCGGCGCCGACACCTTCCGCGACTTCCTGACACTGCCGAACGTCGCCTGTGTCGGCGGCTCGTGGGTGGCGCCGGCCGAAGCGGTCCGCTTCGGCGACTGGGCGCGGATCACGCGCCTGGCGCGCGAAGCTTCAGTGCGCTGACCCCGGTCCGAGCGCCATGCCACTCGCTCCGATCTCCCCCGACGCCCCGGCGCTGATCGCCGACATCGGCGGCACCAACGCCCGCTTCGCGCTGCTGACCGAGCCCGGCGGTGCGCCGCACGCAATGCGCACACTGGCGTGCGCCGACCACACCGACATCGCCGCCGCGATCGAGGCCTACCTCGGCGGGACCGCGACGCCGCGCCCGGCGCGCGCGGTGATCGCGATCGCCAATCCGGTCACCGGCGACCGGGTGCGGATGACCAATCACCACTGGTGCTTTTCGATCGAGGCGACGCGCCGGCGGCTGGGCCTGGAGCGCCTGCGCGTGCTCAACGACTTCACCGCGCTGGCGCTGGCGCTGGCGCACCTGGGCCCGGCCGAGCGGCTCCAGGTCGGCGGCGGCGTTGCGCTCGCGCGTGCGCCGATGGCGCTGATCGGCCCCGGCACCGGGCTCGGCGTGTCCGGGCTGCTGCCGGCAGGCGAGCGCGGCTGGGTGGCGCTCGCCGGCGAGGGCGGGCACGTCAACTTCAGCCCGGCCGACGATTTCGAGATCGAGATCCTGCGCCATGCGCGGCGCCGCTTCGCGCACGTCTCGGCCGAGCGGCTGATCTCGGGCAGCCTGGGCCTGCCGAACCTGTACCTGGCGGTCGCCGAGCTCGCCGGCGCGGTGCCCGAAGACCTGGCCCCGGCCGAGATCACCGCCCGCGCGCTCGCCGGGCGCTGCCCGCACTGCGCGCGCGCGCTCGAGGTGTTCTGCGCGATGCTCGGCACCGCCGCCGCCGACCTGGCGCTGACGCTCGGCGCGCAGGGCGGGGTGTACATCGGCGGCGGCATCGTGCCGCGCTTCCCCGAGTTCTTCGCCCGCTCGGGCTTCCGCGCCCGCTTCGAAGACAAGGGCCGCCTCGGCGACTACCTGCGCGCGATCCCGACCTTCGTGATCACCGCCGCCAACCCGGCGCTGCTCGGCGCGGCGGCGGTGGCGGCGGAGCTCGAGTGACGCGCCGCGGCGGCGTGCGCATGCGCGTGCTATAAGCCCGGACAGTCGGACTGCCGGGAGGAGGCGCCGTGAAGTCGGGCTCGATTCTGGTCGTCGACGATGATCCCGGCATCCTCGATCTGCTCGCCGACTTCCTCGGCGAGCACGGCTGGCGCATCGCCACCGCGCGCAGCGGCACCGAGATGCGCCGCTGCCTCGAGGCGGAAACGCCCGAGCTGGTGGTGCTCGACGTCAAGCTGCCCGGCGAGGACGGGCTCGGCCTGATCGCGCAGATCCGCCAGCGTCAGCCGGGCTTGCCGGTGATCATGCTGACCAGCCTCGGCACCGAGGTCGACCGCATCGTCGGGCTCGAGCTCGGCGCCGACGACTACCTCGCCAAACCGTTCAACCCGCGCGAGCTGCTGGCGCGGATCCGCGCGGTGCTGCGCCGCGCCCAGCCCGTGGCCGCCGCGGAGGCGGAAACGCCTGCCGGCGGCGGCGAGCGGCTGCGCTTCGAGGGCTGGTCGCTCGACCTCGGCCGGCGCCAGCTGCACGCCCCGGATGGCGAACCGGTCGGGCTGACGCACGGCGAGTTCAAGCTGCTCGAAGCCTTCCTGCGCGCCCCGAACCGCGTGCTCAGCCGCGACACCCTGCTCGAGATGACCCACCTCGGCGAAGCCGACGTGTTCGATCGCACGATCGACGTGCTGGTGCTGCGGCTGCGGCGCAAGATCGAACCCAACCCGCGCCAGCCGACGCTGATCCGCACCGAGCGCGGCGTCGGCTACGTGTTCGCGGCGAACGTCACGCGGGGCTGACGCGCGCCAGCGTCCGCGCGATCGCCGTGGCCAGCGCCTCGGGTGGGTAGGGCTTCGGCAGCAGCGCATCGGCTTCGGGCAGCGCGTGGCCGCGCGCGGCCAGCGCGTCGCGGCTCAGCGCCGAGGTGAAGATCACCGGCAAGCCCGGCGAACGCTCGCGCGCGGCGCGCGCAAGCCGTGGGCCGTCGAGCGCGCCCGGCAGCATCACGTCGCTGAACAGCAGCCCGACCGGCTCGCGCGCCAGCAGCGCGAGCGCCTCGGTCGCGTCGGCGGCGACGAGCGCGCGGTAGCCGAAGCCGCCGAGCAGGTCCGCGACCGTCTGGCGCAGCAGCGGCTCGTCCTCGACCACCAGCACCGTCGCCGCGAGCCCCGCCGACGGTGCGGCGCCTTGCGCGCGCGCGGCGGCCGGCGCGCCGGCCGCGCATGGCAGGTACAGCCGCAGCGTGGTGCCGACGCCGGGGGTGCTGTCGAGCTCGACGTGGCCGCCCGACTGCTTGATGAAACCGTAGACCATGCTCAGCCCCAGCCCCGTGCCCGCGCCCGGACCCTTGGTGGTGTAGAAGGGTTCGAACACCCGCGCCCTGACCTCGGGGCCGATGCCGCAGCCGCTGTCGGCGACCTCGATCGTCACGTAGTCGCCGACCGCGAGTTCGGTGCCGAGCCGCGGCGCGAGCGCGGGCCACGGCGCATTGCGCGTGACGATGCGGATGCGGCCGCCCCCCGGCATCGCGTCGCGGCTGTTCAGCACCAGGTTCATCAGCGCGTTCTCGAGCTGGCCGGCGTCGGCGCGCACCGGCCACGGGTCCGGCGCGAGCGTGGTCTCGAGCGCGATCGCGTCGCCGACGCTGTAGCCGAGCAGGTCGAGCATGCCCTCGATCAGCGCGTTGGCGTCGACCGTCTGCGGCTGCAGCGCCTGCTTGCGCGCGAACGCCAGCAGGCGCTGGGTGATGGTCGCGCCGCGCTCGGCGGCGTCGAGCACGCGCGCCGCGCGCCGGTGCGCCGCGCTGCCCTCGTCGAGCCCGTCGAGCAGCAGGTTGGCGTTGCCGATGATCGCCGCGAGCAGGTTGTTGAAGTCGTGCGCCATGCCGCCGGTCAGCTGGCCGACGCTTTCCATCTTCTGCGCCTCGAGCAGGCGCTCCTCGGCGCGCTTGCGCTCGCTCAGGTCGGTGTGCACGACCACCAGGCCGCCGTCGGGCATCGGGCTGCCGCGCAGCTCGATGAAACGGCCGCCGGCGAGGCGGCGTTCGAAGCGGAAGTTCGGCGTGCGCCGCAGCGCCTCGAGCGCGGCGCCGGCCAGCGGCTGGCCGTCGAGGTCCTGGTGCGCGGCGCCTTCGCCGCCCAGCGCCCGCGCGGCTGCCTCGATCGTCTGGCCGTGGACCAGGGTGCCGTCGGCGCGGCCGTACAGCGCCAGCACGCGCGGATTCCAGGCCAGCAGCCGGCCGGTGGCGTCGAACACCGTCAAGCCGTCGTTGATGCTGTCGAACACCGTCTCGAGCAGGCGCGTGGTTTCGTCGAGGCGGAAGGCGTGGTCGCGGAACACCTGGAAGGCGCGCGCCAGCGTGCCGAGCTCGTCCGGTCGGTCGGTGGCGGGCACCCGCACCTCGCGGTCGCCCTGCGCCAGCCGGCGCATCGCCTCGGTGACGCCGTGCAGGTTGCCGGCCAGGTCGCGCAGCACGTACAGCGCCGACAGGATCGCCGCGGCGAAGCCGAGCAGCGCCAGCGCCACGATGCGCCGCCGCCCGGCGTCGAGCGTCGCGGCGGCGGCTGCGCCGCGCCGCTCGGCGGCGGCCTGCACCGCACCGACGATGTGCGTCACCTGCTCGTTGAGCCCGGCCGACAGCACGCCGCCGAGCGCCAGCAGGTAGGCGCGACGGTCGGCGTTGTCGAGCTGTCGGCTGCGCAGCGCGAACACCCCGTGCTCGCCCTCGGTGATCGCGGCGAGCTCGGCGCGGGCGTCGGGTGCCATCCCGCCGCCGGGCGCTTCCGGCCGCGCGAGCGCGGCGGTCAGGCGTGCGCGCAGTCCGGCCAGCGCGTCCTCGCCGTCGGCGCTCGTGGCTTCGACCAGCAGCGCCACGCCCAGGCGCGCCGCGGCGCCCCCCTCGCCGGGCATCGCCAGTGCGGCGTCGAGCTCGGCCAGTCGGTAGCGCAGGTCGCGCAGGCGCGCGGTCAGGAACAGGTTCGTTCGCGTCAGCTCGCCGAGCTCGGTCAGCGTCCGCGCGAGACCTTCGGCCAGCTCGTGCAGACGGCCGTCGGCGCCGAGCGTCGTCGCCACCTCGCCGCTCAGTGCGAGGAAGGCGTCGAGCCGCTCGCGCAGCCGCATGCTCTCGTCGTCGAGCGTGAACAGCACGGCGGCGTTGGCGACGCGCGGCGCCTGCGCGACCAGGCTGGCGCTCGCCTCGGCCAGGCGCAGCGCCTGCTCGACTTCGGTGAGGCTGTCGCGCTGCAGCCGCTCGAGCGTGGCGCGGGCTTCGCCGAAGCCGAGCCAGCCGATGCCGGCGACGCCGAGGATCAGCGCCAGCATCAGCCCGAAGGCCGACAGCAGCCGCGCACGGACGCCGAAGCGCAGGCGCCAAAACATGGCTCAGTCCGGCGCCGGTACGGCCAGGTCGGACAGCCGCGGCAGCGAATCGAAGGCGCCGTGGCGCGTCACCGCGCTGGCGCCGCAGGCGAGCGCGAAGCCGAGCAGCCGCTCCAGGCGCCCGCGCTCGGCGAGCAGCGCGTCGAGCCCGGCCGCACCGATGTCGAGTCGGGCCAGACCGAACAGCAGCCCGCCGACGAAGGCATCGCCGGCGGCGGTGGTGTCGACCGCGCGCACCTCGGGCGGCGTCAGCCAGCCCTCGGCGGCGCGGCTGACGTAGCGCAGCGGCCGGCCGCCGTCGGTGATCAGCACCAGCCGTGGGCCGGCGGCAAGCCACGCGGCGAGCGTCGCGTCTTCGTCGGCGCCGGCACGAAGCCAGTCGAACTCTTCGCGGCTGAGCTTGACCAGGTCGGCGTCGGCGAGTGCTTCGAGGACCGGGGCGCGCGGATCGGCACCCGTCGGCCACAGCGCCGGGCGCAGGTTGACGTCGAAGCTGACCAGATGGCCGGCGGTGCGCGCCAGCTCGGCTCCGGCGCGGGTCGCGACGGCGATCGCCGGTTCGGTCAGCGTGTTCGAGCAGAAATGGAAGATCCCCGGCTGGCCGAACCACGCCGGGTCGAAGTCTTCGGCGCGGAACAGCAGGTCGGCGCTGGCGTCGCGGTAGAAGGCGAAGCTGCGCTCGCCGTGCGCATCGAGCGCGACGAAGGCGAGCGCGGTCTTGCCGCGGGCGGTGCGGCGCACGCACTCGGTGCCGACGCCTTCGCGCGCCAGCGCCTCGACCAGGAAGTCGCCGAACAGATCGTGCGCGAACATGCCGGCGAAGGCGCTATCGCCGCCGAGGCGCGCGACCGCGACCGCGACATTGGCCGGCGCGCCGCCGGCCTGCTGCACGAAGCGCCGCGGCGCATCCGGCGCCGCCGGGTCGGCGGGCGCGGCGAGGAAGTCGATCAGGGCTTCGCCGAAGGCGATCAGCTTGAGCATGGTTTCGGGCCTCGATCGTCAAGACACAGGGATGGGCGGTTTGCTGCCTGCCGCTGCATCGCTACGCGGCCTGCTCTACCAGCACCGCCGAGCCGGTCGCCAGCGCCATGATCGCCTCCTGCGTCATCGCCGGGCCGCCGAGCTCGCCGACCAGCTCGCCTTCGCGCATCACCAGCGTGCGGTCGCACATGCCGATGATCTCGGGCAGCTCGCTCGAGATCATGATCACCGCGACCCCGAGCTTGGCCAGTTCGCCGATCAGATGGTAGATGTCGTGCTTGGCGCCGACGTCGACGCCGCGGGTCGGCTCGTCGAGGATCAGCACCTGCGGCCGGGTCGCGACCCAGCGCGCGATCAGGAGCTTCTGCTGGTTGCCGCCGGACAGGTGGCGCGCGGCGAGCGCCGGGCGCGCGACGCGGATGTTCAGCGCTTCGCGCGCGCGCTCGAACAGCACCGATTCGCCGCGGCGGTCGTGCCAGCCGAGGAGGTGGGCGTCGCGTTCGGCGACAGCGATGCCGACGTTGCGGTCCGAGGCCAGGTCGAGGAACAGCCCCAGCGCCTTGCGGTCTTCGGGCAGGTAGGCGATGCCGGCGGCGATCGCATCGCGCGGGTTGCGGATCGCGAGCGGCTGGCCGTCGAGCACCAGCTCGCCGCGGGCGGCGCGGTCGGCGCCGAAGATCAGCCGCGCGAGCTCGGTACGCCCGGCACCGACCAGTCCGGCGATACCCAGCACTTCGCCGGCGTGCACGGTGAAGCTGGCCGGGCGGATGCGCTTGCCGTCGCTCAAGCCCTGCACCTCGAAGCGTGGGCGGCCGTAGTCGCAGTGCGAGACCTTCTCGAACAGCCGATCGAGGGGGCGACCGACCATCATCTGCACCAGGCGTTCGGCCGACAGCTCGGCGCGCGTCAGCGTGCCGACGTAGGCGCCGTCGCGCATCACGGTGACGCGGTCGGACAGGCGGTAGACCTCGTCCATGCGGTGGCTGATGTAGACGATCGCGATGCCTTCGCGGCGCAAGTCCTCGATCACGCCGAACAGGCGTTCGGTCTCGCGCGCCGACAGCGCCGCGGTCGGCTCGTCCATCACCAGGATGCGGCTCCTGCGGTGCAGCGCGCGCGCGATCTCGACCAGCTGCTGGTCGGCGATCGGCAGCGCGCCGACGCGCGCACGCGCGTCGAAGCTTGCGTTCAGCCGGGCGAGCACGGCATCGGCTTCGCGGCACATCGTGCGCCGGTCGAGCGAGCCGGCGCGGCGCAGCTCGCGGCCGAGGAAGATGTTCTCGGCCACGCTCAGGTTCGGCGCCAGGTTGATCTCCTGGTAGATCAGCGTCACGCCGGCGTCGAGCGCGGTCTGCGGGCCGTCGATCACGAGCGCCTGGCCGGCGATCGCGATGCGCCCGGCGTCGGCGCGGATCGCGCCGGCGAGCACGCGCATCAGCGTGCTCTTGCCGGCGCCGTTCTCGCCCATCAGCGCGTGCACTTCGCCGGGCCACAGCACGAGTTGGCCGTCGCGCAGCGCCACGGCACCGCCGAAGCGCTTGCCGATGGCGTGCATCTCGAGGATCGGCTGCCGATCCGGCGCGGCGGCGGGGGTGTTCGCGTGCATGGCGTCCTCCTGGTGGTGCGCCCGTGTGCGGCGGCGCGTCTGTGTTCGTGTCCCGGAGAGCCTGCGCCAGCGCGATGAATGCCGGATTTCAAGCCCCCGGGTTTTCGGGCGGTGCGCGTTAACAGTGTTACAAACCGGCTCGCCGGGCACGCGATCGGCGAAATCGTCGGTTAATCGTCGTCCTCCAGTCTTCGTCGCACCCCACCGAAGGGACCCCCAGAGGAGACGAGGACATGAACGCGATGCTCAAGAACACCCTGCGCCTGCCGGGCGGCTTCCCGGTCGCCGAACTGCTGCGCGCCGTCGGCATCCTGCCGGTGCTGCTGCTGATCGTCGCCGCCTTCTCGGTGATGAGCCCGAACTTCCTGACCGACAGCAATCTGCTGAACATCGCACGCCAGGCCTCGATCAACATCGTGCTCGCCGCCGGCATGACCTTCGTGATCCTGACCGCCGGCATCGACCTGTCGGTCGGCGCGATCCTCGGCTGCACCGCGGTCGCGGCGATGACCGCTTCGCTGATACCCGGGCTCGCGGGCTTCGCGGTGCCGGTGGCGCTCGCGACCGGCCTCGGCATGGGGCTCCTCAACGGCGTCTTGATCGCCTACCTGAAGCTGCCGCCGTTCATCGTCACGCTCGGCGCCTTCACCGCGCTGCGCGGCGTGGCCTACCTGTGGGCCGACGGCGGCACCGTGATCAACAACGACATCGGCTTCGACTGGATCGGCAACGACTACGTCGGCCCGCTGCCGTGGCTGGTGATCATCGCGCTCGCGGTGGTCGGTGCGAGCTGGCTGCTGCTGCGCCGCAGCGTGCTCGGGCTGCACATCTACGCCGTCGGCGGCAACCCCGAGGCCGCGCGTCTGGCCGGCATCCGCGTCGAACGCGTGCTGCTGTTCGTCTATGCGGCGAGCGGCCTGCTCGCCGCGCTCGGCGGCGTGATGAGCGCGAGCCGTCTGTACAGCGCCAACGGCAACCTCGGCGTCGGCTACGAGCTCGACGCGATCGCCGCGGTGATCCTCGGCGGCACCAGCTTCGTCGGCGGCATCGGCTCGATCGTCGGCACGCTGATCGGCGCGCTGATCATCGCCACGCTGAACAACGGCCTGACGCTGCTGAACGTGTCGTTCTTCTGGCAGCTGGTGATCAAGGGCGGCGTGATCATCGCCGCGGTGATCATCGACCGCTACCGCACGCGCTGAGCCCCCGCGCGCGTACCCCCTCCACCCCTCCCCTTCGGCAGGGGGAGGGGATTTCCGAGCCGGCCTCGGCCGGCCGATGACACCACCAGAGGAAAACCACGATGAAAACCAAGCTCTCGCTGCTCGCCCTCGCGCTCGCCGCCGGCCTCGGCTCAGCCCAGGCCGCCGAGCTGAAGTCGGTCGGTGTTTCGGTCAGCGACCTCGGCAATCCCTTCTTCGCGCAGATCGTCAAGGGCGTGGAGAAGAAGGCCAAGGAGCTCGGCGGCGCCGACACCAAGGTCACCGCGGTCTCGAACAGCTACGACCTGAGCACCCAGGCCAACCAGATCGACGATTTCATCGCCGCCAAGGTGCAGATGATCGTGCTCAACGCCGCCGACCCCAAGGGCATCGCGCCGGCAATCAAGCGTGCGCACGACGCCGGCATCGTCGTGGTCGCGGTCGACGTCGCCGCGCAGGGCGCCGATGTCACCGTCACCAGCGACAACACCCAGGCCGGCGAAGCCGCCTGCGACTACATGGCCAGGCGTCTGAACGGCAAGGGCGACGTGGTGATCGTCAACGGCCCGCCGGTCTCGTCGGTGATCGAACGCGTCAAGGGCTGCAAGGCGGCGCTGGCGAAGCACCCGAACATCAAGGTGCTGTCCGACAACCAGAACGCCGGCGGCAGCCGCGACGGCGGCCTCAACGTGATGACCGCGCTCCTGACGGCGAACCCGAAGCTCGACGGCGTGTTCACGATCAACGACCCGACCGCCGCCGGCGCCGACCTCGCCGCGAAGCAGGCGCGGCGCAGCGAGTTCTTCATCGTCTCGGTCGACGGCGCGCCGGCGGCCGAGGCGGCGCTGAAGAAGGAGGGCAGCCTGGTCGCCGCCACCGCGGCGCAGAGCCCGCTGCTGATGGCTGCGCGCGGCGTCGAGCTCGGCTTCGGCGTGATGCAGGGCCAGAAGCCCGCGCAAGACCCGACGCTGATCCCGACCCCGCTGGTCACGCGCGACAACGTCGCCGAGTACAAGGGCTGGACCAGCCAGTAAACCGGCCGATCCGACCGCCTGAGGTGCCCGGGCCTGCAGCCCGGGTATCTCCGTCCCTGTCAGGAGCCACCATGCCGCGCTTCACCGTTACCCGCGGCCGTTTCGGCCGCTTCGATACCGTCGTCCTCGGCGACGCCGCAACCGGGCGGTGGGCGGAGTTCGCCTGCCGCGGCGCGACGCTGCTGCGCTGGCAGGTGCCGTTCGGTGGCACGGGCTCGGACCTCGTCGACGGCTACGCGACGCCGGCAGAGCTCGAGGCCCAGCACGGCGTGCGCAGCGGTGTGATGGCGCCGTTTCCGAACCGCATCGCCGGCGGCCGCTATGCCTTCGGTGGCGAGGCGCACGACCTGCTGCCGGGCGTGGCCGAAGCGCAGCGGCTGATCTACCACGGCTTCCTGCGGACGATGGACTGCGAGGTGGTCGCCGAAGAGCCCGGCGACGAGCACGCGCGCGCGGTGTTCGCGAGCGCGGCGATCCGCCCCGGCGCCTTCGCCGGCTACCCGTTCGCGCTCGATCTCGAGATCGCCTGCACGCTGGACGCGCGTGGGCTCGCACTCGAGACCGTCGGACGCAACGTCGGCGAGCGGGCCGCGCCCTACGGTTGCGGCTGGCACCCGTATTTCAGGCTTCCCGGACAGGGTATTGCGCACCTGGAGCTGACGGTGCCGGCACGCACCGCGATCCTGACCGATGCCGCGCTGCACCCGCTGCCGGGACAGGCGGCGTACGCACCGCTCGCCGCCGTGCCCGAGCGGGACTTCTGCACCGGGCGCGCGCTGCGCGGTGTGGCGCTCGACGCCTGCTTCGCCGGGCTCGAGCCCGATGCCGACGGGATCATGCGCACCGTGCTGCGCGATCCCGGCTCGGGGCTCGCGCTGAGCGTGTGGCAGACGCGCGGCTTGATGCACGTGTTCACCGGCGACACGCTGGCCCGCGATCCGCGCCGTACGGTCGCGCTCGAGCCGGTCGAACTGATGACCGACGCCTTCAACCGCGCCGACTGCATCGATGCGATCGTGTTGCGCCCGGGGCAGGCGCGGCGTTTCGCCTGCGGCGTCGAGGTGCTGATGGGCTGAAACCGCCGCCCGGCGCTGCCATCCGATGGGCAAGCCCGGCGACTTGCGGCTGTCGCACATTCGCCTACGATGGTGGAATTCTACAAAAGTGTAGGAATCCGCGCATGGCCTCGACCCAGATCTCCGCCTTCATTTCCGAGGAAACCAAGGCCCGGGTCGAGGCCTACGTGCGGCGGCGGGGCGTCACGAAAGCCTTTCTGATCGAGGAGGCGCTGCAGCACCATCTCCAGGCGCTGCAGGAACTGCCCGAGGACATCGTGATCCCGGCCCGCCTGGTCCTCTGCGAGGGGGCGATGGCGGCGCTCGCCGAGCGGCTGGCCGGCGGCGGTGAAGAGCCGACCGAGGCGCTGAAGGCCCTGTTCCGTGACTGAAGCGCGGTCGGTGCGCGTGCGCCGGCTGGGGGCCGACGACGATCGTTCGGACTTTCGCAGCGGCAACGCCGATCTGGATCGCTTCTTCCAGCGCTACGCAGCCCAGAACCAGTTCCGGCACCATATCGGCATCACCTACGTCGCCGACGCCGATGGGCGCATCGCCGGCTTCGCCACGGTGGCGAGCGGCGAGCTCACGGCCGAGGCGATCCAGGCTGCCGTGCGCAAGAAGCTGCCGGCCTATCCGCTGCCGGTCCTGCGCCTCGCCCGCCTCGCAGTGGACCATCGCTTCCAGGGGCTCGGCGTCGGCAAGCTGCTGCTGCGCGCGATGCTCGAGCTCGCGCTGGAATTGCGCGACCGCGCCGGGTGTACGGGCGTCGTCGTCGACGCGAAGCCCGAAGCGATACCCTTCTACGCGCAACTGGGTTTCGTCGCTCTGGACACGCTGAGCGGCGAGCTCGGCGATCGCCCGCAGCCCGTACCGATGTTCCTGCCGATCGGTGTGATCGAGCGGGTGGCCACCCGCTGAGGGCGCTGACAGCGCCGACCCGTCTACGGCACGCGTTCGCCCCGCGCCGCTTCCCACAGCGCGAACCACTGCTGGCGGTCGAGCTCGAGCTCGGTGGCGCGCGCCGCGCTGGCGAGCCGCTCGATCTTGCCGCTGCCGAGCACCGGGACGATGCGCGCCGGGTGGCGCAGCAGCCAGGCCAGTGCGACTTGGTCGGGCGTGGCGCCGTCGAGGTCGTCGCCGACCGCTTGCAGCGCCGCTTGCAGGCGCAGCGTCGCCGGATCGTCGCCTTCGCGCAGCAGCGCGCCACCGCCGAGCGGCGACCAGGCCATCGGCGCGACGCGCAGCCGCTGCAGGGCGTCGAGCGTGCCGTCGAGCAAGACCTCGGAACGCCTCAGCGAGATCTCGATCTGGTTGGTCGCCAGCGGGAAGGGCAGGCGCGAAGCCAGCAGCTCGAACTGCGGCGCGGTGAAGTTCGAGACGCCGACGTGGCGTACCTTGCCGGCCTGGTGCAGCGCGACCAGCGCTTCGGCGGTTTCGTCGGCGTCCATCAGCGGATCGGGGCGGTGGATCAGCAGCAGGTCGAGGTAGTCGCTGCGCAGCGCGCGCAGCGAGCCCTCGACCGAAGCGCTGATGTGGCGGCGCGAGGTGTCGTAGTGCATCACGCGGTGCCCGGGGCGCGAGGGCGTCACCGGGCAGATGCCGCACTTCGACACCAGCTCCAGCCGCCCGCGCCCGCCGCGGCGCGCCAGCGCGTCGCCGAAGCGCGCTTCGCAGTCGTGGTCGCCGTAGATGTCGGCGTGGTCGAAGCTGGTGATGCCGAGCTCGACGCACGCCGAGATCCAGTCGGCGAGCTGCACGGCGTCCATCCGCCACTCGCGCAGGCGCCACAGGCCGGCGACCAGGCGCGAGCAGGCGGGGCCGCCGGGGGTGAGTTCGATGCGGTGCATGGCCGTGACCTCATGGGGGGCGGGGGGCGCGGACGGCGTGATGCGCCGCCCGCTCGGTGGCGATGGCCCGCGGCCGGGCGGGCGTCACCGACCTCCTATTTCAGCACAGGCGCGGCCGCCGCTCAGAAGGTCGGCGGGGTGATCACCCATAGCACCACGGCATCGCTGTCGCCGGGGTTGCCGTAGCGGTGCGGTTCCTGGCTGGAGAAGCTGAAGCTGTCGCCCTCGTCGAGCAGGAAGTGGCGCTCGCCGACCCAGAGCTCGAAGCGGCCGGAAAGGATGTAGCCGACCTCCTCGCCTTCGTGGCTGTAGCTCTGCTGGCTGTAGGCGCCGGGCGGAAAGCGCGAGTGCAGGACCTCCAGTTGCCGGCTCGGCTGCGGGGTCAGCAGTTCGTCGACGATGCCGTCCTCGTAATGCACGCTGAGGCGCTTGTTGCGGCGCACCACGCAACCCTGGTCCGCCGGCGCCGCCGGAGATTCACTGGCGAAGAACCACTGGATGGTCACGCCCAGGCTGCGGGCGATGTTGAACAGCGCCGGGATCGACGGGTAGGCGAGGTTGCGCTCCAACTGGCTGATATAGCCGGCGGTGAGCTCGCTCTGCTGCGCCAGCTCGGCCAGGGTCATGCGCCGGCGCTTGCGCAGGGCGCGGATGCGCGTGCCGAGGAAGTGCGTCTCGGCACCCTGGGCGGTGTCGTGCGGAGCGGCTTCCTGCGGGGCTTTTGGGCTCATGCGTCGGAGGGCCTGATGGCATCGGCTGGCGGCCAGGCATTCTAAACGAATGCTTGGCCGCCAGGGTGCGCCAGGACTGGCCCGGGAGTCAGATCGCCCAGGCGACCTTGAGTCCCTCGTAGATCGCCTCCTCGGCGGTGCGCGGCGCCAGGCAGTCGCCGATCCGGTGGCACTCCACCAGCCCTTGCAGCTCGCCGGCCAGGCCGTCCACCGGCTGGTGGCCCTGGCAGAGCACCAGGGTGTCGATTTCTTCGAACAGCATGGGTTCGCCGCTGGCGGTGTGCTGCATGTACACCGTGCTGTCGTCACAGCCGTACAGGCGGGCATAGGGGATGATGGCGACGCCCAGGCGGTGCAGCTCGCCGGCCAGATGATCGCGCACGTAGAGCGGTAGGCTCTCACCGCAGTGGGTGCCGTTCACCGCCAGCTGCACCCGATGGCCCTGGCGCACCAGGCGTTCGGCGATACCCGGGCCGATCCAGTCGCAGCGCCAGTCGGTCACCAGCACCGAGCGGCCGGGTTGGACCTCGCCGCGCAGCACCTGCCAGGCATCCACCACCTGCAGCCCGCCGGCCCGCTCGAACGGCGGCCAGTAGGGCTCGGCGCCGGTGGCGATGATCACCAGGTCCGGGCGCTCGCACTCGACCAGGGCGCGGTCGACGCGGGTGTTGCGCAGCACGCGTACGCCGGCTAGCTCCATTTCCCGTTGCAGGTTGGTGGAGGCGCCGCCGAATTCGCTGCGGCGCGGCAGCAGTTGCGCCAGGTTGACCTGGCCGCCGAGTTGCGCGCTGGCTTCGCAGAGGGTCACCTCATGGCCGCGCTGCGCCGCCACCGCCGCTGCCTTCATCCCCGCCGGGCCGCCACCGGCGACCAGCACGCGCTTGCACTGGCGCGCCGGTTCGAGGCGGCCGTACTGCAGTTCGCGGCCGGTTTCCGGGTGCTGGATGCAGGAGATCGGGTAGCCGCGGTGGAAGTGGCCGATGCACGCCTGATTGCAGGCGATGCAGGCGCGCACGTCGTCGGCACGGCCAGCGCCGGCCTTGTTCGGCATGTCCGGATCGCAGATCAGCGCGCGGGTCATGCCGCAGACGTCGGCCTGGCCGCGGGCGATGATCTGTTCGGCCTCCTGCGGCTGGTTGATGCGTCCGGTGACGAACAGCGGGATATCCAGGCGCGCCTTGAAGGTCGCCGCGTTGCTGGCGAGGTAGGCTGCCTCCACGGCCATCGGCGGGACTATGTGGATGGCGCCGCCCAGCGAGGCGGAGGTGCCGGCGACTATGTGCACGTAGTCCAGTTCGCCCTGCAGCGCCTGCACGGCCTGCAGCGACTCGTTCTCGGTCAGACCCTCGGGGTCGCGCTCGTCGGCGGAGATGCGCAGGCCGACGATGAAGTCCTCGCCGGTCGCTGCGCGCACGGCGGCGAGCACTTCGCGGAGGAAGCGCAGGCGGGCGTCGAGGTCGCCGTTGTAGCCGTCCGCGCGGCGGTTGACCCGCGGGTTGAGGAACTGCGCCGGCAGGTAGCCGTGGCTGGCGACCACTTCCACGCCGTCCAGCCCGGCTTGGTGCAGGCGGCGCGCGGCGGCGGCGTAGCCGGCGACGATCTCGCCGATCATCGCCTGGTCCAGGGCTCGCGGCATGACGTGGAAGCGCTCGTTGGGCGTGGCCGAGGCGGAGTAGGCCACCGCCAGCAGGCCGTCGCTGGACTCCATGATCTCGCGGCCGGGATGGAAGAGCTGCGACAGCACCAGGGTGCCTTCGGCGTGGCAGACCTCGGCGATGCGCCGGTAGCCGGGGATGCAGGCGTCGTCGGTGGCCATCAGCACGTGCGAAGTGTAGCGCGCGCTGTCGTGGACGCCGGCCACCTGCAGCACGATCAGGCCGACGCCGCCCTCGGCGCGGGCCTTGTGGTAGGCGATGAGCTGCTCGTTGACCAGGTTGTCGATGGGCATCGAGGTGTCGTGGCCGGTGGACATGATCCGGTTCTTCAAGCGCTTGCCGCGGATCTCGAGGGGGGCGAACAGGTGCGGGAACGCTTGGGCGGTTGCATGCATGGTGCGGGATCTCCGTCTGGTGGTGGCTGCGGGCGCTCAGGCGTTGCGGGTTTGCCAGTCGACCGGGCAGAGGGCGTAGAACACGCAAGCCTGTTCGCCCTCGTAGGCCAGCGGGGTGCGTTCGGGTACCCAGATCACGTCGCCGGGGCGGGCCTCGATGAGCCGGTCGGCCAGGCGCAGGCGGAAATGCCCTTCGAGGACCAGGATCAGCTCGTCGTACAGCACGGTCCACTGGATCGAGCAGCCGTCGAAGCGGGCCAGGCCAGCGCCCATGCTGGCGCTGGCATCCGGGCCGATCAGACGGCAGATCGCGGCGCGCTCCAGCGCCTGTCCGGCATAGGGCTGGAAGCTCAGTTCAGCGTGCTTGAAATGGATCACATCGGACATCGCAGGGCTCCTCATGGCTGGCCCCGGGGTGCAGGGTCGTCAGATCTAATGATTTCCATAAAAATTTAATTTTAGTAAAAAATCAACTTGTTTTTTTAAAAATCTCTGGATAGCTTCCAAGACGAACCCTGTCCCGGTGGGCTGGTTCCGTAGAACGATCAAGAGGAGGACAGCGATGAAGTCGAACGCCAAAGGTTTGTATCCCGTGATGCTGGTGCTGGGTCTGGGTCTGGGCACGGCCCAGGCGAGCGAGAGCATGGTCGTGGTCGGTTATGGCGGGGCGGGGCAGAAGGCCCAGGAGGTCGCGTTCTTCCAGCCGTTCAGCGCCAAGGACGGCAGCCAACTGGTGCAAGGCGAATACAACGGCGAGATGGCGCGGATCAGGGTCATGGCCGAAACCGGCCGCGTCGACTGGGATGTGGTGCAGATCGAAGGCCCGGACCTGGCGCGCGGCTGCGAGGAGGGTCTGTTCGAGCGGCTCGACTGGGCCAGCATCGGTGGCAGCGAGCAGCTGATCCCGGAGGCCGTCCAGGCGTGCGGTTCGGCGGCGCTGGTCTGGGGCGTCGCCCTGGCCTACGACGCCGGCAAGCTGAAGCAGGCGCCGAACTCCTGGGGCGACTTCTGGGACCTGCAGAAGTTTCCCGGCAAGCGCGGCCTGCGCAAGCGCGCCGTCTATAATTTGGAATTCGCCCTGATGGCCGACGGCGTGCCGCCGGCGGAGGTCTATCGGGTGCTGAAGACCCCGGCGGGCGTGGACCGCGCCTTTGCCAAGCTCAGCCAGCTAAAGCCGCACATCCAGTGGTGGGAGGCCGGCGCGCAGCCGACCCAATGGCTGGTCGCCGGCGACGTGACCATGACGTCCATCTACACCGGCCGGGTCGCTGTCGCCCACCAGGAGGGACAGAATCTGGCGCTGGTCTGGCCGAGCAGCCTCTACGGCATGGACTATTGGGCGATCGTCAAGGGTTCCCGCCATGTCGACCAGGCGAAGCGCTTCATCGCCTTCGCCAACAGCACCGATGCCCAGGTCGATTACGTCCGCCACATCCCCTACGGGCCGACCAACAAGGTGGCCGCCGCGCGCCTGGACGCCAAGCTGGCGCAGTGGGTGCCGACCTCGGCGCAGAACCTCGCGGTGGGCGTGCCGATGGACGTGGAGTTCTGGGTCGACCACGGCGAGGAGCTGGAGGAGCGTTTCAACGCTTGGGCCGCCCAGTAGGGTGCAGAAGTTCCCCCCAAAAGAACAAGCCCGGCATCGGCCGGGCTTGTTGCCGATATCCACTTTGGCGGCGCTGCGCTCGGCCAGCAGCGCATCGCGCTTGGCGTTGCACGCGCCCAGGTGGCGTGCGATGTCGTCGTACATCGCCAGCGCCTGGGTCAGCACGAACAGATGCTCCTCGCGCCAGTTGCCCGTCAGCGCCTTGACGATTTCGCCGCCCGAGACGGGCGGCGCGGGGTTCGATGCGGGGATCGCCCGGGCGGATGGCCGCGGCGAAGGTTCGGTCAGGCGGCTTCGCCGCGTAGCGCGGTGTGCTCGAGCCCGGCGCGTGCGCCGGCGCGGTGGCCGACCAGGCCGTACCAGGCGATGTACAGGTAGCAGAGCGCCGGCATCGCGAAGGACAGCAGGATGCCGACGTGGTCGGCGAGCACACCCTGGAGCAGCGGCACGACGGCGCCGCCGACGATCGCCATGCACAGCAGGCCCGAGCCCTTGCCGGTGTACCGGCCCAGCCCCTCGAGCGCGAGGCTGAAGATCGTCGGGAACATCACCGAGTTGAACAAGCCGATCGCCAGCAGCATCCACATCGCGGCCTGGCCCGCCGTCGCCATCGCCGCCACCAGCAGTGTCGCGTTGACCAGCGCGTTGAACGCCAGCAGGTGGCTCGGCCTGAAGCGGCGCATCAGCGCGACGCCGACGAAGCGCCCGAGCATCGCGCCGCCCCAGTACAGCGCCAGCAGACGGCCGGCCTCGTGTTCGGACAGGCCGGCGATGTCCGGCTGGCCCATCAGGTTGACCAGGAAGCTGCCGATGGCGACTTCGGCGCCGACGTAGACGAAGATGCCGAGCGCGCCGAGCACTAGGTGCCGGTGCGACCAGACGCTGGCGTGCGCGGTCTCGCCCGCATCGGCCGGGGTTTCGGCGGCGGCGGGCTCGGGCAGCCGCACCCGCGCGATCACGAGCGCCAGCGCGAACAGCACCGCCGCCAGCCCTAGGTACGGCCCCTGCACCGCGCCGGCTTCGGCGGCGGCGTGCACACCTGCGCCGACCGACAGGATCAGCACCGAGCCCAGCAGCGGTCCGACGGTGGTGCCGAGCGAGTTGAAGGCTTGCGTCAGGTTCAGCCGGCGCGAGGCGGCTTCTGGGCGACCGAGGATCGTGACGTAGGGGTTGGCCGCGACCTGCAGCAGCGTGATCCCCGAGGCGAGCACGAACAGTGCGATCAGGAACAGCGGATACGAGCGCATGCCGGCGGCGGGGTAGAACAGCAGGCAGCCCGTGGCGGCCGCGCTCAGCCCGACGATGATGCCGCGCTTGTAGCCGACGCACTCGACCAGCCGGCCCGAGGGGACGGACATCACGAAGTACGCGGCGAAGAAGCTGAACTGGATCAGCATCGCCTGCACGTAGCTCAGCGTGAACACGGCCTTCAGGTGCGGGATCAGGATGTCGTTCAGCGAGGTGATCAGACCCCAGATGAAGAACAGCGAGGTCAGCAGCGTCAGCGGCGAACCGTGGTTCGCGGGGGTGTTTGCGGCGGGGGTGGCGTGCGCCCCGCCGCTCATGTTCACGAAAGCCATGTCGGGCTCCTGGGTATCGGCAGCTGCGTCGGCGGGGCGCGCTCAGTGGCAGCGCGCTTCGGTCGCGGGGTCGAACAGCACCGCCTTGCTCATGTCGAACATCAGCGGCATGGCCTGGCCCACCGGCGCCTGGGCGCGCGGCTCGATGCGGGCGTTGACGTCCTGCTCGTTGAGGCGGATCTGGATCAGCGTGTCGGGGCCGGTCGGCTCGGCGACCTCGACGGTGCACTCGAGCGTCGCGACCAGCGGCTCGTCGCGCCGATGCGGCATCACGTGCGTGATCTGCTCGGGGCGCAGCCCGAGGATCACTTCGCGCCCGAGCCAGGGCCCGAGTCCGGCGCCGCGCTCGGGCAGCGCCAGCACCGCGGCCTCGCCGCGCGCGGTGCGCACCGCGACGCCGTAGCCGCTGCCGGCGCGCGTCACGTCGGCGCGGATGAAGTTCATCGCCGGCGAACCCATGAAACCGGCGACGAACAGGTTCACCGGTTCGTCGTAGATCTGCTGCGGCGTGCCGAACTGTTGCACGCGGCCGTCGCGCATCACGGCGATGCGGTCGGCGAGCGTCATCGCCTCGATCTGGTCGTGGGTGACGTAGACGATCGTCGTGCCGAGGCGCTGGTGCAGCTTCTTGATCTCGGTGCGCATCTCGACGCGCAGCTTGGCGTCGAGGTTCGAGAGCGGCTCGTCGAACAGGTAGACCTGCGGCTGGCGCGCCAGCGCGCGGCCCATCGCGACGCGCTGGCGCTGGCCGCCGGACAGGGCCGCCGGCTTGCGCGCCAGCAGGTGGTCGATCTGCAGCAGCCTGGCGACGCGCGCGACCTCGGCCTCGTGCTGCGTCTTCGGCACCTTGCGCATCTCCAGGCCGAAGGCGATGTTCTCGGCGACCGTCATGCTCGGGTACAGCGCGTAGGACTGGAACACCATCGCGATGTCGCGGTCCTTCGGCGACAGCCGCGTGACGTCGCGCCCGGCGATGCTGATGCTGCCAGCGGTGATGTCGTCGAGGCCGGCGATCGCGTTCATCAGCGTCGACTTGCCGCAGCCCGAGGGCCCGACCAGGATCAGGAACTCGCCCGACTCGATGCTGAGGTCGATGTCCTTCAGCACCTGCACGCTGCCGTAGTTCTTGAAGACCTGCTTGATTTCCAGAGCGGCCATGGCGGCGCCTCCTCACTCAACCCTTGACGGCGCCCGCGGTCAGCCCGCGGACGAAATGCTTGCCGGCGAGCACGTACACCAGCAGCGTCGGCAGCGCGGCGATCAGCGCGGCGGCCATGTCGACGTTGTATTCCTTGACCCCGGTCGAGGTGTTGACCAGGTTGTTCAGCGCCACCGTGACCGGCTGGGTGTCGAGCCCCGAGTACACGACGCCGAACAGGAAGTCGTTCCAGATCTGCGTGAACTGCCAGATCACGCAGACGACGATGATCGGTGTGGATACCGGCAGCAGGATGCGCCAGAAGATCGTGAAGAAGCCGGCGCCGTCGAGCTTGGCGGCGCGGATCAGCTCGTCGGGCACGCCGACGTAGTAGTTGCGGAAGAACAGCGTGGTCGAGGCCAGGCCGCAGATCACGTGCACCAGTACCAGCCCGGATACGGTGTTGGCGAGCCCCAGCGCCTTCAGCGTCTGCGCCATCGGGATCAGGAGCACCTGGAACGGCAGGAAGCAGCCGAGCAGCAGCGCGCCGAAGAACAGCTCGCTACCGCGGAAACGCCACTTGCTCAGCACGTAGCCGTTCAGCGCGCCGATCGCCGTCGAGATCGCGACCGCCGGCAGCGTGATCAGCACCGAGTTCCACATGAAGGGGGCGAGCCCTTCGCAGCGTATGCCGGTGCAGGCGCCCGACCAGGCCTTGAGCCAGGGCTCGAGCGTCAGCGCCGCGGGCCAGCTCAGCAGCGTGCCGGTGCGGATGTCGTCGAGCGTCTTCACCGAGGTCAGCAACATCACCGCGAGCGGTGCCAGGTAGAACGCGGCCCAGGCGGCGAGCGCGGCGTACAGCGCGATCCGGCCGAGGAAAAGGCGGCTCGTTTCAGTCATGGCGCTTGCTCCGCAGTTCCGAGTACAGGAAGGGCACGGCCACGGCGAGCACCGCACCGAGCATCAGCACCGCGCTGGCCGAGCCGAGCGCCATCTGCCCGCGGGTGAAGGCGTGCGCGTACATGAAGGTCGCCGGCAGGTCGGTGGCGAAGCCGGGGCCGCCGCCGGTCAGCGCGGCGACCAGGTCGAAGCTCTTGATCGCGATGTGCGACAGGATCATCAGCGCGCTGAACAGCACCGGGCGCAGGCAGGGCAGCACGATGCGCCAGTAGATGCGCGGCAGGCTGGCACCGTCGAGCTGCGCGGCCTTGATCAGCGCCGGGTCGACGCCGCGCAGCCCGGCCAGGAACATCGCCATCACGAAGCCCGAGGCTTGCCAGACCGCGGCGATCACCAGCGTGTACACGGCCTTGTCGGGGTTGACGAGCCAGTCGAAGGTGAAGCCGGTGAAGCCCAGGTCCTGCACCAGCTTCTGCAGTCCCAGCCCCGGGTTCAGGATCCACTTCCACGCGGTGCCGGTGACGATGAACGACAGCGCCATCGGGTACAGGTAGATCGCGCGCAGCGCGCCTTCGGCGCGGATCTTCTGGTCGAGCAGCACCGCGAGCAGCACGCCGATCGCGAGGCAGACCGCGATGAACAGCCCGCCGAAGATCAGCAGGTTCTGCGCGGCGACCAGCCAGCGTTCGTTTTCGGCGAGCTTCAGGTACTGCTCGAAACCGACGAAGTTCCAGCTCGGCAGCAGCTTCGAGCTGGTGAACGACAGCGCCGCCGTCCAGCCGATGAAGCCGTAGACGAACACCAGCGTGATCGCGACCGAGGGGGCCAGCACCAGCCTGGGCAGCCAGGCTTGCAGCCTGTCGCGCCTGGCGTGCTCAGCCCCGGACGCGCGGGCCATGACGGTAGCCATGGGCGTCTCCTCATTTCGGGTGGGGAGGGGGGCGATGCCAACCCCCCCTCCCCTGGCAAGGGGAGGGGCGGGGACGGATCGCCTGCTTGGCGCAGTGCTCAGCGCGCCGCCTTGACCGCCTTGGCGAGCTTGTCGGCGGCCTGCTCGGCGCTGATCGCGTCGTCGTTGAAGAACTGCGTCAGCACGTCGAAGAAGGCGCCCTGGACGTCGGAGCGCGTCGCGATGCCGTGCGCCATGCTCGGCAGCAGCGCACCGGACTGCGCCGCGGCGTCGAAATCCTTGCGCGAGCGCTTGGCGCAGTCGTCGAACGTGTCGAGGCTCACGTCGCTGCGCGCCGGGATCGAGCCCTTGGCGAGGCTGAACGCCTCCTGGAACGGCGGCGCCATGATCAGCCGCGCCAGCGCCAGCTGCGCCGGGCGCTGCGCGGGGGCGCGCAGCTTGAACATCGCGAAGCTGTCGACGTTCAGCGTGAAGGCGGCGGCTCCGGGCGCCGGGAAGCACAGGTAGTCGGTGCCGGCCTTCTGGCCGGCGCTGGCGAACTCGCCCTTGGCCCAGTCGCCCATGATCTGCATGCCGGCCTTGCCGTTGATCACCATGCCGGTGGCGACGTTCCAGTCGCGGTTGGCGCGGTCGGGGTCCATGTAAGTCTTCAGGCGCTTGAAGGTCTTCAGCGCCTGCACCATGGCCGGGCCGCGCAGCGTCGCGTCGTCGAGCTCGACCAGCGCCTTGCGGTAGAAGTCGACGCCACCCTGACCGATCGCGACCGCCTCGAAGACGGTCGCGTCCTGCCAGGACTGGCCGCCGTGGGCGAGCGGCGTGATGCCGGCGGCCTTGAGCTTGTCGGCGACCGCGAAGAATTCGTCCCAGGTGGTCGGCGGCTGCAGGCCGAGCTTGCCGAACACCTCGGCGTTAGCCCAGACCCAGTTGACGCGGTGCACGTTGACCGGTGCAGCGACGTAATGGCCGTCGACCTTCATCAGCTCGGCGACGACCTCGGGCAGCAGCATGCTCCAGCCGTCCTTGACCGCGACCTCGTCGATGCTGTCGAGGAAGCCGAGTTCGCCCCATTCCTGGATCGCCGGGCCCTTGATCTGCGCCGCCGAGGGCGGATTGCCCGACACCGCGCGCGACTTCAGCACCGTCATCGCGCTCTCGCCGCCGCCGCCGGCGACCGCGAAGTCGCGCCAGATGTGGCCTTGCTGCTCGAGCATCGCCTTCAGCGTGGCGGCGGCCCTGGCTTCGCCGCCCGAGGTCCAGAAGTGCAGCACTTCGACTTCGGCGGCACCGGCGGCGCCGGTGGCGGCGGCGAGCGCGGCGGCGAGCAACAGACGCTTGGGGGCTTTCATCGCATCGTCTCCTCGGGTGATGATCCGTGCCGGCATCGGGCGCGGAGTTTTCGTATCGCGGCATGGTGCTGCTGCGGTGTGCGTCGAAAGCTAACAGCGCGGCGAGGGCGGGGCCGTAACACTTGGCTACCCCGCGTTAGCGGTTTGTTACCGAACCTTGCACGCGGCCCGGCGCGGGCCGCCGATGAGCAGATGACCAGCGACCACCCGGCTACCCTGCTGATCGTCGACGACGACGAAGAGATCCGCGAGCTGCTCGCCGCCTACCTCGGCAAGAGCGGCTTCCGCGTGCTGTGCGCCGCCGACGGCGCGGCGATGGATGCCTGCCTGGCGCAGGTCGAGCCCGATCTGATCGTGCTCGACCTGATGCTGCCGGGCGAGGACGGCTTCGCGCTGTGCCGCCGGCTGCGGCGCGGCTCCGAGGTGCCGGTGATCATGCTGACCGCGAGCGCCGACGACACCGACCGCATCATCGGCCTCGAGCTCGGCGCCGACGACTACCTGGCCAAGCCCTTCAACCCGCGCGAGCTGCTGGCGCGGATCAAGGCGATCCTGCGCCGCGTGCGCCCGCTGGAGACCGCCAGGCCCAGGGCGCCGCCGCGCTATCTGCGCTTCGGCCCGTGGACGCTCGACTGCGCCACGCGCGTGCTGGCGCGCGAGGGGGGCGACGAGCGGCTCGAACTCGGCAGCTCGGACTACACGCTGCTGCTGGCGCTGCTGCACAAGCCGCTGACGGTGCTGAGCCGCGACCGCCTGTACGAGCTGACGCGCCGGCGCGAAGCGACGCCGTTCGACCGCAGCCTCGACGTGCAGGTGTGCCGGCTGCGCGCGCGGCTCGAGCCGGGCGAAGGCGCGCCGCAACTGATCAAGACCGTGCGCGGCAGCGGCTACATGCTGGCGGTGACGGTGGAGGCGCATGACTGAGGAGGGGGGAATGAGCAAGGAGGAATGGGAAATGGGGAGCGCGGCCGGCAGCGTCGGGTGCCCATCGCCCATTCCTCATCCCCCATTACCAGATCGATGAAGGCACTGCGCCGCTTGTTGCCGCGCTCGCTGCGCGGGCGCTTCGTCGCGCTGATGATCGCCGGTGTGGTGCTGGCGCAGCTCGCGGGGCACGCCGTGTGGCATTCGCAGGCGCGCGCGACGCACCTCGAGCTGGTCGACCGCGTCTCGCGCGACCTGGCGCTCGGCATCGCCTCGACCGCGCGCTTCTTCGGCTCGCTGCCGTACGAATACCGCCACATCGTGCTCGACCAGCTGCGGCAGATGGGCGGCACGCGCTTCTTCGTCAGCCTCAACCGCGAGCGCATCCGCGTCGCCGACATTCCCGACAGCGAAGAGAAGCGCATCGTCGTCGCCAACGTGCGCGAGGTGCTGCAGCAGGCGCTCGCGCTGTCGCAGGTGCAGATCGAGTTCTCGCCGCCCGAGTCGCTGCACGTGCTGAACAACGAGATCCTGCTCAAGGACCTGCCGCCGCGCTGGGCCGAGCACACGCTGCTGCTCGAGCCGCTGTCGCCGCCGGTCCTGGTGGTGCAGCTCGCACTGGCGCCCGACGCCTGGCTGTACGTCGCGACGCTGGTGCCGGTGCCCGGTTTCCTGTCCGACCAGGGGCTGCTGACGCCCGAGCGGCTGGTGGCGCTGCTGCTGACGCTGGCGGTGGTGGTCGGGCTGTCGCTGCTCGGCGTGCGCGGGCTGACCCGGCCGCTGGCGCAGATCGCCGGGGCCGCGCAGGCGCTGGGGCGCGACCTCGACCATCCGCCGCTGCCCGAGGACGGCAGCACCGAGCTCGCCGCGACCGCGCGCGCCTTCAACCGCATGCAGGAGCGCCTGCAGGGTTATCTGCGCGACCGCGAGCGCTTGTTCTCGGCGATCTCGCACGACCTGAAGACGCCGATCACGCGGCTGCGGCTGCGCGCCGAGCTGCTCGACGACGCGGCGCTGCGCGCGAAGTTCGTGCGCGATCTGGCCGAGCTCGACCTGATGGTCAAGGGTGCGCTGCAGTCGGTGAAGGACACCGACATCCACGAGAACCCCGAGCCGGTCGACGTGGCCGCGCTGCTCGCCGCGATGCGCGAAGACCTGCTGCTGCGCGGTGCGGTGCTCGAAGTGCGCGGCAGCGCGGCGCCGATCCGCGCGCGGCCGCTGGCGCTGAAGCGCTGTCTGACCAACCTGGTCGACAACGCCGTGTTCTACGGCGAGCGCGCCGAGGTGAGGCTCGAGGACGGCGCCGAGGCGCTGGCGGTGCGCATCCGCGACCGCGGCCCCGGCATCCCCGAGGATAAGCTCGAAGCCGTGTTCGAGCCCTTCGTCCGGCTCGAGCCCTCGCGCAACCGCAACACCGGCGGCACCGGGCTGGGGCTCGGCATCGCCCGCCACATCGCCCGCGCCCACGGCGGCGAGCTGAGCCTGCACAACCACCCCGGTGGCGGGCTCGAAGCGCGGCTGGTGCTGCCGCGGCAGGCCGAGTCTTGACGCAGCCCTGCGATTTTCGCTGTGCAAGTCCGAGTCAAACACTCGGAAATTTTCAATGTACGGATCGCATCGGTTCTCTTCGCGCAAGCTGCGCCGCTCGACGAACAGGTCGGTCGCTTCACAAGCAGCTGATTCGGCTGATTTTAATCGCTCTGTACAGGCGACGAAAACCTATATCGCTCTTTCCATCGCATTGACAGTCCCGCACCGGCCGACTATGCCCTGTGAGGGTCCCTGCATCCGTTCGGGGGAACGATGGTCGAGCTGCGGCGCGGGCCGGGGGACGGCGTGCTGATCGTGCTGCGGCCGAACCGCTCGGCGACGGGGCGGGGACTGCTCGGGTTCTTCCTCGGTCTGGCGCTGGTCACGGCGGCGGTCGCGGCGTTCTGGACCGCGCTCGGCGCCTGGCCGGTGGCGCCGTTCGCCGGGCTCGAACTCGCCGGCGTGGGCCTGGGGCTGTACGTGGCGGCCCGGCGCTGCGCGCGGGTGGAGGTGATCGCGGTCGGGCCCGAGCGGATCCGCGTCGAGCGCGGCCACCGCCGCTCCGAGTGGGCCGGCGAACTGCCGCGGGCCTGGGCACGGGTGGTGCGGTGCCATGGCCGCGTGGCGTTGCGGGCGCAGGGGCAGGAGCTCGAGGTGGGCGCCTTCCTGGCCGAAGACGAGCGCGAGCGCCTGGCGGCCGAGCTGCGGCGCGCGCTGGCGAGCTGACAGAAACGAGAGGGCGAGACAGGCCCCGTGCGGCCCGCGGAGACGGGCCCCACCACTTTCAGGAGAGGAGAGGCATGGCTCGAATCCATCCGGTACGCGGCGCCTTCGCCGCGGGCAGCGCCCTGTTCTGGAGCGCAGGCGCGCAGGCGGCGCTCGAGCTGAACATGTCGCCGGGCGTGACCCCGGTCAGCCGGCAGGTCTACGACTTGCACATGACGATCTTCTGGATCTGCGTGCTGATCGGTCTGGTCGTGTTCGGCGTGATGTTCTGGTCGATCGTCCACCACCGCAAATCCAGGGGTGCGGTCGCGGCGCAGTTCCACGAAAACACCGTCATCGAGCTCGCCTGGACCGTGGTGCCGGTGCTGATCCTGGTCGGCATGGCGATCCCGGCGACGAGGACGCTGATCGCGATGGAAGACACGCGCAACGCCGAGCTGACGATCAAGGTCACCGGTTACCAGTGGAAGTGGCGCTACGACTACCTCGAGGAAAACCTCGGCCTCTACAGCAACCTGAAGACCCCGCCGCAGCAGGTCTACGGCGATGCGCCCAAGGACGAGCACTACCTGCTCGAGGTCGACCAGCCGCTGGTGGTGCCGGTCGGCAAGAAGGTACGCTTCCTGGTGACCGCCTCCGACGTGATCCACTCGTGGTGGGTGCCGGCGCTGGGCTGGAAGCAGGACGCGATCCCCGGTTTCATCAACGAGAACTGGGCGCTGATCGAGAAGCCCGGCATCTACCGCGGCCAGTGCGCCGAGCTGTGCGGCAAGGACCACGGCTTCATGCCGATCGTGGTAGTGGCGATGGCCGACAAGGATTACCGGCAGTGGCTGGCCGACACCAAGGGCCGGCTCGCCGCCGATGCTGCCGGTGCCGACCGCACCTGGGACCGGGCCGAACTGATGAAGAAGGGCGAGGAGGTGTTCAAGGCGTGCGCCGCGTGCCACCAGGCCAACGGCGAAGGCATTCCCGGGATGTTCCCGCCGCTGGTCGCAGGCAAGCCCTTCGCGGCCGACGAGGCACTGCTCGAGCCGCTGCGCGAACGCGGCTTCCTCGATGCCGCCGGGCGCATCGTGCTGCCGGCGGTGCAGCCGCACGTGGAGACCGTGATGAAGGGCATCCCGGGCACCGCGATGGCGGGCTTCGCCGGCCAGTTGAGCGACGTCGAGCTCGCCGCGGTGCTGACCTACGTCCGCAACGCCTGGGGCAACGCCGGCGGTGACGCCGTGCAGCCCGCCGCCATCAAGGCGCTGCGCTGAGCGCAGGCCGGGAGATCTCGCAATGTCCGCTACCGCTCACGACGTTCACGGCCACGACGAGCACGCGCCGCGCGGGCTCTGGCGCTGGGTCACGACCACCAATCACAAGGACATCGGCACGCTGTACCTGCTGTTCGCGCTGGCGATGTTCTTCGTCGGCGGCAGCATGGCGCTGGTGATCCGCGCCGAGCTGTTCCAGCCCGGGCTGCAGCTGGTCGAACCGCACTTCTTCAACCAGATGACCACGATGCACGCGCTGGTGATGATCTTCGGCGCGGTGATGCCGGCCTTCGTCGGCCTGGCCAACTGGCTGGTCCCGATGATGGTCGGCGCGCCCGACATGGCGCTGCCGCGGATGAACAACTGGTCGTTCTGGATCCTGCCGTTCGCGTTCACGCTACTGTTGTCGACGCTGTTCATGGACGGCGGCGCGCCCGCCGGCGGCTGGACCATGTACCCGCCGCTGATGCTGCAGACCGGCGCCGCCTTCCCGTTCGTGATCCTGTCGGTGCACATGATGGGCATCTCGTCGGTGATGGGGGCGATCAACATCGTCGCGACCATCCTCAACATGCGCGCGCCGGGCATGACGCTGATGCGGATGCCGCTGTTCGTGTGGACCTGGCTGATCACCGCCTACCTGCTGGTGGCGGTGATGCCGGTGCTGGCCGGCGCGGTGACGATGCTGCTGACCGACAAGTACTTCGGCACCAGCTTCTTCCATGCCGCCGGCGGCGGCGACCCGGTGATGTTCCAGCACATCTTCTGGTTCTTCGGCCACCCCGAGGTCTACATCATGATCCTGCCGGCCTTCGGCATCGTGTCGCAGATCATCCCGACCTTCGCCCGCAAGCCGCTGTTCGGCTACGCGTCGATGGTGTACGCGACCGCGTCGATCGCCTTCCTGAGCTTCATCGTCTGGGCGCACCACATGTTCACCGTCGGCATGCCGCTGATGGGCGAGCTGTTCTTCATGTACGCGACGATGCTGATCGCGGTGCCGACCGGCGTCAAAGTGTTCAACTGGATCACGACGATGTGGAAGGGCTCGCTGAGCTTCGAGACGCCGATGCTGTTCGCGATCGCCTTCGTGGTACTGTTCACGATCGGCGGCTTCTCGGGGCTGATGCTCGCGATCGCGCCGGCCGACTTCCAGTACCACGACACCTACTTCGTGGTCGCGCACTTCCACTACGTGCTGGTGCCGGGGGCGGTGTTCTCGATCATGGCGGCGGCGTACTACTGGCTGCCGAAGTGGACCGGGCACATGTACGACGAGAAGCTCGGCAAGCTGCACTTCTGGCTGTCGGCGATCGGCGTCAACGTGCTGTTCTTCCCGCAGCACTTCCTCGGGCTGGCGGGCATGCCGCGGCGCATCCCCGACTACGCGCTGCAGTTCGCCGAGTTCAACGCGATGTCCTCGGTCGGCGCCTTCGTGTTCGGCTTCTCGCAGCTGATCTTCCTGTGGACGGTGATCAAGTGCATCCGCGGCGGCGAGAAGGCCAGCGACCGCGTCTGGGAAGCCGCGCACGGGCTGGAGTGGACGCTGTCGTCGCCGCCGCCGCACCACAGCTTCCAGACCCCGCCCGACATCCGCGACGCCGACGCGCACAGCTGAGAGCCGGGAGGACGCGATGGTCGCGAACGGGCATCGCCGCCGCCGCAGCGCGGCGACGGGGGGCAGGCTGATCGAGGGGCGGCGTCCGACCCCGCGGAGGGTGGCGATGGAAATGCCCGATCGGCGCCGGGCGATCCGGCGCACGCTGTGGCTGATGCTGGCGCTGGCGCTGGCGTTCTACCTCGGCTTCATCTGGGTCGTGGGGCACACGAAATGAACGCCGGCGTGCGCCGCTCGGTCTGGAGGCTGGGACTGCTGACGGCGGCGATGTTCGGCTT
>JBDHRG010000019.1:0-33050 GCA_039807445.1 Candidatus Competibacteraceae bacterium
CTGCGCCAGCGCCGCCTTCATCCGCTCGACCGAGTCGAGCGGAATGCCGCTGTCGGCGCCGCCGTACAGCCCGAGCACCGGCACCTTCAGCTCGCGCGCGAGCTCGAGCGGATGCCTGGGCATGTTCGCCGTCGCCTGACCCTCGAGCCGGCCGTACCAGGCGACGCCCGCCTTGAGCTGCGGGTTGTGGACGCTGTACAGCCAGGTGATGCGCCCGCCCCAGCAGAAGCCGGTGACCGCGAGCCGCGTGCCGTCGGCGGCACCGCTCGCGCGCGCCCAGGCGACGCAGGCGTCGAGGTCGGCCATCACCTGTGCGTCGGGCACCTTGGCCACGACGGTCTGGAGGATGGTCTGGATGTCCTCGATCCTGGCCACGTCGCCCTGGCGTGCGTACAGCTCGGGCGCGACGGCGAGGTAGCCGAGCCGGGCGAGGCGTCGGCAGACGTCCTTGATGTGCTCGTGCACGCCGAAGATCTCCTGCACCACCAGCACCAGCGCTAGGCCCCGCTTGCCGGCGGGTTGCGCGCGGTAGGCCGGAATCTTGCCGTCGGCGGTCGGGATCTCGACCAGGCCGGCGTCGAGCCCGTCGGCGGGGGTCAGGATGGTTTCGGCGGCAAGCGGTTGCACCGCCAGCGCGAAACCGCTGGCGAGCGCGGCGACGACGAAGTCGCGGCGGGTGAAGTCGTGCATCGGGGCGTCCTCCTGCGATGGGCACACCCGGGACAGTCTGGCAGGCCGTGGGCGGATTGCCCGCCCTCTCTACGGATCGCAAGAAGTGTCGCCGCCTTGGTGGTGAGCGGTGCTCCGGGGGCTACCGCTGCGCTCATTCTCGGCGTACCTCCGTGTACGCCTCCGAGGTACGGTGCCGCTCCGCGCTGTCCATGCGCCCGCAGCGCGTGTAATCCGCTCCGCGATAGCCCCCGGAGCGCCGCAATCGGCGTTGGTTGTTGAAGTCGGCATCACGCCGGCGCGAACACCGGCCCCTGGTCGGTGTCGAGGCGGCGCATCGGGTGGCCGTACAGGCGGCCGAGGTGTCCGGCGGACAGCAGCACGTCGGCCGGGCCGACCAGCGCTTCGCCGCCGCCGAACAAGAGCAGCACGCGGTCGCAGAAGCGCGCGGTCAGCGTCGGGTCGTGGCTGACCATGATCCAGGCGCGGTGCCCGGCTTCGAGCCGCGCGGCGAGCCGTCCGAGCAGGCCGATCTGGTGCGCGATGTCGAGGTGGTTGGTCGGTTCGTCGAGCAGCAGCAGTCTTGGTGCCTGCGCCAGCAGCGTCGCCAACCCCAGCCGCCGGCGCTCGCCGCCCGACAGCGAGCCGACGCGGCGCGCCTCGAAGCCGGCCAGCCCGACCTCGGCCAGCGCGGCGCGCGCGCAGGCGAGATCGGCTTCGCCTTCCCAGCCCCAGTGGCCGAGGTGGGGGTGGCGGCCGATCAGCACGGTTTCGAGCACCGAGGCCGGGAAGGCATCCTCGTGGTCTTGCGGCAGCAGCCCGAGCAGGCGTGCGAGGCGCTTGCGCGGCAGCCGTGCCAGCGGCTCGCCGAGCACGCGCACTTCGCCCGCCGCCGGCGGCCGCAGCCCGGCCAGGGTGTGCAGCAGCGTGGTCTTGCCGACGCCGTTGCCGCCGAGCACGCCCCAGCGCTCGCCGGCGCGCACCTCGAGGTCGAGTCCGGCGCAGACGCGCTTGGCGCCGACCTCGACCGTCAGGGCGTGGGTGGACAGCAGGATCTCAGTCGCCACGGCGGCCGTGCAGCAGCCACAGGAACAGCGGCACGCCGATCAGTGCGGTGACGGTGCCCACGGGCAACTGCTGCGGCGCGATCACGGTGCGCGCCAGCGTGTCGGCGATCACCAGCAGGCTGCCGCCGGCGAGTGCCGCGGCCGGCAGCAGCAGGCGATGGTCGGCGCCGATCGCCAGGCGCAGCAGGTGCGGCGTCACCAGCCCGACGAAGCCGACGCTGCCGGCGAGCGTGACGGCGCCGGCGGCGAGCAGCGAGGCGAGCCCGTACAGCGCGTAACGCAGCGGTCGCACCGCGACGCCGAGGCTGGCGGCAGTCAGCTCGCCGTGCGCGAGCACGTTCAGCGCCCGCGCCAGCGGCAGCGCGAGCAGCAGCCCCGCGGCCAGCACCGCCAGCCCGGCCAGCGGCGCCGGCGGGGTCGAGAGGTCGCCCATCAGCCAGAACACCATGCCGCGCAGCCCCGGGTCCGGGGCCAGCGACAGCAGCAGCCCGATCAGCGCGCCCCAGCCGGCGGCGACGATCACGCCGGTCAGCAGCAGCCGCAGCGGCGTCCACGCGCCGCGGCCGTGGGCGATGCCGAACACCAGCGCCATCGAGGCCAGCGCCCCGCCCGCGGCGCCGGCGTCGATCCACCAGCCGGAGGCGCCGGCGAGCATCAGCCCGAGCGCACCGACCGCGGCGCCGCCCGAGACGCCGAGCACGTAGGGGTCGGCGAGCGGGTTGCGCAGCAGCACCTGCATCAGCGCGCCCGACAGCGCCAGCATGCCGCCGGTGGCGAAGGCGGCGAGCGCGCGCGGCAACCGCAGCTCGAGGATCACCGCCAGCGCCGGCGAATCGATGCCGCGCAGCCCGTCGAGCAGCGCCCCCAGGCCGATGCCGGCGCTGCCCCGGCTCAACGCCCAGGCGAGGCTCGCGCACGCCAGCGCCGCGAGCAGCGTCAGGGTCAGCGCGGCGCGGCGCACGCTCAGCCGCGCAGGCTGATCACGGGCCAGCCGCGGCTGCGCGCGTGCTGCGCGAGCACCGGGTCGGGATCGACCGCGACCGGCCGCGCGACGTGCGCCAGCAGCGGGATGTCGTTGTGCGAATCGCTGTAGAACCAGGCACCCTCGAGCGCGTGGCCGGTTTCGGTGCGCCAAGCTTCGAGCCGGCGGATTTTTCCCGCCTGGAAGCAGGGCACGCCGGTCGCGCGGCCGGTGTAGCGCCCGTCGATCCGTTCGGCCTCGGTCGCGAGCAGGTGCGGCACGCCGAGCAGCTCGGCGATCGGTTCGGTGACGAAGCGGTTGGTCGCGGTGACGATCACCAGCGTGTCGCCGGCGTCGCGGTGGCGTTCGAGCAGCTCGAAGGCTTTGTCTTGCAGCACCGGGCGGATGTGCGCCTCGACGAACTCGACGCGCCACGCCAGCAGCGTCTCCAGCGGGTGGGCGGCCAGCGGCTCGAGCGCGAACGCCGTGTACCGGTCGAAATCGAGCGTGCCGGCGCGGTACTCGGCTTCGAAGCGGCCGTTCTCGCGCGCATGCCGCTCGGCGTCGACCGCACCGCGTTCGATCAGGTGGTGGGCCCACAGCGAGCCGCTGTCGCCGGCGATCAGGGTGTGGTCGAGATCGAACAGGGCCAGGCTCACGCGCGGTTCTCCAGCGAGGCGGAAAACGGGCGAGCGTAGCCGATGGCGGCGGGGTCGGCAATGGCAAAAGCGGACCGTTTGTGGAAAAATGAAAATCAACGCGATCATCGACAGAATGGTTTGCAAGTGATTGATTCAGAAGGTTTCAGATCCAACGTCGGCATCATCCTCTGCAACGGTGACGGGCGTCTGTTCTGGGGCAGGCGAATCGGGCAGAAATCCTGGCAGTTCCCGCAGGGGGGCATCCGGCGCCACGAGTCGCCCGAGCAGGCGATGTTCCGCGAGCTCGACGAAGAGGTCGGGCTGAAACCCGAGCACGTCGAGGTGATCGGCTGCACCCGCGGCTGGCTGCGCTACCGTCTGCCCAAGCGCCTGGTCCGCCGCAACAGCAAGCCGACCTGCATCGGCCAGAAGCAAGTGTGGTTCCTGCTGCGCATGCGCGGTGCGGAGTCGGACGTGAAGCTCGACAACTCGGAACGACCCGAATTCGACCACTGGTGCTGGGTCGACTACTGGTACCCGCTCGAAGCGGTGGTGCCGTTCAAGCGCTACGTCTACCTGCGCGCGCTGCAGCAGCTCGCGCAACTGGTCTTCCCCGAGGGCAAGGCCCCGCCGCCGCCCGAAGACGTGCTGGCGCGCTTCGAGCAGGCGCGTCGCGAGCGCGCCGAGCGCTCGCTGCGTCCGTGCCTGCCCGCCGCGCTGCCGCGTCCGCCGCGCGCCCCGCAACCGCGCTGAACCCGCCGGCGCCGGAGGAGGGGGCGATGCTGGATTCGTTGCAGCGGATCGTGCAGGAAGTCAACGCCGCGCACGATCTGGACGAGGCGCTGACGCTGATCGTCGAGCGCGTGCGCGCGGCGATGGGGGCCGATGTCTGCTCGGTGTACCTGTACGACGAGGCGCGCCGCGAGCAGGTGCTGATGGCGACCGAGGGCTTGCGCCCCGGGGCGGTCGGGCGCGTGCGCATCCCGGTCGGCAAGGGGCTGGTCGGCTTGATCACCAGCCGCGCCGAACCGCTGAATCTCGAGAACGCACCCGACCATCCGGCCTTCATGTTCGTCGCCGCGACCGGCGAGGCGCCGTTTCACGGCTTTCTCGGCGTGCCGATCGTGCGCCGGCGCAAGATCCTCGGCGTGCTGGTGGTACAGCAGCGGCTGCAGCGCAAGTACACCGACGAGGAGGTCGCCTTCCTGGTGACGCTGGCAGCACAGCTGGCCGGCTCGATCACGCAGGCCGAGCTGCGCCAGGCGCTCGACCGCATGGACGCCGACGAACTTGCCGGCACGGTGTTCATCGAGGGCGTGGCTTCGGCGCGCGGCCTCGGCATCGGCCAGGCGCTGGTGGTGTTTCCCGACGCCGACCTCGACTCGGTGCCCGACCGCGAGCTCGGGCCCGAGGCGATCGAGCCCGAGTGCGAGCGCTTCCGTCAGGCGGTCGAGCGCGAGCTGGTCGAGCTCAAGCACCTGGGCGAGCGCATGGGGCGCTGCCTGTCGCCGGGCGACCAGGCGCTGTTCGACGCCTACGCGCTGCTGCTCTCCAGCGACAGCCTGGTCGAGGGCACGCTGGCACGGGTGCGCGAGGAGGCCAACTGGGCGCCCGGGGCGCTGCGCGCGACCATCGCCGAATACGCCAATGTGTTCGAAGAGATGGACGACGAGTATCTGCGCGGGCGCGCCGCCGACATCCGCGACCTCGGCCAGCGCCTGCTGAAGCGCCTGCAGCAGGACCGCCCGGCGCAGCGTGACTACCCCGAGCGCTGCGTCCTGGTCGGCGAGGAGATCAATGTCTCGCAGCTGCTCGAGGTGCCGCCCGAGCATCTGGTCGGCCTGGTGTCGGTGCGCGGTACCGGCGCTTCGCACGTCGCGCTGCTGGCGCGCGGCCTCGGCATCCCGGCGGTGTTCGGCGTCAACGGCGCGCCGCTGGCGCGGCTGAACGCCCGCGAAGTGGTGGTCGACGGTTATTCGGCGCGGATCTGCATCCAGCCGAGCGAGACGCTGCGCGAGGAATACCTGCGCCTGGCGCGCGAAGAGGCCGAACTGTCGAAGGGCTTGCAGGAGCTCAAGGATCAGCCGGCGGTGACGCCCGACGGCCACCGCGTGACGCTGATGGCCAACAGCGGGCTGTTCGCCGACATCAACGCCGCGCGCGACTCCGGCGCCGAAGGCATCGGCCTGTATCGTTCGGAGATCCACTTCTTCCTGCGCGACCGCTTCCCCGGCGAGGACGAGCAGGCCGCGATCTACGCGCGCGTGCTGTCGAGCATGGCGCCGCGCCCGGTGACGCTGCGCACGCTCGACATCGGCGGCGACAAGCCGCTGCCGTACTTCCCGATCGACGAAGACAATCCCTTCCTCGGCTGGCGCGGCATCCGCATCCTGCTCGACCAGCCCGACATCTTCAAGACGCAGCTGCGCGCGATGCTGCGCGCCGGCGCGCAGGTCGGCACCGACAACCTGTCGGTCCTGTTCCCGATGATCACGGTGCCGGCCGAGCTCGACGAGGCGGTCGAATACCTGCGCCAGGCGCACGCCGAACTGGTCGAGGACGGCATCGCCGCGCCGTGGCCGCGGATCGGGGTGATGATCGAGGTGCCGGCGGCGGCGCTGCAGATCGAGAGCCTGGCCGCCCGGGTCGACTTCGTCTCGGTCGGCAGCAACGATCTGACGCAGTACCTGCTCGCGGTCGACCGCAACAACGACCGCGTCGCCAAGCTCTACGACGGGCTGAGCCCGGCGGTGCTGTCGGTGCTGAACTGGCTGGTATTCCGCGCGCACCGCGCCGGCAAGCCGGTCAGCGTCTGCGGCGAGCTGGCCGGCGACCCGACCGCGGCCTTGCTGCTGCTGGCGATGGGGGTCGACACGCTCAGCATGAGCCTCGGCAACCTGCTGAAGGTCAAATGGATGGTGCGCACCGTGCCGCTGGCACGCGCCAAGGTGCTGCTGCGCGAAGCGCTGACGCTGGACGGCGCGCCGGCCGTGCGTGCGCGCATCCACGCCGTGCTCGAGGAGCACGGCCTCGGCGGGCTGGTGCGCCCGGGGCGGCAGTGAAGGGCGGCAGCGACGACTCCGGCGCCTGCCTTCCCGTCCCCTATCCGGTCATCCCCCTGGCAGGGGGCCTCACGCCGCCCGGCTCTTCTCCTTCAGCTCCTCGACCTGCTTGCAGTCGATGCACAGCTCGGCGGTCGGGCGGGCTTCGAGGCGGCGCAGGCCGATCTCGATGCCGCACGCCTCGCAGTAGCCGTACTCGTCCTCGGCCAGCCGCGTCAGCGACTTCTCGATCTTGCGCAGCAGCTTGCGCTCGCGGTCGCGCGCGCGCAGCTCGAGCGAGAACTCCTCTTCCTGGCTGGCGCGATCGTTGGGGTCGGGCAGGTTCAGCTGCTCGGTCTGCATGTGGTCGACCGTGCGCTGGCTCTCTTCCATCAGGTCCCGCTTCCATGCGAGCAGGATCCGGCGGAAGTGTTCGCGCTGTCCCTCGCTCATGTACTCCTCGTCGGGCTGTGGCTGGTAGGGTACGAAGCCCTTGAGGGTGTCGGCTGCCATCTCTACCTCCCTTCGCGTAATCCCCGCGCCCGCGGTGGGCGGCGCGGTGTTCAGGTCGCCGGCTGCGCCGGCGGCGCGGGTTGCGCATGACAGCACAAAACCTACGACGAGGGAATGCCTCGCGCCACGGCGTCATTCAAATGTCACGATCGGCGGCGGCGTGGCGCCTGGTTGTCATGTTCCGGCCAAACGGCGGTCATCGTGTCGACGGCGGTTCACGGGAATGTCATATTGCTCCCGTATTAATTCGCTGCCTCGACGGGGAGCAGTGGAATTATGAGCGAGAAACGCATCCTGATCGTCGAAGACGAGCAGCCGATCCGCGAGATGATCACCTTCGCACTGGGCAACGCCGGCTATCAGACGCTGGAAGCGGCCGATGCGCGCGCGGCGCAGGTGCAGATCGCCGGCCGCCCGCCCGACCTGATCCTGCTCGACTGGATGCTGCCCGGCGCCAGCGGGCTCGAGCTCGCGCGCCGGCTGAAGAAGGACGAACTGACCCGCGAGATCCCGATCATCATGCTGACCGCCCGCGCCGAGGAAGAGGACAAGGTGCACGGCCTCGAGAGCGGCGCCGACGATTACGTCACCAAGCCCTTCTCGCCGCGCGAGCTGGTGGCGCGGATCAAGGCGGTGCTGCGCCGCGGCGGCCCGCAGGCCGGTGACGAGACGCTCGAAGCCAACGGCCTTAAGCTCGACCCGCTCAGCCACCGCGTGACCGCGGTCGATGCCAGCGTCGACATCGGCCCGACCGAGTACCGTCTACTCGAATTCTTCATGTCGCACCCCGAGCGCGTGTATTCGCGCTCGCAGCTGCTCGACCGCGTCTGGGGCAGCAACGTCTACGTCGAGGAGCGCACCGTCGACGTGCACATCCGCCGGCTGCGCAAGGCGCTCGAAACCTCGGGCCATGACGCGCTGATCCAGACCGTGCGCGGCGCCGGCTACCGTTTCTCGACCAAGGTCTGACGCTTGCCCAGTCCCTGGACCGCGGTCGTCTGGCACACCGTCGGCATGCTGGCGCTCGGCGCCTGGCTCGGCGCCGAGCTCGGTGCCCCGCTCGCCGGGTTCGCCGCCGCTGCGGGCGGCTGCCTCGCCTGGCACCTGTACCAGCTGCGGCGGCTCGAGCGCTGGCTCAGCGACGGCTGCCGCACGCGTGCGCCGCGGGTCGAGGGCATCTGGAGCGAGATCTATTACCACCTCGGCCGGCGCCGCAAGCGCCGCCGCGAAACCGCGCGCGAACTGGTCGACCTGCTGCGCAAGTTCCAGGACGCCGCCGTCGCGGTGCCCGACGCGACCGTGGTGCTCGACGTCGACGACACGGTGCTGTGGTGCAACCCGGCCGCCGAACGGCTGCTCGGTCTGCACTATCCGCAGGACGCCGGCCAGCGTGTGGTCCACCTGGTGCGCCACCCGAGCTTCGTGCGCTTCCTGGCCAGGCGCGACCGCCACGGTGTCTGCGACTTTCCCTCGCCGGTCAGCGACGGGCCGCCGCTGGCGGTGCGCGTGATCCCGTACGGCGAGGGACAGAGCCTCCTGCTCGCCAGCGACGTGTCGCGGCTGCAGCGCCTCGAGCAGGTGCGCCGCGACTTCGTCGCCAACGTTTCGCACGAATTGCGTACGCCCTTGACCGTGATCGGCGGCTACCTCGAGACGCTGCTCGACAGCGAAGACCCCGCCCTGGCGCGCTGGCAACAGCCGCTGCGGCGCATGCAGCAGCAGTGCGGGCGCATGCTGCACATCATCGAAGACCTGCTGATGCTGGCCAGGCTCGAGGGGCAGGGCGAACGCCCGCCGCTCAAGCCGGTGGCGGTGCCGGGCATGCTGGCGGCGATTGCCGAGGACGGCGTCGCGCTGTCGGGCGAGCAGGGGCACGCGATCCGCGTCGAGGCCGACCCGGCGCTGTGGCTGCTCGGCAGCGATCAGGAGCTGCGCAGCGCCTTTTCCAACCTGGTGTTCAACGCGGTGCGCTACACGCCGGCCGGCCGGCGCATCACGCTGCGCTGGTATGCCGACGAGCGCGGCGCGCACCTGGAGGTCGAGGACGACGGCGAGGGTATCGCGCCGCACCACATCCCGCGGCTGACCGAGCGCTTCTACCGCATCGACCGTGGCCGCCACCGCGAGAGCGGTGGCACCGGGCTGGGGCTGGCGATCGTCAAGCACGTGATGAGCCATCACGGTGGCAGCCTGCGCATCGAGAGCCAGGCCGGGGTCGGCAGCACCTTCGCCTGCGACTTCCCGGCCGAGCTGGTGGTCGCGCGCGGCGGCAGCGCGCCGCGCGCAGCCTGAGGGGGTGACGATGGAACTGCTGCTGATCCGTCACGGCATCGCCGAAGATGCCGAGACCTTCGCCCGCGCCGGCGGGCGCGACGAAGATCGGCCGCTGACCGCGGCCGGGCTGCGCAGGCTGCGCCAGGCGATGCCAGGCTTGCGCGGCGAAGTCGCCCGGCTCGATGCGCTGGCCTCGAGCGCCCTGCTGCGCGCGCGGCAGACCGCTGCGGTGCTCGCCGAGGCCTACGGCTTGCCGCCGGCTGCGGCGCTGCCCGGGCTCGCGCCGGACGATGATCCGGCCGCGGCACTGCCCTGGCTCGAACGGCTGTCGGGCGGTGCCGCCGCCGCGCTGGTCGGTCACGCGCCGCACCTCGGCCGGTTCGCCGGGCTGCTGCTGTGCGGCGAGCCACAGCCGCTGCTGGCGCTGCGCAAGGGCGGCGCGGCGCTGATCGCCTTCGAGGGCGTGGCGCGTGCCGGCGGCGGCGTGTTGCAGTGGGCGCTGACGCCGCGCCAGCTGCGCGGGCTGGGTGGCTGATCACGCTTCCACGCGGCCGTCCGCCTGCGAGCGGTGGGGCGCTCGCGTAGAATCCGCGCATCCTTGCCATGTCCGTTTCCGGGAGCGACCATGCCGACCGACGCCGTCGCCGCCATCGACCTGGGGTCGAACAGCTTCCACCTGATCGTGGCGCGTACCGGCGAAGGCGATCTGCTGGTGATCGACCGCCTCAAGGAGATGGTGCAGCTCGCCGCCGGTCTCGACGACCAGCGCCGTCTGAGCGAAGCCGCACAGGCGCGCGCGCTCGACTGCCTCGCCCGCTTCGGCCAGCGCCTGGCGCACATGCCGGCCTCGCGCGTGCGCATCGCCGGCACCAACACGCTGCGCCAGGCGCGCAACGGCGCCGAGTTCGTCGCCCGCGCCGAGGCGTTGCTCGGCCACCCGATCGAGATCATCAGCGGCGTCGAGGAGGCGCGGCTGATCTACCTCGGCGTCGCGCACAGCACCGCGGCGCAGGGCCGTCGGCTAGTGATCGACATCGGCGGTGGCTCGACCGAGCTGATCGTCGGCGAGCAGTTCGAGCCGCAGCGCCTCGAGAGCCTGTACCTCGGCTGCGTGACGATGACGTGTCGCTGCTTCGGCGGCGGCGAGCTCATCCGCGAAGCCGAGTTGCGCGCCGCCGAGATCGCGGTCGGCGTCGAACTCGAGCCGGTCGAGGCGGGGCTGCGCGCCGAGCGCTGGGGCGAGGTCATCGGCGCCTCGGGCTCGGTCAAGGCGATCCGCGACGTGCTCGCCGCACAGGGCTGGAGCGGGGAAGACATCAGCCGCGAAGCGCTCGCGCGGCTGCGCACCGCGCTGATCGGCATGGACCGTGCTGCGCTCGCTGCCCGCTTCAAGCTCGAACCGGCGCGCGCCGCGGTGTTCGTCGGCGGCTTCGCGGTGCTGCACGGGCTGTTCGAGCGCCTCGGGCTCGAACGCATGCAGGTGTCCGACGGGGCGCTGCGCGAAGGGCTGATCTGGGATCTGCTCGGCCGCATCCGCCACGAAGACGTGCGCGGGCGCACGATCGCCGCGCTCGCCGCGCGTTTCGGCGTCGACCTCGACCAGGTCGGGCGCGTCGCCGCAACCGCCGAAGCGCTGCGGCGCAAGGTCGAGCGCGATTGGGAGCTCGGCGACGAAGACAGCCCCTACCTGCTCGACTGGGCGGCGCGGCTGCACGAGCTCGGGCTGATGATCGCGCACAGCCAGTACCACAAGCACGGCGCCTACGTGGTCCAGAACGCCGACATGGCGGGCTTTTCGCGCCCCGAGCAGGCGCTGCTCGCGGCGCTGGTGCGCGGTCACCGCCGCAAGCTCCCGCTCGAGGCGTTCGCGGCGCTGCCGCCGGCGGATGCCGAGCGCGCGCGCCGGCTGTGCCTGCTGCTGCGCCTGGCGGCGGTGCTGCACCGCAGCCGCAGCCGCCAGCCGCTGCCGACGCTGCGGCTCGAGGCCTCGGGGCGCACGCTGCGGCTGCGCTTCCCCGAGGGCTGGCTGGCCGAGCACCCACTGACGCGCGCCGACCTCGAGGTCGAGGCCGAGTTGCTCGCCGCGGCGCGCTACAGGCTCGAGGTCGAGGGGGACTGACGCTGCAGGGCCTGGTTCGGGCTCACTGCGCCGGCTGCGGCGTCGGCCGGCGGCGCGGGGCGCCCTTGCTGCCGCTCGACCGGCTGCTGCCGTCGGGGCGGCGGCGGTCGGCGCCGCTGCGTTCGATGCGCTTCGGCGGCTTCACGTCGACCAGCAACTCGTCGCCGATCGGCTCGACCGGAATCTTCTGGCCGATGTACTCCTCGATGTCGGGCAGCGAGTAGACGTACTCTTCGCAGGCGAAGCTGATCGCGTCGCCCGAGGCGCCGGCGCGCGCGGTGCGGCCGATGCGGTGGACGTAGTCCTCGGCGTCCTGCGGCAGGTCGAAGTTGATCACGTGGCTGACGTCGGGGATGTGCAGCCCGCGTGCGGCGACGTCGGTCGCCACCATGATCGGCAGCTCGCCGGCCTGGAACTTCGCCAACAGGCGCTCGCGCTTGATCTGCGGGATGTCGCCCGACAGCACCGCCGCTTCGTAGCCGTTGGCGAGCAGGCACGCCTCGACGTACTCGGCCGCGCGCTTGGTGTTGACGAACACGATCGTGCGCTGCGCCTGGTGCTTGTGCAGCGTGCCGATCAGGAGCCGGATCTTGTCGTCCTTGGAGACGTGGTACAGTACCTGCTGGACGCGGTCGGCGGTGACTTGCTCCGACTCGATCCGGATCGTCGCCGGATCGTTCATGTGCTCGTAGGCGAGCTCCATCACGCGTGCCGACAGCGTCGCCGAGAACAGCATGTTGATGCGGCTCGCCGGCGCCGGCATGCGCCGCAGCAGATAGCGGATGTCGGTGATGAAGCCGAGGTCGAACATGCGGTCGGCTTCGTCGAGCACGACGACTTCGATGTTCTTCAGCGTGAACACGCCCTGCTTGTAGAAGTCGATGATGCGCCCGGGCGTGCCGATGATCACGTCGACGCCTTCGGCGAGCGCGCGCCGCTGCGAGTCGTAGCCGGTGCCGCCGTAGACGGCGACGAACTTGAGGCCGGTGTAGCGGCCCAGCGATTCGGCGTCCTTGTGGATCTGCAGCGCCAGCTCGCGCGTCGGTGCCAGCACGATGGCCCACGGCCCGATCAGGTCTTCGTCGACCGGCGTGGTCATCAGATAGTGCAGCGTCGACAGCAGGAAGGCGGCCGACTTGCCGGTGCCGGTCTGCGCCTGGCCGGCGACATCGTGGCCCTCGAGCGCGAGCGGCAGCGTCGCTTCCTGGATCGGCGTGCAGTGGGTGAAGCCGGCGTCCTCGAGCGCTTCGAGCAGCGAGTCGTGCAGGGCCAGCGACGAGAAAGGCGTGGTGGTCAGGTGGCTTTTTTCCATGGGCGACAAGAATACCCGAAAATTCGCGGAATCTGGACGAGAGACTTGCCAGCGGCCACGAGTTTGAGCTGAAATGACGGCTAGACTTCCCGGTGGCAGGGTTTCGCCCGGCTACCGAGGGACGCCGGGGCCGTTCGGCCCATCTTCACTATTCCCGTCCGTGGCGGGGCTTCCGGAGCCGGATCGCCGGGGCCAGCCCGATTCTCCGGCCCACCGCGTTTCCTGCCCGCGCGAACACTGCCGATTCTGGAGGCGAACACCGTGAGTGAGCAAATCGTTCATGTGACCGATGCCACCTTCGAGGCCGAGGTGCTGCAGTCCGAGCTGCCGGTCCTGGTCGACTACTGGGCGGAGTGGTGCGGTCCGTGCCGCATGATCGCTCCGATCCTCGACGAGATCGCCAGCGAGTATGCGGGCAGGCTCAAGATCGCCAAGCTCAACATCGACGAAAATCCGGGCACCCCGCCCAAATTCGGCATCCGCGGCATCCCGACGCTGATGGTCTTCCGCAACGGCAATGTCGAAGGCACCAAGGTGGGCGCGCTGTCGAAGTCGCAGCTCACCGCTTTCATCGACGGCACGATTTGAACGACACTCCCATGACCGAACGCCGTCGCCGGCGCCCCGCCCGTCCCGAGGTGGACGCCGGCGAGACCCCCATGACTCCTCCCCCGTCCGAAGAAGCGGCCGTCGTGGCCGCACCGCCGCGTCGTCGACGCCAGAAGGAAGTCCCCGCCGAACCCCGGCCGGAGACCGCCGAAGGCAGCGCCGAGGGCGAGCGCGCGCCTGCGCCCGTCGCCCGGATGAACCTGACCGAGCTCAAGCGCAAGTCCGCCGCCGAACTGATCGACATCGCCCAGGGCCTCGGCCTCGAGGGCATGGCGCGCTCGCGCAGGCAGGACGTGATCTTCGGCATCCTGAAGGCGCACGCCAAGAACGGCGACGACATCTACGGCGATGGCGTGCTCGAGATCCTGCAGGACGGCTTCGGCTTCCTGCGCGGCGGGGACTCCTCGTACCTGGCCGGGCCCGACGACATCTACGTCTCGCCCTCGCAGATCCGCCGCTTCAACCTGCGCACCGGCGACACCGTCACCGGCAAGATCCGTCCGCCCAAGGAGGGCGAGCGCTACTTCGCGCTGCTGAAGGTCGACGAGATCAACTTCGAGCCGCCCGAGGCGTCGAAGAACAAGGTCTTGTTCGAGAACCTGACGCCGCTGCACGCGCACCAGCGCCTGACGCTCGAGCGCGGCAACGGCAGCACCGAAGACATCACCGGGCGCATCATCGACCTGATCGCGCCGATCGGCAAAGGCCAGCGCGGCCTGATCGTCTCGCCGCCGAAGGCCGGCAAGACGGTGATGCTGCAGAACATCGCCCAGGCGATCGCGGCGAACCATCCCGAGTGCTACCTGATCGTGCTGCTGATCGACGAGCGCCCGGAAGAGGTCACCGAGATGCAGCGCACCGTGCGCGGCGAGGTGATCGCGTCGACGTTCGACGAGCCGGCGGCGCGCCACGTGCAGGTCGCCGAGATGGTGATCGACAAGGCCAAGCGTCTGGTCGAGCACAAGATCGACGTGGTGATCTTGCTCGACTCGATCACGCGCCTGGCGCGCGCCTACAACACCGTGGTCCCGTCCTCGGGCAAGGTGCTGACCGGCGGCGTCGACGCCAATGCGCTGCACCGGCCGAAGCGCTTCTTCGGCGCCGCGCGCAACATCGAGGAAGGCGGCTCGCTGACCATCGTCGCCACCGCGCTGATCGACACCGGCTCGCGCATGGACGACGTGATCTACGAGGAATTCAAGGGCACCGGCAACATGGAGATCCACCTCGATCGCCGCATCGCCGAGAAGCGCGTGTTCCCGTCGATCGACATCAACCGCTCGGGCACCCGCCGCGAGGAGCTGCTGACCAACCCCGAGGATCTGCAGAAGATGTGGATCCTGCGCAAGCTGCTGCACCCGATGGACGAGCTGCAGGCGATGGAATTCCTGCTCGACCGCCTGAAGAATACCCGTACCAACCGCGACTTCTTCGAGATGATGAAGCGCTAGTCTATCCCGCGCCGACGAAGCCGGCCCGGTGCCGGCTCCGCCGTAGGTGGCAGGGGACACGCCTTTTCAGTGCGGTATGGTGATTTCTTCGGGTGAGGGGCCGGCAAAGCGCGCGCTGGCGCCTCAGCGCCGGCGTTTCTCCGGGCCGCGCTCGCGGGCGATCGCGCGGTAGCCGATGTCGGTGCGGTAGAACACGCCTTCCCAGTGCACGCGCTTGGCCAGGTCATAGGCGCGGCGCTGCGCTTCGCCGACGGTGTCGCCGAGTGCGGTCGCGCACAGCACGCGCCCGCCGGCGGTGACGACCGAGCCCTCGCGGCCGGCGGTGCCGGCGTGGAACAGCTTGGCGTCTTCGATCTCGCCGTGCGGTAAGCCGGCGATCGGGTCGCCCCTGTGCGGATCGTCCGGATAGCCGGCGGCGGCCATCACCACGCCGAGTGCGGCGCGCGGGTCCCAGTCGGCCTGGACGGTATCGAGGCGGCCGACGATCGCCGTTTCGCACAGGTCGACCAGGTCGGATTTGAGTCGCATCATGATCGGCTGCGTCTCGGGGTCGCCGCAGCGGCAGTTGAACTCGAGCACCTTGGGCGTGCCGTCGGCGGCGATCATCACGCCGGCGTAGAGGAAGCCGGAGTAGGGCGTGCCCTCGGCCGCCATGCCGCGCACCGTGGGCTCGATCACCTCGCTGATGATGCGCTCGTGGATCTTCGGCGTGACCACCGGCGCCGGCGAATATGCGCCCATGCCGCCGGTGTTGGGGCCGCGGTCGCCGTTGTCGCGCGCCTTGTGGTCCTGGCTCGAGGCCATCGGCAGGATGTGCTCGCCGTCGACCATGACGATGAAGCTCGCCTCTTCGCCGACCAGGAATTCCTCGATCACGACGCGCGCGCCTGCGGCGCCGAAGGCGTTGCCGGCCAGCATATCGCGCACCGCCGCTTCGGCTTCGGTCAGCGTCTGCGCGACCACCACGCCCTTGCCGGCGGCCAGGCCGTCGGCCTTGACCACGATCGGTGCGCCCTGCGCGCGCAGGTAGTCGAGCGCCGGCTCGAGCTCGGTGAAGCTCGCGTACCCGGCGGTCGGGATGGCGTGGCGGGCGAGGAAGTCCTTGGCGAACGCCTTCGAGCCCTCGAGCTGCGCCGCCGTCCGGGTCGGGCCGAAGATCCTGAGCCCTTCGGCGCGGAAGGCGTCGACCACGCCCCTCACCAGCGGCGCCTCGGGGCCGACGATGGTCAGCGCGACGTGGTTGCCGCGCGCGAAGGCGAGCAGCGCCGGCACGTCGTCGGCGGCGATCGCGACGTTCGTCACCTTGGGCTCGAGCGCGGTGCCGGCGTTGCCGGGGGCGACGAACACGTTGCGCACGCGATCGCTCTGCGCGGCCTTCCAGGCCAGCGCGTGCTCGCGGCCGCCGCCGCCGATCACCAGGACGTTCATCGGACTTCCTCGCTGCTGTAGTGAAAGCGGCCAGTTTAAACCGTCGGCCGCTGCGCCGGGCGCCCCGTCGCCGGCATCGTGACGGCCCGGCGGCGCTCACGGCCCCGCCGGCACCTCTTCCTGCAGCCGGTGCAGGCCGGCGTAGACGCCATTACGCGCGATCAGCTCGGCGTGGGTGCCGGTCTCGACGATGGCGCCCTTCTGCATCACGACGATGCGATCGGCGTTCTCGATGGTCGACAGGCGATGAGCGATGATGAACGAGGTGCGCCCCTGGCGCAGGCGCTCGAGCGCCGCCTGGACCTTGCGCTCGGAGCGCGTGTCGAGCGCCGAGGTGGCCTCGTCGAGGATCAGCACCGGCGCATCCTTCAGCAGCGCGCGCGCGATCGCGATGCGCTGGCGCTGGCCGCCCGACAGGCGCGTGCCGTTCTCGCCGATCAGCGTGTCCAGCTCCTCGGGCAGCTCGCGGATGAACTCCATCGCGTGCGCGGCTTCGGCGGCGGCTTCGATGGCGTCGCGCGCAGGCGCTACCGGGCAGCCATAGGCGATGTTGGCCGCCAGCGTGTCGTTGAACAGCACGATGTCCTGGCTGACGTAGGCGATGTTGGCGCGCAGGCTGGCCAAGCTCAGCTCGCGGGTGTCGACGCCATCGAGCAGGATGCACCCGCCGCTGACCTCGTACAGCCGCGGCAGCAGTGCCATCAGCGTGGTCTTGCCGCTGCCCGAGGCGCCGACCAGTGCCACGGTTTCGCCGGGGCGCACCGCGAGCTCGATGCCGCCGAGCACTTCGCGCGCGTCGTCGTAGCGAAAGCGCACCCCGTCGAAGCGCACCGCGCCCTCGGCGCGGCCGAGCGTGCGCGTGCCGCGGTCGGCCTCGGGCGCCTCGTCGAGCAGCGCGAAGATGCTCTCGGCTGCGGCCAGCCCGCGCTGCAATTGTTCGTTGACCTTGGTCAGGCGCTTGATCGGCGCAAACAGCATCGCCATCGCGCCGAACAGCGACACGAAGCCGCCGACGGTGATGTCGCCGCGCGCCGACTCGAGCGAGGCGAAGTAGATCACCGCGACCAGCGCCAGCACGCCGATGAACTGCACGCCCGGCACGCTGGCTTCGGTGGCCGACACCAGCTTCATCTGCAGTCGCCGCACCCAGTTGCTGGTGTGGTCGAAGCGGCCCTGCTCGTAAGCCTGGCCGCCGAAGATCTTGATGACCTTGTGCCCCGACAGCGCTTCCTCGATCACGCGGTTCAGCTCGCCCATCTGGCCCTGCAGCCGGCGGCTCAGGCCGCGCAGGCGCTTGGAGAACAGCTTGATGATCAGGCCCACGACCGGGGCGACCATCAGCGTGAACAGCGACAGCTTCCAGTTCAGCCAGAACATCCAGGCGAGCAGCCCGACGACGGTCAGGCCGTCCTTGACCAGGGTCACCAGCGCATCGGTGCACGCGGTCATCACCTGGCCGACGTCGTAGGTCAGCTTCGAGAGCAGGGTCGCCGAGGGGTTGCGGTCGTAGTAGCGCGTCGGCAGCACCAGCAGGCGCGCGAACATGGTGTTGCGCAGATCCATCACCACCCGCGTCGCGACCCACTTCATCGCCACCGTGCTGGTGTAGTCGGCGATGCCACGCACCAGGAACAGCCCGATCAGGAGCAGCGGAACGCCGCGGATGTGGTCGGGGTCCTTGGCGACGAAGCTGCCGTCGAGCAGCGGCTGCAACAGCGCCGCGATCGCCGGCTCGGTTAACGCCAGTACCACGGTGCCGGCGAGCGAGATCGCGAACACGCGGCGGTGGGGTTTGACGTAGCGCAACAGGCGCAGGTACAGGTCCCGGCTGGTCATGGTCGCGGACATCGTGACAGGACTTCGTTAAAAGCGGTGGCGCATGGTAGCCGCAGGCGCCGGGCTTGCGAAGCGCGCGCGACCCCCGTGCTATGATCTCGACCCATTCGAACAAGGGGTTCCGCGCGCACGGGCGCGGGCCACAGCGGGGCAGGCCGGAGCGCCGCCCCAGGGAAGGCGGAAATGAACCCAAGCGTGCAAGTCGATCTGCTGATCATCGGCGGCGGCATTGCCGGCCTGTGGCTCCTGGCCCGGGCGCGGCGCGAAGGTTACAGTGCGGTGCTGATCGAAGGCGACCGTCTCGGCGGCGGCCAGACCGTCAACGGCCAGGGCTTCGTGCTCGGCCAGCCGATCGGAATGGGCGAGCTCGACGGCCCGACCCGGCAGGCGTTCGAGGCGGCGCCGGAGCGCTGGCGGCGCGTACTGGCCGAGGGCGGCGAACTCGCCGGCGCCCGCATGCTGAGCGAGCGACCGTACCTGTGGACGGTGCCCTCGGGTGGCGCCGGTGGCGGCTTCAGCTTCGTGCGGCTGTTCCGGCGCAAGGCGGCGGTCGAAGCGACGCCCGCGGTGGTTCCCGACGAGCTGCCGAACTCGCTGCACGCAGCACCGCTGAAGGGCGAGCTGCGCGTGCTCGACGGCCTGGTGCTCGACACCCGCTCGCTGATCGAGGCATTGGCCGCGGAGGTGCTGCCGTACGTGTTCCGCAGCCGCGGGCCGGTGGTGCCGGCGCCGGACGGCGCGCTGAACCTGCGCGCCGAGGGGCACGAAGCGGTGGTGCTGCGCGGTCGGCGCACGGTGTTCGCCGCCGGCAGCGGCAGCAGCGTGCTCGGTTCGGTGCCGCTCGCCGTCTGGCACCAGCAGATGGTGATGGTTCGCGCGCAGGCGGGGCTGCCCGACGACTTGTTCCTGAACGTCGTCGACGGCGACGGCCGGCGCCGCTTCAACCTGACCTCGCACCGCGATGCCGAGGGGCGCAGCGTCTGGTACATCGGCGGCGGGCTGGCCGAGGCCGGTTCGCACGTGCCACCGGCGCAGCAGATCGCCGCGACGCGGCGCGAGCTCGCCGAGCACTTGTCGTGGATCGACCTCGATGCGGCCGAGTTCGCGACCGTGCGCGTCGAGCGTGCCGCCGCACGCCAGCGCGGTGCGACGCTGGCGCTGCCGGTGGTGCGCAGCGTCGGCAACGCGATCACCGCTTGGCCGGCCAGCCTGACGGTGATGCCGGCGATGATCGACCAGGTGATCGAGGGGCTGCGCGGCGAAGGCCTGCGGCCCGCCGCCGCCGACCTGGCGCCGCTCGAGGGCTGGCCCAGGCCGGAGCTGGCCCACTACCCCTGGGACGATCCCGCCGCCTGGCGCTGAGGTCGTGCGGCGGCTCTATACCCTGCTGCTCGCCGCGCTGACGCCGCTGGTGCTGGCGCGCCTGTTCGTGCGCAGCCTGCGCGCGCCGGCCTACCGGCGGCGCATCGCCGAGCGTTTCGGCCGCTTCGAACGGCGGCCGCCGCCGGGCGGTATCTGGGTGCACGCGGTGTCGCTCGGCGAGACGCGCGCCGCGCTGCCGCTGATCCGTGCACTGCGCGCGCGCCATCCCGGGCGCGCGCTGATCGTCACCACCACCACGCCGACCGGTTCGCGTCAGGTGCTCGAGGCGCTCGGCGACGAAGTGTTCCACGTCTACGCCCCGTACGACTTGCCGTGGGCGGTCGCCGCCTTCCTGCGCCGCGCGCGGCCCGCGCTCGCGCTGGTGATGGAAACCGAGCTGTGGCCCAACCTGTTCGCCGCCTGCGCCGCCGACGGCATTCCGCTGGTGGTCGCCAATGCCCGCCTGTCGGAGCGCTCGGCGCGCGGCTATGGCCGCCTGCGAGGTCTGACGCGCGCGACGCTGGCCCACGCTGCGCTGGTCGCCGCGCAGGCCGAAGCCGATGCGGCGCGCTTTCGCGCGCTCGGTGCGCCGCGGGTCGAAGTGCTCGGCAACCTGAAGTTCGACCTCGCCGTGCCGGCCGGGCTGGCGGCGCGCGGCGCCGAGCTGCGCGCGGCGCTCGGCTGGACCGAGCGGCCGGTGCTGATCGCCGCCAGCACGCACGCCGGCGAAGACGAGCGCGTGCTCGATGCCTTCGCGCGGCTGCGGGTGCGGCTGCCCGAGGTCGGGCTGATCCTGGTGCCGCGCCACCCCGAGCGTTTCGACGCGGTCGCGGCGCTGCTCGCGAGCCGAGGCTTGGCGGCCGCGCGGCGCAGCCGCGGCGCAGCCACGGCGGCCGAAGTCTACCTCGGCGACACCCTGGGCGAGCTGCTGCTGTTGTTTGCGGCGGCCGACGTCGCCTTCGTCGGTGGCAGCCTGGTGCCGACCGGCGGCCACAACGTGCTCGAGCCGGCGGCGCTCGGCTTGCCGGTGCTGTTCGGGCCGCACATGTTCAATTTCGCCGAAGCCGAGCGCCTGCTGTGCGCTGCCGGTGCGGCGCGTCGCGTCGCCGATGCCGCCGAGCTGAGCGAAGCCGCCGCCGCCTGGCTCGAACACCCGACGGCGCGCCGCGCCGCCGGTGAGCGCGGCCGCGCGGTGGTCGAAGCCGAACGCGGCGCGCTCGAGCGCCTGCTGGCGCGGATCGAGGAACTGCTGCTGGGGGATGAGTGATGGGTGATGGGGAATGGGTAATGGGTGACGACGGGGCGATGGGCACGGGCAAGTGCCTCATTCCCCATTCCTCATCCCCATTTCCATCCCCCATCGCTCGACGTCAATCGGCCTGCGCGTGGCCGCCGGCCTTGATCGCCTCGAAGCCGGCGAGCGCCGCGGCGCGGCTCGCGGTGAAGTCGACCAGCGGGCGCGGGTAGGACAGGCCGGGGGTGAAACCGGTGCGCGCCTGCTCGGCGGCGGGCAGCGTCCACGGCGCGTGCAGCCACTTGGCCGGCACCGCGGCGAGCTCCGGTACCCAGCGGCGCACGTAGTGCCCGTCGGGATCGAACTGCTCGCCCTGGCGCGAGGGGTTGAACACGCGGAAGTACGGCGCGGCATCGGTGCCGCAGCCGGCGCTCCACTGCCAGCCGAGCGTGTTGCTGGCGAGGTCGGCGTCGACCAGTGTGTCCCAGAACCAGCGCGCGCCCTGCTGCCAGGGGATGCGCAGGTTCTTGACCAGGAACGAGGCCACCAGCATGCGCACGCGGTTGTGCATCCAGCCCGTGGCCCACAGCTCGCGCATGCCGGCGTCGACCATCGGGTAGCCGGTGCGCCCGCGCTGCCAGGCTTCGAGCGCGGCGCCGGTGTCGTGCGCCCACGGGTAGGCGGCGAAGCGCGGCTGCATCGGCTGTTCGGCGGTGTGCGGCCAGTGGAACAGCACGTGGTGTGCGAACTCGCGCCAGCCGAGCTCGCGCAGGTAGGCCTCGCCACCGTGGTATTCGAGCGGCAGCCCGGCGCAGGCGCGCGCCACCGCAGCCCAGACCTGGCGCGGCGACACTTCGCCGAAGTGCAGATGCGGCGACAGCCGCGACACGCCGGCCTCGCCGGGACGGTCGCGGCTCTCGTGGTAGCCGGGCAGGACCTGGTCGCAGAAGGCACGCAGGCGCTCGAGCGCGCCGGCTTCGCCGGGCGTCCAGGCAGCGCGCAGGCCGGCATCCCAGCGGCTGCGCGGCAGCAGGCCGAGCGTCGCCAGCGCCACCGAGGCCGGCCACGCGGGCGGTGCCGGGATGCGCGGCGGCGCCGCCAGTGGCGGCTCGGGAGCCTGATTCAGCGCCGTCTTCCAGTACGGGGTGAAGACCTTGTACGGCTCGCCGCCGCCGCTCTTGATCGTCCACGGCTCCCACAGCAGGTTGCCGGGGAAGCTTTCGGCGGCGACCCCGGACGCCTTCAGTGCCGCCTTGGCCTGCGTGTCGCGCGCGAGGCTCGCCGGCTCGTACAGCCGGTTCCAGTAGACGGCACACGCGCCGGTCCCGCGGATCAGCGCCTCGAGCGCCGGCCCCGTCGGTCCGCGGCGCAGCACCAGCTTCGAGCCGCACGCCGCCAGGCTCGCGGCCAGCCGCTCGAGGCTGTGGTGCAGCCACCAGTCGGAGGCCGCGCCCGGCTGCCACGGCGCCTCTTCCTCAGGGGCACGGATGAACACCGGGATCACCGCGGCGTGTTCGCTGCAGGCGAACGCCAGCGCGGGGTTGTCGACGAGCCGCAGATCGCGGCGGAACCAGACGAGCGCGGTGGACATGCTGCTTCGCATCAGTCCTCAGGGTTGCGGGGCGCCGGCTGCGAAGGTCCGCAGTCGGTGGGCTTGCCGCCGATCACTGTACCGAATGCCGCGGGGCCTGCAAGCCGGACGCGAGGGCCGATTCCGGCTTGCGTGGCGGCGGTGCCGCTGCGGCGTCCGCCCGCCCCTCAGGAGGCGAGGATGTCGAGCACTTCGCGCAAGTGCTCGGCGGCATCGCGGCCGAGCTCGGTCAGGTAGCCGCCGTCGGGCTGCGTCACCAGACGCTTGGCGTGCAGCCGCTCGGCAGCGGCGACCATCGCCGGGCTGGCCGAGTGGCTGTGCACCTTGAGCCCGGCGCGGCTGCTCGCGGGGTCGTACAGTGCGAGCAGTTGCAGCTCGTCCAGGGTTTCGACAGGCAGGCTCATGCGGGACCTCCTCGTCCGGATGGGGCGCTTCCAGCCTACCATCGGTGCGCTGGCCGTGCCGAGCGGTCTTCGGTGCGGTCTGAATCCTTGCGGCCCCGGGAACGCTAAGCTGATAGCGGGCCGCAGGAGGGGACCAGATGAGCGAGAAGCTGCAACCCGGCCGCGGCGACGCACTGGTCGTCGTCGACGTACAGAACGATTTCCTGCCCGGCGGTGCGCTCGCCGTGGCCGAGGGCGATGCCGTGGTGCCGGCGCTGAACGCCTGCATCGCCGCCTTCGCGGCGCGCGGGCTGGCGGTGTTCGCCACCCGCGACTGGCATCCGCCGGATCACTGCTCGTTCCTCGCCCAGGGCGGGCCGTGGCCGCCGCACTGCATCGCCGGCAGCGACGGCGCGGCCTTCGCCCCCGGGCTCGAGCTGCCGCGCGACGCCGAGCTGGTGTCCAAGGGTGCCGACCCGATGTGCAACGCGTACTCCGGCTTCCAGGGCACCGATCTGGCCGAGCGCCTGCGCGCGCGCGGCATCACACGGGTGTTCGTCGGCGGGCTGGCGACAGACTACTGCGTGCGCGCGACCGTGCTCGATGCGCTCGCCGAAGGCTTCGACGCCGTGGTGTTGGGCGATGCGGTGCGCGCGGTCGACGTGGCGCCCGGCGACGGTGAGCGTGCGCTGGCCGAGCTGCGGGCAGCCGGCGCCGCCGTGCTGGAGCGCGAGGGATTCGCAGCGTGATCGCCGGCGATGGTGCGCTGCTGACTGACCTCTACCAGCTGACCATGCTGCAGGCGTATCGCGCCGAGGGCATGGCCGAGGAAGCGGTGTTCGAGCTGTTCGTGCGCGAGCTGCCGCGCGGGCGCGGCTTCCTGCTCGCCGCGGGGCTCGAGCAGGCGCTGGACTGGCTGGAGACGCTGCGCTTCACCGAGGACGAGCTCGCCTGGCTCGCCGACAGCGGACGCTTGCGCACCGATTTCATCGCCTGGCTGCGCGCGTTGCGCTTCAGCGGCGCGGTGCACGCGCTGCCCGAAGGCAGCGTCTGCTTCGCCGGCGAGCCGCTGTTGCGCGTGTGCGCGCCGCTGCCCGAGGCGCAGCTGGTCGAGACGCGGCTGCTGAACCTGCTTCACCTGCAGACGCTGGTGGCGAGCAAGGCGGCGCGCTGCGTGCTGGCCGCACCGAGCAAGCGCCTGGTCGACTTCGGTCTGCGCCGCGCACACGGTGCCGAGGCGGGGCTGCTCGCGGCGCGCGCGGCGTATCTCGCCGGCTTTGCCGGCACGGCGACCGTCGCCGCCGGCGCGCGCTTCGGCATCCCGCTGTTCGGCACGATGGCGCATTCGCTGGTGCAGGCGCACGCGAGTGAAGCGGACGCCTTCCTCGGCTTCGCCCGCAGCCAGCCGGACAATGTGGTCCTGTTGATCGACACCTACGACACCGAGGCCGCGGCCGCAACCGTCGTCGAGCTCGCACCGCGGCTCGCCGCCGAAGGAATCCGGATCAAGGGCGTGCGCATCGACAGCGGCGATCTCGGTGCGCTGGCGGTGCGGGTGCGCGCGATCCTCGACGCCGGCGGACTGGCCGAAACCTTCATCTTCGCCAGCGGCGATCTCGACGAGCAGCGCCTGCTGGCGCTGCGCGGGGTGCCGATCGACGGCTTCGGCATCGGCACGCGGCTCGACACTTCGAGCGATGCACCCTATCTGCACTGCGTCTACAAGCTGCAGGAGTACGCCGGTGTGCCGCGGCGCAAGCGCTCGCCGGGCAAGCTCACCTGGCCCGGGCGCCGCCAGGTGTGGCGCGCGCGCACCGCCGACGGCGGTTTCGTCGGCGACCTGGTGGGGCTCGAGGGCGCCGCGCACCCGGGCGAGGCGCTGCTGGTGCCGGTGATGCGCGACGGGCGGCGGCTCGCACCGCCCGAACCGCTTGCGGTGATTCGCCGCCGCGCCGCCGCACAGCTCGCCGCGCTGCCGCTGCATCTGCGCGCGCTCGCCACCGAGCCGCCGTATCCGGTGACGATCGCGTCCGAACTCGAGGCGCTGGCCGCGAGCGTCGATGCAGGGCGGGGCTGAGGCGCTCTTACCGGAGGCCGCAGCCCGCGGGGGCGTCCCCGCGGCATCCGCTAGAATGCAGCGCTCCCCTGTACGGACGGATACCCGATGGCACCGACTCGAGCCTATCGCCATGGCAGCGCTCCGGGCGCCGGCGTGCTGCTGGTCAACCTCGGCACGCCCGATGCACCGACGCCCGCGGCGCTGCGCCGCTACCTCGGCGAATTTCTGTGGGACCGGCGCGTGGTCGAGATCCCGCGGCCGCTGTGGTGGCTGATCCTGCACGGCTGGGTGCTGCGCACGCGGCCGGCGAAGTCGGCGGCGAAGTACGCCGAGGTGTGGACCGAGGCGGGTTCGCCGCTGCTCGCGATCGCCGGACGGCAACGGGCGGCGATCGCGGCGCGGCTCGAGGCGCTGTGCCCGGGGCCGGTCGCGGTGGCTCTCGGCATGCGCTACGGCGAACCCTCGATCGGCTGCGCGCTGCGTGCGCTGAGGGACGCCGGCGCCGAGCGCGTGCTGGTGCTGCCGCTGTACCCGCAGTACTCGGCCTCGACCACCGCCTCGGCCTTCGACGCCATCGCCGCCGAACTCGGGCGCTGGCGCTGGCTGCCGGAGCTGCGCTTCGTCAACCAGTACCACGACGATGCCGGCTACCTCGGTGCGCTCGCTGCGAGCCTCGAAGCCGCCTGGCGCGAGCAGCCGCCGGGCGAGAAGCTGCTGTTCTCGTTCCACGGTCTGCCGAAGCGCAACCTGCTCGCCGGCGACCCCTACCACTGCCAGTGCCACAAGACGGCGCGCCTGCTCGCCGAGCGGCTGGGCCTGTCCGCGGAACGCTGGGCGGTGGCGTTCCAGTCGCGTTTCGGCCGCGCCGAGTGGCTCAAGCCCTACACCAGCGAAACGCTCGCCGACTGGGCTCGGCGCGGCGTGAGGTCGGTCGATGTGGTCTGCCCGGGTTTCTCGGCCGATTGCCTGGAGACGCTCGAAGAGATCGCCGGCGAAAACCGCGCGCTGTTCATCGCGACCGGCGGCGAGCGTTTCCGCTACGTGCCGGCGCTGAACGACGCGCACGCGCACATCGAGGCGCTGCTCGCGCTGGTGCGCCGCCACGCCGCCGGCTGGCCCGAGTTCGACGCCACTGCGGTGCCCCCCGAACGCGCCAGCGGCCGCGCGCGCGCGCTGGCGTTCGGTGCGGCGGATTGAGCCGCGAACGAAAAAGGCCGGCAGGGTCGCCCCTGTCGGCCGAAAGCTTCAAGCAGCCAAAACTGTTGAGAAGGTGATTCTCCGCCGCACCCCCTGGCCCTCCTGGCCCGGGGGAGAGCGACGGCAAAGCATTTCGTCGACTCCCTGACGCGGCGCATCCTGCACCTTCGGTTCGTCGTGAACCGTGTTCCCGCGCTCGTGCATCCCTGCCTGCCGCACCCTCCTTGGCCCGACGCCGGTCCCGGGCTGCATCCGTCGGCGCCTCCCGCACCGCGCGGCGCGTCCTGCACCGCGTCCGCCTCCTGCGCATCCGTCGTTTTCACGTCCTCGGGATCTCCGTCCCTCCCCCTTGATGCGGCCCATTCTGGCATGGGTGCGCGCCACTGCCCATGCGCCGAAGGCGTTTCCGTGGTCGGTATTATTCGGAAAGTTGGGTACGAATTTTCTTACCCCCGCCGGGCGCTGGCGGATGTGCGATCATGCGCCGACCGTCATTCGTCGATGGAAAGGCCATGCCCGAGCTCTATCCCGAGATCAAACCCTACGCCGCGCACCGGCTGCCGGTCGATGCGCGGCACACGCTGTACGTCGAGGAATGCGGCAGCGCCTGCGGGCTGCCGGCGCTGTTCTTGCACGGCGGTCCAGGCGCCGGTTGCCAGCCGCTGCACCGGCGCTTCTTCGACCCCGGGCGCTACCGCGTCGTGCTGTTCGACCAGCGCGGCGCCGGGCAGTCGACGCCGCACGCCGAACTGACCGACAACACCTTGCAGCACCTGATCGCCGACATCGAGGCGATCCGCGAACGGCTCGGCATCGAGCGCTGGGTGGTGTTCGGCGGCTCCTGGGGCTCGACGCTGGCGCTGGCCTATGCCGAGGCACACCCGCAGCGGGTGCTCGGGCTGATCGTGCGCGGCATATTCCTGTGCCGGCCGCAAGACATCCGCTGGTTCTACCAGCAGGGCGCGAACCGCCTGTTCCCCGAGGCGTGGGAGCAGTACCTGGCGCCGATCCCCGAAGCCGAGCGCGGCGATCTGGTCGCCGCTTACCACCAGCGCCTGACCGGGCCCGACGAAGTCGAACGCATGCGCTGCGCCAAGGCCTGGTCGACCTGGGAAGGCACCACGCTGTCGCTGCTGCCCTCGGCGTCGGCGATCGAGCGCTGGGGCGATCCGCACCTCGCGCTGGCGCTGGCGCGGATCGAATGCCACTACTTCACCCACCACGGCTTCCTCGAACCCGATCAGTTGCTGCGTGATGCGCACAGGCTCGCCGGCATCCCGGGGGTGATCGTTCACGGCCGCTACGACGTGATCTGCGCGGCTGACAACGCCTGGGCACTGGCGCGGGCCTGGCCCGATGCGCGGCTCGAGATGATCGCCGACGCAGGCCACGCGGTCAGCGAGCCGGGCATTGCCGCTGCGCTGCTGCGCGCGACCGACGAATTCGCGGCGCGCTTCGCGTGATCGGTCTGCTGCAGCGCGTCACACGCGCCGCGGTCGAGGTCGAAGGGCGCGAGATCGGCGCGATCGGCCGCGGCTTGGTGGTGCTGGTCGGCGTCGAGCGCGGCGACGGCGAGGCGCAGGTCGAGCGCCTGCTCGAGCGCCTGCTCGGCTATCGCGTGTTCCCCGATGCCGAGGGCAGGATGAACCGGAGCGTCGCCGATATCGGCGGCGGGCTGCTGCTGGTGCCGCAGTTCACGCTGCCGGCCGATACCAAGAAAGGCATGCGGCCGAGTTTCACACCGGCGGCGGCGCCCGACGAGGGCGCGCGGCTGTTCGAGCGCCTGGTCGCGCAGGCGCGCACGCGCCACCCCACGGTCGCGACCGGCGTCTTCGGCGCCGACATGCAGGTGGCGCTGGTCAACGACGGCCCGGTGACCTTCTGGCTGCGCGCCGCACCGCCGCACAGCGGCTGAAAAGAAGGGCGGCCCGCGGGCCGCCTTGGTCGTCGCACCGGCGTCTGCCGGCGCCGATCAGATCGTCTTGACCACGCTGATCATCTCGGCGACCACCTTCTGACCGTCGCCGTACACCATGCGAGTGTTGTCGAGGTAGAACAGGTGGTTCTCGATCCCCGAGAAGCCCGCGCCCTGGCCGCGCTTGATCACCAGCACGTTCTTGGCCGCGTCGGCATTGAGGATCGGCATGCCGTAGATCGGGCTGCCGGGGTCGGTTTTGGCCACCGGGTTGACCACGTCGTTGGCGCCGATCACCAGCACCACGTCGGTCGAGCCGAAATCGTTGTTGATCTCGTCGAGGTCGAAGATCTTGTCGTAGGGCACGCCGGCCTCGGCCAGCAGCACGTTCATGTGCCCGGGCATGCGCCCGGCGACCGGGTGGATCGCGAACTTGACCTCGACCCCGCGCTCCTCGAGCAGCTCGGTCAGTTCCCAGACCTTGTGCTGCGCCTGGGCGACCGCCATGCCGTAGCCGGGCACGATGATGACCTTCTGTGCGTAAGCCATGATCGACGCGGCATCGCCCGGATCGGCCGGCTTCATCGTGCCGGTGACTTCCTCGGTGCTGGCGGCGCTGGCGCCGAACTGGGAGAACAGCACGTTCTTGATCGGGCGGTTCATCGCTTTCGCCATCAGCTGGGTCAACAGCGTGCCGGCGGCGCCGACCACGGTGCCGGCGATGATCATCGCCGCGTTGCTGAGCACGAAGCCCTCGAACGCCACCGCCAGACCGGTGAAGGCGTTGAACAGCGAGATCACCACCGGCATGTCGGCGCCGCCGATCGGAAGCGCCATCATCGCGCCGAAGGCCAGTGCCAGCGCGAAGAACAGGATCAGCGGCGCAGCGCTTGGCTGACTCGCGCCCATGATCATCAGGCCGAAGACGATGGCGCCGGCGAACACCGCCAGGTTGACCCACTGCTGGTTGGCGAAGCGCACCGCCTTGTTCATCCGCCCGTCGAGCTTGGCCCAGGCGATCACCGAGCCCGAGAACGACACCGCGCCGATCAGCGCACCGAGCACGCCGAGCACGGCGTGTGCGGCGCCGTGTGCCCCGCCCCTGATCAGTTCGACCGCGGCGATCGCTGCCGCCGCGCCGCCGCCCATGCCGTTGTAGATCGCGATCATCTGCGGCATGTCGGTCATCGCCACCTTCTTGCCGGTGGCCCAGGCGACGTACGAGCCGGCGGCGATGGCGAGCAGGACCAACAGGTAGTTGCCCATCCCCGGATAGAGCAGCGTGACCGCGGTGGCCAGCGCCATGCCGATGCCGGCCCAGTGGATGCCGCTGCGCGCGGTCTTGGGCGAGGACATGCGCTTGAGGCCGAGGATGAACAGCACCGCGGCCGCGATGTAGACGAATTCGATGAAGACCACGGCCTTACCCCTTGCTGGACTTGAACATCTCGAGCATGCGCTCGGTGACGACGTAGCCGCCGACGGCGTTGCCGGCGGCGAGCGCGACCCCGAGGAAGCCGATCAGCTGTTCGAAGCCGGTGTCGGCGCGGCCCAGCGCCACCATGGCGCCGACCACGACGATGCCGTGGACGAAGTTCGAGCCCGACATCAGCGGCGTGTGCAGGATCACCGGCACCCGGGCGATGATCTCGTAGCCGGTGACGGCGGCGAGCAGGAAGATGTACAGCGCGGCGAATCCTTCGATCATGGCTCAGGCCCCCATCAGCTTGCGGGTCGGTTCGTGACGGATCTGGCCGTCGTGCGTCAGGCAGCTCTGCGTGACGACCTCGTCGTTCCAGTCCAGCGCCAGCTGGCCGTCCTTGACGAAGGGCGACAGCAGGTTGAGCAGGTTCTTGGCGTAGGTTTCGCTGGCGTGCACCGGGATCAGGCTGGCGATGTTGAGCGGGCCGTGGACGATGACGTCGTGGTGCTCGATGGTCTGGCCGGGCACGGTCAGCTCGCAGTTGCCGCCGGAGTCGGCCGCCAGGTCGACGATCACCGCGCCCGGCTTCATGCCCTCGACCATCGCCCGGGTGAGGATCTTGGGCGCGTCGCGCCCGGGCAGCGCGGCGGTGGTGATCACCGCGTTCGCCGCGGCGACGTGCCGCGCCAACACCTCGGCCTGGCGGGCCTTCTCCTCATCGGTGAGTTCGCGGGCGTAGCCGCCGGCGCCCGAGGCGTCGACGCCGGTGTCGATCAGCTTGGCGCCGAGCGACTCGACCTGCTCCTTGGCGGCGGCGCGGATGTCGTAGGCCTCGACCTGGGCGCCGAGGCGTTTGGCGGTGGCGATCGCCTGCAGCCCGGCCACACCGGCGCCGACCACGACGACCTTGGCCGGGCGCAGCGTGCCGGCGGCGGTGGTCAGCATCGGGAAGAACACGCTCGAGAGCTCGGCGGCCATCAGTGCCACCTTGTAACCGGCGATCGAGGCCTGCGACGACAGCGCATCCATCGACTGCGCGCGCGAGATGCGGGGAATCAGCTCCATCGCGAAGCTGGTGATGCGTTTCTCGGTCAGGCGCCTGACCACCTCGGGGTGTTTGTGCGGCGCCATGAAGCCGACCAGGACGCTGTCCTCGCGTAAGGCCTCGACCTCCTCGAGCGTCGGCGGTTGCACTTTGAGCACGACCTCGGCGTCGCGCGTGCCGGCGGCGAGGCTGTCGACCAGCGTCGCGCCGGCGGCCTCGTAGGCAGCATCGCTGAAGTGCGAACCGCACCCGGCGCCGCGCTCGATCAGCACCTCGGCGCCGAGCTTCTTGAAGCGCCCCACCACCGAGGGATCGAGCGCAACGCGGCGCTCGCCCGCAAGGGTCTCCTTCGGGACCAGCAAACGTAAAGGCATTGCAATTTCTCCAGGCGAACATCCCCCGCCCCGCGGAGCGGGGGCATCGTTCGCGCTTTTATCGGGTATGCCGGCAGGCGTGTCGGTGACGCTGCCGGGGCGGTAGAGTCTTTGCTCTAAAGTCTCTACCGAGAGTTCGGCTATGTTAGCGATCCCTTACAACTAGGCAATAGTCTTGTCCGCGCTATCGTTTCCGGCACGGTTGGTGTATGTAAGTGGCTGTCGTCGTAGGAACTCGCGGGCCGAGGAGGCGTCTCCCTTAACCGTTGCGTCATGTCCGGCGGCGATGATGCCGCCGCGAACAGCTGGGGAGGGGCGATGTACAGGCTGGATCAGCCGATATTGCGCACCGACGTCTCGGGGATGCCGCTGGAGTGGATCGACTACCAGGAAGCCGTGCGCCTGTACTGCGCCGGGCACGTTGCCTACGCTGCGGGTGCGCTGCTGTATCACTTGCGCGGCGGCATCAATGCGCTCACCGGCCGGCGCAGCCGCATCCCGATCCACGCCGTGCTCGCCACCCACGCGGGCCTCTATGCTGCGCTGCGCACGCGCCCCGAGTACGTGCCGCCCCTGTCCAACCCGGCGCTGTTCCGCCGCGACTTCCAGGTGTGCCTGTACTGCGGCGGCACTTTCCCGGCGCGCGAGCTGTCACGCGATCATGTCACGCCACTGTCACAGGGGGGGGCGGATCGCTGGACCAATGTCGTGACGGCGTGCAAGCGCTGCAACCACCACAAGGCGGCGCGCACGCCCGAACAGGCGCGGATGCCGCTGCTCGCGGTACCGTTCGCGCCGAACCACGCCGAGTACGTCTACCTGCAGGGCCGTCGCATCCTCGCCGACCAGATGGCTTTCCTGCGCGCGCACTTCCCGCGCTCGAGCCCGCTGCACGCCCGCCTCGAGGGCGCGCGCGCCGCGTGAGCCGGGCTTGCCAGCGGCAGCGGTCGGCTGCTATGCAGGTGGACGGCGCCATCCCGGCGTCGCCGAAACCGAACGGGGAGAACGCAGCATGGCCGCGACCCACCGTGCGACGGTGCGCTGGCAGCGCACCGGCGACGACTTCGACATCAAGACCTTCCGCCGCGAACACGTGATCGAGTACGAGGGCGGCGAGCGCGTGCGCGCTTCGGCGGCACCCGACTACAGCGGCGATCCGAGCTGCGTCGACCCCGAGCAGGGGCTGACCGGCTCGCTGTCGAGCTGCCACATGCTGACCTTCCTCGCCATCGCCTCGCTGCGCGGCTACGTGGTCGACGCCTACGAAGACGAGGCCGAGGCCGAGCTCGGCAAGAACGACAGGGGCAGGTCTTTCGTCGCGAAGATCACGCTGCGGCCACAGGTGCGCTTCGGCGGTGCCAAGCGCCCCGACGCCGAAGCGTTCGCGGCGCTGCACCGCAAGGCGCACGAGAACTGCTTCATCGCCAACTCGGTGCGCAGCGAAGTCGTGATCGAACCCCGGATCAGCGCGGTCTGAGGCCGGGGCGACGTCCGGGCTGTCGCCGGTGGCGGCTCGCGAATCTGCCGGAAGCGGGTCCGGACGTCCTTCAGGAGGCCCCGAACAGGAGGCCCCGAAGGGGAGCGGCGGGCAGCTCAGTGCAGGTGGTCGCGCCGCGGTGGTGTCGGGAAGGCGAGCACGCGGTGCTCGTCGATCGACGGTTCGCCGCGCTGGACGCCGAGGTGGAAGCGCAGCAGCCCGCAGTGCGGGCAGCGCTGATAGGCGGTGGCTGCCGGTGCTGCCCGCACCCAGGCCAGCGGGGTGGTGCAGGCCGGACAGTGGCGGTCGTCCCTGGCGGCACGTGCCGACCCGCCGGCCAGCAGGTGCATCGTCACGACGGCGCAATCGAGCCAAACGTGCTGTGCGCTCAACCACGTCCGAGCGCCGAACTCGTACCAGAACGGGAACATCGTCTCTCTCCTTAATCCAATCCCTCTCAGCGTGGTGCTTGGCCGCCGTCGGTGATCCGACGCGCTCCGCCCCCGTGTCAAATCATGCAAGACACGAGCCAAGGCGGCACCTTGTGGTTTTTGTATCGACTCCGTTGTCGTTTCGCCAAAGTCTAGTCGGTCGGCGGAAATCGAGAACCGCGCGCGATGAATTTTGACAGATGCTACCGCGCTGGGGCTCCGCGCCGGCTTGGACCATACTCCAGGCACCGGAAGCCGGGTGGTCGGGGAGGGCAGGTGGTGATGGAGATCAAAGAGCTGATCCGGCAGTGGGAGCGGGCGGGGGCACGGCGGCTGGCGGCCGAAGAGCTCACGGTGCGTCTGCCGCTGCACGATGCCGCGCGGCTCGCTGCGCTGGCCGAGATGTTCCCGCTGAAGAGCCGCCAGGAACTGGTGTCGGAGCTGTTGTCGGCGGCGCTGGACCAGCTCGAGGCAGCGTTCCCGTACGTGCAGGGTGAACGCGTGATCGCCGAGGACGAACTGGGCGATCCGGTCTACGAAGACGCCGGTCTGACGCCGGTGTTCCTGGCGCTGTCACGGCGGCATTCGGTCCGCCTGAGCGCCGAGCTCGCGGCGCGCGATGCCGCGGAAACGGGCAC
>JBDHRG010000217.1:0-5907 GCA_039807445.1 Candidatus Competibacteraceae bacterium
TCGACGACGGCGCCGTCGAGCGCCGCGGCCAGCGCCGCGGCCAGCGCGTCGATCGATTCGGCACGCGACCCGGGGCCCAGCGCGCCCAGCACCGCCCTCCACTCGGCTCCGCCCCATTCGGCGAAGCACAGGCGCAGCGGCGGCATCAGCTCCCTACCGCAAGGCGCAGCAGCGTGCGCAGCTTGCCCTCGACCCGGGCGCGCGCCGACCCCCACCACGGGCGCGGATCGGACCAGCGCCAGAGCGCGTCGCAGACCGCGAGTCCGGCCTCGAGCCCGCCCGCCCCGCCCTGTTCCTGGCGCGACCAGCGATCGACCACCGCGTCGCGCCAGATCGTGGGCCGACCCGGCCGCAGCTCGGGCAGCGGCAGTCCCGCCTCGTGGCAGTAGGCGATGTGCGGCAGGTTGACGCCGTTGACGGTGGCCACCTCTTCCTGGAAGTCGGTGCGGGCGACGGTCGGCTCGATCATGTAGAAGCGGCCGTCGCGCGGGTCACGCTTGTATTCCATGCTGCCCATGCCGACGAAGCCGACCGCGCGGAAGAAGTCGTGCGTCAGGCGCTCGAGCTCGGCGGCTTCGTCCCAGGCCGGCAGACAGCTCGCGGTGCCGCCGATGCGCGGCGGCCACGAGCGCAGTTTGCGACCGGCGAAGGAGCCGGCGAGCCGGCCATCGGCGCCGATGTACTGCAGGCAGAAGTAGATGTCGGAGTCTTCGCCGGGGATCCACTCCTGCACCACGATGTCGGCCAGCACCGGCGCGATCTCGCGATACAGCTCGGCGACCCGCACCGGCGAGTCGACCACGTACGCCTTCTTGAAACGCGCCCCGTAGGCGTAGTCCTTGCGCGCGGGCTTCAGCACGCACGGGAAGGTCAGCCGCTCGAGCAGCGGCAGATCGACCTCGCTCTCCAGGTGCACCAGCCGCGGGATCGGCGCCCCGCTCGCCTCGGCCAGCGCCTGGAAGCCCTGCTTGTGCATCAGCGCCATCAGCCGACCATGCTCGGGCAGCGCAATGCGGCAGGCCGCCTGCAAGACCTCGCGGTGCTCGGAGACGGTGCGTACCGTTTTCTCTTCGGTCAGGAACAGCGCCGGCGGTCGCGACTGCTGCGCCGCCAGCGCCAGCAAGCCCTCGACGCAAGCCCCGCCCTCGAGCGGCAGCACGGCGTGTGCGCGCGCGTGGCGTGAGCGGAAGACGAGCGCATCGGCACGATTGGCCACGGCGAGCACCGGCACGCCGCCCGCGGCGAGGCTGCGCACCACGCCAAGCGCGTTCAGACCGTCACCGAGCACGAAGGCGCGCGGCAGGGAGGATTTGGCTGCAGACAAGGTCGCATCCATTCGCGCATCTCTCCTGGGTCGGCTCAGGCACCAACCCGGTTCAGGGGCCAGCGGTTCAGCCTGCGCTCGGCCACGCCGAGGTCGAGCAGGAAACGGCGCACGTCGGCGAGCCCCTGGCGGTGGACGAAGATCATCCATCCCAGGTAGCTGACACCGCCGACCGCGATCGACAGCGCCAGCCGCGATCCCGCACCCCAGTCCGCAGTCGCATAGCGTGCCCCCTCGACCACGACCGCCATCATCGCGACGGCCGCCAGCACCGGGGCGAGGTTGCGATAGTAGTCGTGCAGCGGCAAACCGATGACGGCCGCCACTTGGCCGAGCAGCCGCAGCGACAACAGCGGATAGGCCAGCAACCAGGCGATCGCGATCCCGCGCATGCCATCGAGCCACCCCCCGAGCAGCACCGCCAACGGCATCACCAGCGCGCACAAGCCGGTGTAGCGGATCAATATGCGGGCATTCCCGGTCGAGATCAGCACCTGCGACAGCAGCGGGTCCACGGTACGGATCAGCCCGAGCAGACACAGTGCTTGCATCGGCAGCACGGCTCCGAGCCACTGCTCGCCGAGCACCACCACTACCAGATCGGGCGCCGTAATGCACAAGCCTCCCAGCATCGGGAAGGTCAGATAGGCGACGCCGCGGCTCAGCCCGAGCAGCGTCGCGACGAGCTCTGCGTGCGCGTGCTGCAAACGTGCGAATACCGGCGATGAGACGTTCGTGACGATGCCGGTGATCTGGCTGGTCGGAAGCGTTGCCAGCGAGGCGGCCATGTCGTACACGCCGACCGCGTGCTGGCCGAGCAGCTTGCCGATGATGGCCTTGTCGGCGTTGCTGTAGACGTACCAGAGCACCCGCGAATAGGTGACGCTGAGCCCGTAGCGCATCAGCTCGAGCCCCGCACGCAGTTCGAGCTGCCCGCGCGGGCGCCAGTTCGAGGTCCGCATCAGCTGTATCGTGGTGTTGAGCTGCCCGGCCACCCCTCCGGCGACCAGCGACCACACCCCGAGACCGGCGAACGCACAGGTGAGCGCCACCGCCGAGTTCACCAGCGCCGAAACGACCCCGATCTGGACCAGCGGACGGAAGCGCAGCGACTTGCGCAGCAGCGCCACCGGCACGGTGTTGAGACCACCGAGCACGAAGGTGCAGCCGAGCACGGTGATGATCTTCTGCAACTCCGGTGCGCCATAGAACACCGCCGCGGGCCAGGCGAGCACCGCGGTCACCCCGGCCAGGAGGCTGCTGAGGCCCAGCGACAGCACGAAGCAGCTCTTCAGTTCGGCATCGCTCGGCGCGGGCTTCTGCACGATCGCGGCGCCGAGCCCGACTTCGTTGAAGAAGCCGACCAGCCCGATCACGACGCTGGCGAGCGCCATCAGGCCGTAATCGGACGGTGTCAGCAGTCGCGCCATCAGGATCGTCGTCAAGACCGACAGCAGCTTGCCAACGCCGCTGCCCAGGCCGATCAAACCGATCGCGCGCGCTGCTTGCCGACGCATGGACTCGGCGATCATGGACGCGCGTCTCCGCCGGTGCTCGCCGTCGTGGTCGCCTCGCCACCCTGCCGATCGTCGGGAGCGGCCACGGCGGCGATGCTGGCGTAAACGGTGCGGTAACGCGCCACCGAAGCCTCCCAGGTGCGTTCGGTCTCGACGAAGCGCCGTCCCTGCGCCCTCAGTGCCGGCCAGCGTTCGGGCTGGCCGAGCAGCTCGAGCGCGCGCCGCGCCAGGTCTTCGGCGCTGCCTGCGCGGAACAGCATGCCGGTTTCGCCGTCGCGGATCAGCTCGCGATGGCCACCGACATCGGAAGCCACCAGCAGCCGCCCCTGCGCCATCGCCTCCAGCGGTTTCAGCGGCGTGACCAGTTCGGTCAGGCGCATCGGGTGGCGCGGGTAGACCAGCACGTCGACCAGATCGTAGTAGCGCTCGACTTCGGCGTGCGCCACCCGCCCGGTGAACACCACCTTGTCGGCGATCCCCAGGCGCGCGGCCTGCGCCTTCAGCGCCGCCTCCTGCGGTCCGCCGCCGACCAGCAGCACGCGCACGTCGGGCGCGTCGCGCAGGATCGCCGGCAGCGCCTCGAGCAGCAGGTCCAGCCCCTCGTAGGCGTAGAACGAGCCGATGAAGCCGAACACGCGCCCCCCCTCGAGCCCGAGTGCACGCGCGAGCGCCGGATCGGGAGCGCGGCTCTGGCCGAAGCGCGCGGTGTCGACGGCGTTGGGGATCACCGTGATCTTGTCCGGCGCGATGCCTCGCGTGGCGATGTCGGCGCGCAAGCCCTCGCAGATCGTGGTCACCGCGTCGGCGCGCTCGAGCACGAAAGTCTCGAGCGCGCGCGTCACCCGGTAGCGCAAGCTGCCTTCACGCGTGGTGCCGTGGTCGACCGCGGCGTCTTCCCAGAAGGCGCGCACTTCGTACACCAGCGGCAGGCGGTGCCGGCGCGCAACCCACCATGCGGCGACGCCGTTCAGCGCCGGCGAATGCGCGTGCAGCACGTCGGGGCGCACTTCGTGCACCACTTCGTCGAGCCGCCGCGCCAGCCCGCCGATCACCGCCGCCTGGTCGCCGCCCGGCAAACGCGCCAGCGCCGTGGCCCACGGCGGCGTACGGAAGAAGCGCAATCCGTCGACGGACTCTTCCGGCCCCGCCCACGGTTGCTTGGCGCCGGTCAGGTGCACGGTTTCCCAGCCGAGCTGCCGCTGCGCCTCGAGGATCGCGCGCGTCCGGAAAGTGTAACCGCTGTGCAGGGGAACGGAGTGGTCGAGGATGTGCAGGATGCGCACGGTGCAGTTCCAGGATCGGCTTTCAGGCAAGGCCGCTGATGAAGCGCTCGAAATCGCCAGCCAGATTGGGCAGCGCGATCTCGACCGCGCCGTCGGCGAGCGCCGCGACGACCAGGCCGTGGAGGTGCGCCAGGTCGTCGGTCCAGGCGAGCGGCACCTGGCGGGCGAGGAATCCGAGCAGCACCGCCTGGTGGTTGTCGGCGAGTGCCGTGTTGGCGACCGCGACGAAGCGCGTACGCGCGGCGAGCAGCGCGAATACGGTCGCGCCGCCGTGGGTGATCACCAGCGAAGCCTGCTCGAGCAGAGCATCGATGTTCGGCCTGAAGCGGAAGAATTCGCAGTGGCGCGGCTCGTACTCACCGCTGCCGATCTGGCACAGCACCGGCTCGGGAAAGACGCCCGCGGCGGCGAGCTGGTCGACGCACCGGATCAGGGTATCGAAGTGCGTGGTGCCCACGGTCACGAAAATCACAACACGGTCCCCCGGTACACGCAGCGCGGATCGATCTCGGCCTGCCGAGGCCACTGCACGTAGAAGCGGTCGCACAGCCTGAGTTTGAGCAGCCAAAGTCCGGTGTCGGAGAGCTTGGCCACGCGCGTGACGCTCTCGACGAACACCGTCGGCACGCGGCAAAGCTTGCCGGTGGCGAACAGCGGCAACGCCAGGGACGCACCGACGCACAGCAGGCTGTCGGGGCGAAAGCGTACGATCTCGCGCAGCGCCCCGAACGCGATCCGCACGACACGCCACAGCGAGCGCGGCCAGGGTTCGCCCCGGTCCCTGACGTAGGGGACCTTGACTACGTCGCCCGGCGGCAGGCCCGCCGCTGCGATCGAGGTGTCCTCCGGCACCAGGTAGCGGAACGCGTATTCACCCTCGAGCTTCGCCAGCAGCATGCGTGTTTCCCACAGGAAACCGCCGCCGCCGACCGCGACCAGCAAGCGTCGGGCAGCCATCGTCAAGCCACCTCGCGCTGCACCGGCAAGCCGGCATCCGCGCGCCGCACGAAGGCTTCGAACATCAGCAGCGACCACAGCGCCGCCGAGTGGTCGCGGCGGCCCGACTGGTGCTGTTGGACCAGCTGCCGGACCTGGCGCAGGTCGAACACGCCGCTGTCGGCGAGCGTCTCGCTGGCGAGCCGCTCGCGCAGCCGCGCCGCCAGCGGACCGCGGAACCAGGCGGCGAGCGGCACCGCGAAGCCCATCTTCGGCCGGTAGAGGATGCGCTCGGACAGGGTGCCCGCGAGCGCCTGCTTGAAGATCCACTTGCCCTCGCCGCCCCTGAGCTTCCAGGCCGGCGGCAGGCCCGAGATCCACTCGACCAACTCGTGGTCGAGCAGCGGCACGCGCACCTCGAGCGAGTGCGCCATGCTGGCGCGGTCGACCTTGGTCAGGATGTCGCCCGGCAGGTAGGTCTTGAAGTCCAGGTACTGGATCAGCGACAGCGGATCGGCGCTCGGAGCCCGTTCGGCGTGACCGCGCATCACCTCGAACGCGTGGTAGCCGCCGAGCTCACGCCGGAACGCCGTCGAGTACAACGGCAGGCGCACGCGATCGGGCATCACCGAGACGCCGTGGAAGTACGCCTCGACCGTATCGCGCGCCATCGCCTCGAAGGTGGTCTTGGCGCGGAACACGCGCGGTGCCCAGTCGGCCTTGGGATAGACGCGGCCGAGGAACCCGAACAGCGGCCGGCGCAGGCCGAGCGGCAAGCGCGCGCGCAGGCGCTCCTCGAGCGCGTGGTAGCGGTAGCGGCGGTAGCCGGCGAAGTTCTCGTCGCCGC
>JBDHRG010000218.1:0-5897 GCA_039807445.1 Candidatus Competibacteraceae bacterium
GGAAGCGGGAAGCGGGAAGCGGGAAGCGGGAAGCGGGAAGCGGGAAGCGGGAAGCGGGAAGCGGGAAGCGGGAAGACGGTGGCACAGTTCCCCCATCACGTCTAACGCTTCACGTCTCACGTCTCACGTCTCACGTCTCACGTCTCACGTCTCACGTCTCACGGAACAAAGGACAACGATGGAAGCGATCAACTACTGGATCCTGGTCGGCGCGCTGCTGATGTTCGCCGGCGTGCTGGCCGGCTCGGCCTCGTCCCGCTTCGGCATGCCGCTGCTGCTGACCTTCCTGCTCGTCGGCATGCTCGCCGGCGAAGACGGCCCCGGCGGGATCGACTTCGACGATATCGGGATCTCGTACCTGATCGGCAACGTCGCGCTGGCGGTGATCCTGTTCGACGGCGGGCTCAACACGCGCATCGAGAGCTTCCGCGTCGCGCTCAAACCCTCGCTGGTGCTGGCCACGTTCGGCGTGGCGATCAGCGCCGGCGTCACCGGCGGCTTCGCCGCCTGGCTGCTCGGCATCCCGCTGATGCACGGCCTGCTGATCGGCGCGACGGTCGGCTCGACCGACGCCGCCGCCGTGTTCGGCCTGCTCTCGACCCAGGGGGTGACGATCAAGCGCCGCGTCGCGGCGACGCTCGAGATCGAGTCCGGCAGCAACGACCCGATGGCGATCTTCCTGACCGTCGCACTGATCGGCATGATCCGTGGCGACACCGCTGACGCCTGGGGCTTCATTCGGCTGTTCGTCGAGCAGATGGGCATCGGCGCCTTGGCCGGCTGGCTCGGCGGACGGGCGCTCGCCTGGCTGGTCAACCGCCTGCCGCTCGAAGCGGGGCTGTATCCGCTGCTGGCGCTGGCTGGGGGGCTGGTGCTGTTCGCCGCGACCACCGCGGCCGGCGGCAGCGGCTTTCTCGCGATCTACATCGCCGGCATCGTGCTCGGCAACGCGCGCCTGCGCGCGGCGCATACCATCCTGCGCGTGCACAACGGCATGGCCTGGCTGAGCCAGGTCGGCATGTTCCTGATCCTCGGCCTGCTGGCGACGCCTTCGCAGGTGCTGCGGGACGCACCCAGGGCGCTGGCGATCGCCGCGGTGCTGATCTTCGCCGCGCGCCCGCTGGCGGTGTGGCTGTGCCTGTTGCCGTTCCGCTTCCCGTGGCGCGAGCAGCTCTACATCGCCTGGGTCGGGCTGCGCGGCGCGGTGCCGATCGTGCTGGCGCTGTTCCCGCTGCTGAGCGGTGTCGCGCAGGACAAGATCTTCCTGCACGTGGCCTTCGTCGTCGTGCTGATCTCGCTGCTGCTGCAGGGCTGGACGCTGGGGCCATTGGCGCGCCGGCTCGAGCTCGAAGTGCCGCCGGCGAGCGAGCCCGAGCGGCGCATCAGCCTCGAGGACAGCGAGCTCGAGCTGGTCGCGGTGAGCCTCGCCCCCGGCAGCCGGCTCGAGGGCGCGCACCCCGGTGCGGTGCGGCTGCCACCGCGCAGCTTCATCGGCGCAGTACAGCGCGGCGCGCTGTGGCTGCCACCCGAGCAAGCCGAGCGGCTGCGCGCCGAGGACCGCGTCTACGCCTTCGCCGCGCCCGAGGAGGCCGATGCGCTGGCCGGCCTGGCCGCCGGCCAGCCGCAGGCGCGCTTCGCACGCTTCTTCGGCGAATTCACGCTCGAGGCTTCGGCGCGCGTCGGTGATGTCGCCGCCGCCTACGGCCTGCGCGGCCTCGAAGCCGAAGCCGGGATGACGCTGGCCGAGTTGCTCGACAGCGCCAGCCACAACCGCACCGTGATCGGCGACCGCGTCGAGCGCGGCGGCGTCGAGCTGGTGGTGCGCGAGCTCGACGCCGACGGCCACGTCACGCGCGTCGGCCTCAAGCTGCCGCGCTGAACGCCCATGCTACCCGGCGCGGCCGGGGCCGGCCGCGTCCCCCAGAGAGCCATCCGGAGACCCCAACGATGCTGAGCCCCTTCGTCCACGGCGCCCATTACGCCTTCCGCGGCTTGCGCCTCTTGACCCACCCGCGCCTGCGCCCCTTCGTGCTGGTGCCGCTCGCGATCAACCTGGTGCTGTTCGGCGGCGGGCTGTGGTGGGGCGGGCGCGAGCTCGATGCCTTCCTCGAGGCGCAGATCGCCCGGCTGCCCGAGTGGCTGACCTGGCTGCAATGGCTGATCGTGCCGCTGATCGTGATCGCCGCGGCGCTGGTGATGTTTTACGGCTTCACGCTGGTCGCCAACGTGCTCGGTTCGCCGTTCAACGGCGTGCTCGCCGAGCGCGTCGAGGACCTGCTCGACCCCTCGGTGCAGCGCTCGCAACGACCGCTGTGGAAAGACCTGATCGCCGCGCCGCTCGCCGAGCTGCGCAAGCTGGTGTACTTCGTCGGCTGGGCGGTGCCGCTGCTGTTGCTGCTGCTGGTGCCGGGGCTGAACCTGGTCTTCCCCTTCCTGTGGGCGGTGTTCGGCGCCTGGATGCTGGCGCTCGCCTACCTCGACTACCCGCTCGGCAACCACGGCCTCGACTTCGCCGCGCAGCGGCGGGCGGCGGCCGGGCACCGGCGGCTGACGCTCGGCTTCGGCTTCGGCGTGCTGGCGATGACGCTGGTTCCGGGGCTGAACTTCGTCGCCATGCCCGCGGCGGTGATCGGCGCGACGCTGCTGTGGATCGACAACCGGCCGCGCTGATGCCGACTCTGCCAGCGGCCCGGTGGGCAAGCGCGGGTGCTCGCCGCTCTACCCATTGCCCACCGCGACGGCTTCGAGAGCGAGCGCCGGCTCGGCTTCGCCGCACGCCTGCTGCGCCAGCCGCTCGGCGAGCGCCGCAGCCGATACCGGCCGGCCGAAGTGGAAGCCCTGCACGTAGTCGGCGCCCCAGGCCAGCAGACGCGCGCGCTGCACCTCGGTTTCGACGCCTTCGCACACCACCGGGTGGCCGAGCGCGTGCGCCAGCGCGATGATCGCGCCGGCGAGCGGGCGCCCTTCGCCCTCCAGCAGCGTCTCGCGGACGAAGGAGCGGTCGACCTTGAGCGCCCCCACCGGGAAGCGGTTCAGGTAGCCGAGCGCCGAGTAGCCGGTGCCGAAGTCGTCGATCGCCAGCCGCACGCCGAGCGCGGTCAGCCGCCGCAGCGCCTCGAGCACCTCGGCATCGTCGTCGACGAACAGGCGCTCGGTCAGCTCGAGCATCAGCGCCGAGCCGGGCAAGCCGTGCTCGGCGAGGGCTGCACGCACCGCCGCCGGATAGGCCGGGTCGCGCAGCGCGCGCGCCGACACGTTGACCGCGACGTACAGCGCCGGTGCGTGCGCCGCGCGCCACGCTGCCGCCGCGCGGCACGCCGCCGCCGCCACCCAGGCGTCGATCGCGCCGATCAGCCCGGCTTCTTCGGCCACCGGGATGAAGCGGTCCGGCGCCACCGTGCCGAGCTCGGGCGAATGCCAGCGCGCGAGCGCCTCGGCGCCGACGATGCGTCCGCTGGCCGGCTCGACGATCACCTGGAACGCCACGTCGAACTCGCTGCGGCCGAGCGCGCCGCGCAGCAGGGCTTCGAGCCGCGCGCGCGTCTCGGCCTGTTCGCCCATCGCACGGTCGTAGCGCAGAAAGGCGCTGCGGCCGCGCCCCTTGACCTGGTACATCGCGATATCGGCATGCTCGAGCAGCCGCGCCGGATCGGCGGCATCATCGGGGTACACCGCCAGGCCGATGCTGGTAGTCGCGCACAGCTCGCGCCCGGCGATGGCGAAGGGCTCGGTGCAGGCGCGCACCAGCGCTTCGGCGACCGTATCGAACTCGGCCGCCGTGCGCCGCGCCGGCAGGATCACCACGAACTCGTCACCGCCGAAGCGCGCGACGGTGTCGCCGACACACACGCGCCGTGCCAGCCGCTCGGCGACGGCGCACAGCAGCGCGTCGCCGACTTCGTGGCCGAAGCCGTCGTTGATGCGCTTGAAGTTGTCGAGATCGACGAACAGCAGCCCGACCCGCCGCCGGCCGCCGGCCTCGGCGATCGCCGCGGCGAGCCTGTCCATCGCCAGCTTGCGGCTCGGCAGCCCGGTCAGCGCATCGTAGTGCGCCTGGCGGTAGAGCAGCGCCTGGTCGGCCTTGCGCTGGGTGATGTCTTCGGTGACGGCGACGAAGTGCATGATGCTCCCGCGCTCGTCGCGCACCGGCGAGACGCGCGCATGTTCCCAGTACGGCTGGCCGTCCTTGCGCCGGCTGCACAGCTCGCCGGCCCATTGGCGCCCGGCGTCGATGCAGGCGCGCAGCTCGGCGTAGACACGCAGCGGCGTCAGCTCCGAACGCAGCAGCGCCGGCGAACGGCCGATCAGCTCGGCGGCGCCGTAGCCCGAGAGCCGCTCGAAGGTCGGGTTGACGTATTCGATCCGCCCCTGCGGATCGGTGATGATCACCGAGGCCGGGCTCTGCTCGACCGCGAGCCACAGCTTGCGCAGCGTGTCGAGCGCACGCTTGCGCTCGGCCACCTCGAGCCGCAGCGAGGCGTTGGCGCGCTCGAGCTCGGCGGTGCGCCCGGCGACGCGCACCTCGAGCGAGCAGCGCAGCGCATCGAGCGCGCGCTGCCGGCGCCACAGCAGCCACACCAGCGCCGCACCGGCGGCCAGCGTCAGCGACAGCGCCAGCAGCGCTTCGCGGTAGATGCGCTCGAAGTTGGCGCGGCGCTGCTCGGCAGCGTGCAGGCGCACGTCCAGCGCCTCGAGCGTCATGCTGCGCAGCCGCGCCAGCAGCGCATCGAGCGCCGGACGCAGCGCGGCGGCCGCGGCGTATTCGCCGGGGCCGAGCCGTGCCAGCATCGGCTCGAAACCCGACAGCAGGGCTTCGGTATCCGCCAGTGCCGCCGAGGCGCCCGGCAACGCGCGGTAGCGCTCGCCGAAGCTGCCTTCGCGCGTGTTGGGCACGCGGCTCCAGAGCACGTCGAAGCGCTCGTCGAGCGCTTCGCGCGGCAAGCCGCCGGCGAGGTAACGCATCAGGGCGTCGTTGAACATCAGGCCGTCGCGCTCGAACTGCGCCGCGAACCACATCGCGTCGTCGTGGAAGTCGCCGCGCAGTTGCTCGAGCTCGCGCGCGAGCGCACCGAGCACGCTGTAGAGGCTGATCGCCATCACTACCGTGATCAGGGCGCTGGCCAGCCAGACCCGGTGAGCGAGCGGGCGTTTCATCACCGCACCACCACGATGCGCTCGAGCTGCCAGATCGCGCGGCCGTAATACGTCTCGGTCGCGAGCTCGGGGTGTTCGCTCCAGGGGTAGATCACCCACAGCGGTCCGAGGCTGCGCACCGTCAGCGGCTGACCGTCGCGCCGCAGCGCGAGGATCACGTCGTAGCGCTCGGCATCCGACACCGGGATCGTCACCGCGTAATCGTTGATCGCGCGCGCCTCGAGCCGCGCGCCCTGCGCGCCGACGCGCGCCAGCACTTCGCGCAGCAAGGGCCCCTCGAAGCGCGCCGGACCATCGGTCCACGGCGTGACGGTGATGATCTCGCGCTGCGGCAGCGCCTCGAGCAGCGCGCGATCGAAGCGCGCGATGCCCCCGGGTACATCGATCATGCCCTCGACGCTCAGGATCACCCGCCCCTGCGGCGGCGGCAGCTCGGCGGCGCGTGCGCCGAGGGCGGCCAGCAGCAGCAGGAGGGCGACGACTGACTTGTGCATGGTCCCTCCTGGACGGCGGCGGACGGCGTGCATCCGCCGGAAGACCCCAGAGTCTGCGGTTTCGGCCAGGGCTGTTCAAGAGCGGGGCACCCGACGCGCGGCCCCTGCAGAAACGATGACGCCCGCCGGATGGCGGGCGTCATCGAGGTGGATTGCGGTTATTCCGTCATCCGATCACGCCCCGAGCTCTTCCAGGCAGGCGGCGATGATGTCGAGGCCCTCGTCGACCAGCGCCGGACTCGCGGTCAG
>JBDHRG010000219.1:0-5876 GCA_039807445.1 Candidatus Competibacteraceae bacterium
CATGAACGACCATCTGCCGCTGACCCAGCGCCCCGCGTGGCGCGCCCTGGCCGCGCACCGCGACACGCTCGCGCCGATGCGTGCGCTGTTCGACGCCGACCCGCAGCGCTTCGAGCGCTTCTCGCTCGAAGCCGCCGGGGTGTTCCTCGACTGGTCGAAGAACCGCGTCACCGCCGGGACGATGGAGCTGCTGGTGCAGCTCGCGCACGAGCGCGGGCTCGAGGCGCACCGCGTCGCGATGTTCGAAGGCCGCAGGATCAACAGCACCGAGCAGCGCGCGGTGCTGCACACCGCGCTGCGCGCCGACCGCCCGGTGCGGGTCGACGGCCACGACGTGCTGCCCGAGGTGCGCGCCGTGCTCGAACGCATCGGCGCCTTCAGCACGCGCGTGCGCGAGGGCGAGTGGCGGGGGCACACCGGCGAGCGCATCCGCGATGTCGTCAACATCGGCATCGGCGGCTCGGACCTCGGCCCGCTGATGGCGTGCGAAGCGCTGAAGCCCTACGGCCACCCGGGGCTCGCGATGCACTTCGTCTCCAACGTCGACGGCACGCACCTGGCCGAGACGCTGAAGCGCGTGCGCCCCGAGACCACGCTGTTCGTCGTCGCATCGAAGACCTTCACCACCCAAGAGACGCTTGCCAACGCCCGCTCGGCGCGCGCCTGGCTGGTCGAGGCGTTCGGCGACGAAACCGCGGTCGCCAGGCACTTCGTCGCGGTGTCGACCAACGCCGCCGAGGTGGCCGGGTTCGGCATCGACACCGCCAACATGTTCGGCTTCTGGGACTGGGTCGGCGGCCGCTACTCGCTGTGGTCGGCGATCGGGCTCCCCATCGCGCTGTACATCGGCTTCGAGCGCTTCGAAGCACTGCTCGGCGGCGCGCGCGCGATGGACCGCCACTTCGAGAGCGCACCGCTCGGGGCCAACCTGCCGGTGATCCTCGGCCTGCTCGGCGTCTGGAACTCGAACTTCCTCGGCGCCGCCAGCGTTGCGGTGATCCCGTACGACCAGTACCTGCACCGCTTTCCGGCCTACCTGCAGCAGCTCGACATGGAGAGCAACGGCAAGGGCGTGATGCGCGACGGCCGCCCGGTCGACTGCGACACCGGCCCGATCCTGTGGGGCGAGCCCGGCACCAACGGCCAGCACGCCTTCTTCCAGCTGATCCACCAGGGCACGCGGCTGGTGCCGGTCGACTTCATCGCGCCGTTGCACAGCCACAACCCGCTCGGCCGCCACCACCGGCTTCTGCTCGCCAACTGCCTGGCGCAGAGCGAGGCGCTGATGCGCGGCAAGACCGAGGCCGAGGCGCGCGCCGAGCTCGAGGCGCAAGGGTTCGCGGGCGCCGAGCTCGACGCGCTGCTGCCGCACAAGGTGTTTCCCGGCAACCGGCCGAGCAACACGATCTTGGTCGACAGGCTGACCCCGGCGACGCTCGGCGCGCTGATCGCGCTGTACGAGCACAAGGTGTTCGTGCAGGGGGTGATCTGGGGCGTCAACTCCTTCGACCAGTGGGGCGTCGAGCTCGGCAAGCAGCTCGCCAAGGGCATCGAAGCCGAACTCGACGGCGCGCCGCTCGACCCGCGCCACGACGCATCGACCGCGGGGCTGATCGCCCGCATCCGCGCGGCGGGGTAAGAAACGCTGCGGAGGCGTCCGGACCCCGGCTCCCGGGCTGGACGCTCCGGACGCCGGCGGCGGATAATCGCGTCTGCCCCGGACCGGAGACGTGCGTGGAAAACCTGAGCCTGCCCCTGATCCCCGAGCCTGCGCCGCGGCGCAGCGAGCCCGCATGGCTGGGGCAGCTCCGGGAGCGCACGCTGCAGGACTGGGCCGCCCTGCGGGCAATCGGCCCGTTCCCCCGACACCATCTGTCGGAGCGCGTCAGCTACGTCCTGGCCGACGCGATCGTCTGGCTCGCCGCACTGCCCAGGAACGCGATCCACGCCGTGGTGACCGACCCTCCCTACGGCATCATCGAGTACGACGAAGAGCATCAGGCCAAGCGCCGCCGCGGCCGTGGCGGCGTCTGGCGCATCCCGCCCGCGTTCGACGGCGCCAAGCGCCAGCCGCTGCCGCGCTTCACCGTGCTGTCGACGGCCGAGATGGAGCGTCTGTACGCCTTTTTCGGCGACCTGGCGGGCCATCTCTTGCGCGTGCTCGTGCCGGGCGGGCACGTGCTGCTCGCTTCCAATCCGCTGCTGTCGAGCATGACCTTCCACGCATTCCAGGCGGCGGGCTTCGAGAAGCGCGGCGAGATCATCCGTCTGGTGCAGACCCTTCGCGGCGGCGACAGACCGAAAGGCGCGGAGCAGGAGTTTCCCGACGTGACCGTGATGCCCCGCGCCTGCTGGGAACCCTGGGGCATCTTCCGCAAGCCGCTCGACGGCACGGTCGCCGACAATCTGCGCCGCTGGGGCACGGGTGGTCTGCGGCGTATCTCCGACGAGGAACCGTTCAGGGATGTGGTCCCGTGCTCGCCGACGCGCGGCACCGAGCGCGACCTCGCGCCGCACCCCTCGTTGAAGCCGCAGCGCTTCATGCGCCAGGTCGTCCGCGCCGCGCTGCCGCTCGGCATCGGCATCGTCTACGACCCCTTCGCCGGCAGCGGCTCGACGCTCGCAGCCGCCGAAGCGCTCGGCTACTACGCGCTCGGCACCGACCGGGACCCGGAATACTTCGAGATGGGACGCAGCGCATTCCCGAAGCTCGCTGCGCTCAGGGTCTGACCGAGGACGACACTCAGGGATGAGCCCCGAAGAACTCTACGACGACTTCGTCGTCGCCTTCCGCCGCCGCAAGTTCACCGCCGGCCTCTTGGTCGCGCTCATCGACTTCTTCCGCCATCTCGGCACCGGTGGGGCCGGCCTGCGCGACTTCGACGACTTCCTGGCGCGCTTCCCGCGGCAGACCGAAACCCGCGCCGGCCACCGCGCCAACACGCTGATCGTCGACGACGGGGCCGGAGCGACCGTGAGCCTGCGGCCTTTCTACAACGAAGCCGAACGCTTCTTCCGGGCCGAGCACAAGCGCTTCGACTACCCCAGCTGCGCGCCGCACGCTACCCAGGCATGGGCCGACTATCGCCGCTGGCTGAATGCGCTGGTGACTTTCGACGAGTCCGAGCTCGTTACGCTGCGCCAGCGGGTGTGCGATTTCGTGCTCGATACCCTGCAGAGCCAGGCTTTCGATCCGAGCACGGTCAAGACCGATCCTCCACTGTTCCGGAAGCTGCTCGAGTCCTTCGACATGACGGCGCAGCGCGGCGAGCCCACGGGCGCGGCCTTCCAGGGCATCGTGTTCGGCTTCCTGCGTGCCGACAATCCGCACCTGCAGGTCGAGATCGGCAAGGTACGCACCGGATCGAAGCGGCTCCAGCGCGTCGGCGATATCGACGCCTGGGAGGGCGCCCGCCTGGCGGTGAGCGCCGAGGTCAAGCAGTACGCGCTGACACCGGACAACGCGCCCGACCTGGAGAGCTTCGCCAACGAAGCCGGCAGGCGCGGCGCGCTGGGCATGGTCGTGGCGCTGGACTTCGCCGAGGGTGCCCGCGAAGCGATCGAGTCGCTCGGCGTCAAGGCGCTCGCACTCGAGGACTTGCTGCGCATCGTCGAGCTCTGGGATCCGCTCAAGCAACGGACGGCGGTGCAGTCCTTCATCTACTACGCCAGCCACGTCGAGAAGAACTCGGCACTGACCAGGCGCATCAACGACTTCCTGGCCGCGGCAGCCGTCTGAAGCTTCGATGAGGGTGCATCCGCCCCGTGCCCGGCGAACCGTGGCAGGAACACACCGCCTCGCCTTCAATTGTCGGATGCTGCCCCTTGCCGCTCTCCTGCTGCGCCTCGCCGTCCTGCTGCTGCCGCTGGCCGCCGGCACCGCCGACGCCGCCGAAGTGCTGGCGGCGACGGTGACGCGCGCGGGCGGCGGGTTGACGATGCACGCGCAGATCCGCGTGCATGTTCCCGCGACGCGGGTGCGGGCGCTCTTGACCGACTACGAACGCCTGCCGCGCGTCAACGGCGGGCTGCGCACGGTGCAGGTGCTGGTGCACGAGGCTCCGGATACGGTGCGGATGCGGGTGGCCAGCAACGTCTGCATCCTGTTCGTCTGCCTCGAGTTCCGCTGGTGGCAGCGCGTGCGCGCGCCGCCCGGGGGCGACATCGAGGCCGAGATCGTGCCCGGCTCGGGCGACTTCCGCGAGGGCCGGGCGCGCTGGACCCTGCTGCCCGAGGGCGAAACCACGCGCCTGACGCTCGAGCTGCACCTGGTGCCCGACTTCTGGTTCCCGCCGCTGATCGGCCCCTGGCTGATCGAGCGCAAGCTGCGCCAGGAGGCGCTGGACACGGCCGTCGGCCTCGAGCGGGCGGCCGCGGAGGCTTGAGAGGTGGGGCCGTCGGCTCGTCGCCTAGCGCACCAGCGTCACCGGCACCCCGGCCAGGCGGATCACCTCCGCGGCGACCGAGCCGAGCAGCACGTGGCCGAGCGCCGAACGGCCGTGGGTGCCCATCACGATCTGGTCGACGCCGAGCTCGCGCGCGTATTCGGCGATCGTCTCGGCGACGTGGCCGACCGCGATGTGCCAGGTGTGCGGCAGGCCGGCAGCATCGAACCTGGCCCGCGCCGCAGAGAGCGCCTGCTGGCCCTCTTCGCGGTAATAGTCCTCGAGCTGCTCGTGGCTGACGAACAGGCGCGCGTGCCCCGAGGCCACCGGGATCTGCACGCTCAGCAGGTGCACCTCGAGCCCGCCCGCGGCATCGCGCAGTCGCAACACGTGTTCGACGGCGCGCAGCGCGTGCTCCGAACCGTCCACCGGCACCAGCACTTTCAGCATGGTCGCATCCCCTCGCTCAGCGTTCGGTTTCGGAGGCGCCGGACGCGAGCTCGACCGCGGCGACCTTGCGCCGCACCCGCTGCGCCAGCAACGTGCCGAGCGCGACCACCAGCGCCGCTCCAGCGACCGGCGCCAGCCGTGTCGGCCACGGCCCGGCCCCGGCCAGGCGTTCGGCGAGCACGACGTCGCCGATCGCCATCTGTCCGGCGATCCAGCCGAGCAGACCGCCGCCGACCGTGATCACCCACGGGAAGCGGTCCATCAGCTTCAGCACCAGCTTGCTGCCCCAGACGATGATCGGCACGCTGATCGCGATGCCGAAGGCCACCAGCGCCAGGCTGTCCTTGGCCGCCGCAGCCACGGCGATGACGTTGTCGACGCTCATCACCGCGTCGGCGACGATGATGGTCTTGACCGCGCCGGCCAGGCTGGCGCTGGCGGCGATCTCGCCGTGACCCTCGCCCTCCTCCGGCAGCAGCAGCTTGACGCCGATCCACACCAGCAGCGCCGCGCCGACCAGCTTCAGCCAGGGCAGCGCCAGCAGCTGCAGCGCGAACGCGATCAGCACGATGCGCAGCGCCACCGCACCGAACACGCCCCAGAAGATGCCGCGACTGCGCTGGTGTTCGGGCAGCTTGCGGCAGGCGAGCGCGATCACCACCGCGTTGTCGCCGCCGAGCAGGATGTCGATGGCGATGATCTGCACCACGGCGACCAACAGGCCGCCGTCCATTGCGATTTCGTGCATGCGGGTCCTCCCCCGACGTCCGCGAAGGCCGAGGATAGCGCGTGACCGCCCGCCGCGGCAGTGCAGCCTGGAAAAGGATGCGGATGAGACGGTTTATGCCTGCCGCGCGGCGATCGCCTCGTGCAGCGCCAGCGTGCGCCGAGCCTCTTCGACGTGCAGGTTCTCGACCAGCTTGCCGTCGACGACCACCACGCCCTTGCCTTCGGCATGCGCGGCATCCCACGCCGCCATCAGCTTGCGCGCGTGCTCGACGTCGCGCGCCGAGGGGGCGAAGGCGAGGTTGGCGGCTTCGA
>JBDHRG010000220.1:0-5872 GCA_039807445.1 Candidatus Competibacteraceae bacterium
CAACCCGGTGTCGGTGGTCGTGACCTTCTACCAGTTCGTGCAGCCGGCGCTGCGGCGGCTGATGGGCATGCCGGCCGGTGAGCCGGTGCTGCTCGCGGCGCGCACGCTCGAGCGGCTGAAGAAGCGCCCCGGGCGGGTCGAGTTCCAGCGTGGCATCCTCGCGCGCCAGCCCGACGGCACGATCGCGGTCAGGAGCACCGGCGACCAGGGTTCGGGCATCTTGAGCTCGATGAGCCGCGCCAACTGCTTCATCGTGCTGTCCGACGACTCGCGTGGCGCCGAGCCCGGCGACTGGGTCGAGGTGCAGCCCTTCGAGGGGCTGATGTGAGTCGGGCGGGGGATGGGGATGGGGGATGAGCCACGGCCATTTTCCCATTCCTCATTACCCCTCGCCCATTCCCCGGGAAGCAGGAGGCGCGTGTCCGGGTGAACCCCGCATGAGCCGATGACCCCCTGGGGTCTGCTCGCCGTCGGCCTCGGTGCGGCGTTCGGTGCCTGGCTGCGCTGGGCGCTCGGTTTGTGGCTGAACCCGCTGTTCGCGACCGTGCCGCTCGGCACGCTGGCGGCGAACCTGGTCGGCGGCCTGCTGATGGGCTGTGCGCTCGGCGGCTTCCAGCAGTTCCAGGCGCTCGCGCCCGAGTGGCGGCTGTTCGTGATCACCGGCTTCCTCGGCGGTCTGACGACGTTCTCGACCTTCTCGGCCGAGATCACCACGCTGCTCGCGCGCGGCGAGCTCGCCTGGGCGCTGGGAGGTGTGCTGCTGCACCTGCTCGGCTCGCTGGCGATGACCGGGCTGGGGCTGTGGGGCATCGGATGGCTGTTGAGGGGGTGTCAGTGAGTGAGGAGTGAGGAGTGAGGAGTGAGGAGTGAGGAGTGAGGAGTGAGGAGTGAGGAGTGAGGAGTGAGGAGTGAGGGGAGGGCGCTGACCTTCTTTTCCTCCTCACCCCTCACTCCTGACCCTTCATCGGAGAGCACGACGAATGAGCGACTCCCTGACGCGCGGCGTGTGCTTGCGCTTCTACCTGGGCGAGCGCGACCGCCATGGCAGCCGGCTCGCCTACGAATGGCTGCTCGACGAGGCGCAGCGTCTCGACCTGCCCGGCGGCTCGGCCTTCCGCGCGATCGCCGGTTTCGGCCGCAGCCACCGCCTGCACGAGCAGCGCTTCTTCGAGCTGGCCGGCGACTGCCCGCTGCTGCTGGTGTTCGAGCTGACCGAGGCGCAGGAAGCTGCACTGCTCGAGCGCCTGCGCGGCGAAGGCTTCCATGCCTTCTACACGCGCTCGACGGTCGAGTACGGCATGGTCTGAGCGTCCGCGGACATGCCGCTCTGGCGCCGCCTCGCCGCCCTGCCCGCGACGGTGTGGCTGTTCGGCTGCGTCAGCCTGCTCAACGATGCCGCGAGCGATCTGGTCTACCCGCTGATGCCGCTGTACCTGAGCGCAGTGCTGATGGCCGGTCCGCGTGCGCTCGGGCTGATCGAAGGGCTGGCCGAAGCCGCCGGCAGCCTGCTGAAGCTCGCCTCTGGCGTGCTCGCCGACCGCTTCGGCCACATCAAGGCGTGGGTGGTCGGTGGCTACGGCCTCGCGGCGCTGGCGCGGCCGCTGCTCGCCTTCGCCGGCGCGTGGCCGACGGTGCTGCTGCTGCGCTTCGCCGACCGCGTCGGCAAGGGCTTGCGCACCTCGCCGCGCGACGCGCTGCTGGCGCGCGCGGTCGGTGCGGGCGAGCGAGGCCTGGCGTTCGGCCTGCAGCGCGCGATGGACAACGCCGGTGCGGTGCTCGGCCCGCTGGCGGCGGCCGGGCTGCTGGCCTCGGGGCTGTCGCTGCGCGAGGTGTTGCTGTGGGCGGCGCTGCCGGGCACGCTGGTGGTCGCGCTGACGCTGGCGATCCGCGAGCCGCCGGTCGCGTCGGCCGCTGCGCGCGCGGCGATGGACTGGCGCTTTGGCAGCCTGCCGCCGCGCCTGCGCCGCTACCTGGCGGTGCTGGCGCTGTTCACGCTCGGCAACTCGTCGAACATGTTCCTGCTGCTGCGCGCGCGCGAGCTCGGCTTGGCCGAGGTGCAGGTGCCGCTGATCTGGGCGCTGGCTGCGCTGGTGGCGACGGCGCTGTCGGCGCCGCTCGCGGCGGCGTCCGACCGCATCGGGAGGCGGCCGCTGATCGTCGCCGGCTGGCTGCTGTACGGCGCCGTGTACTTGGCGCTCGGTCTGGTCGACGCGCCTGGATGGGGGCTGTGGCCGCTGCTGGCGCTGTACGGCGTCTTCCTCGCCGCGACCGAGGGCGCCGAAAAGGCGCTGGTCGCCGACCTCGCCCCCACCGGGCGCCTCGGCACCGCCTACGGCTGGTTCAACCTGATCGCCGGGCTGATGCTGCTGCCGGCTTCGCTCGCCTTCGGCGCGCTGTGGCAGGGCTTCGGCGCCCCGGCCGCCTTCGGCTTCGGCGCCGGCTGTGCGTTCGCCGCGGCGGCGCTGCTGCGGTCGTGGGTGTTCGCAGGCGAGTCCTGATCAGAGCAGAGTTCGTCTATTGAGTGTCGAGCGTGCTTGCCGCTTGGTCCTCGCGGTGAAGGTGTCGGGTGGCTGCGTGGACGCGGCCGGGCGGAGCATCGCGGCAGCGATCGCAGCTACACTGCCCGGCAAGGCCGGCACCGCGGGAGAACGCCATGGGCACTTCGAGCAGCAGATACGACAGTGATTTCTATGGCTGGACGGTGGAGCAAGCCGAGGTGCTGCACTCGGGCCGGCTCGATCGGCTCGACATCGCGCACGTCCTGGAGGAGATCGAGAGCATGGGCCGCAGCGAGCGCGCGCAACTGGAGAGCCGTCTGGCCGTGCTGCTGGCCCAGCTGCTGAAATGGGAGTTCCAGCCGGGGTTCCGCTCGCGCAGTTGGCGGCTGACGATCAAGGAGCAGCGGCGGCAGGTCGATCGCCTGCTGCGGCGCAACCCGAGCCTCGAGCGCGTGCTCGACGAAAGCCTGGCTGAGGCCTGCCAGGATGCGCTGCTGATGGCGGAGCGCGAAACCGGACTGGAAGGGGTGTTCCCGCAACGCTGCCCGTACAGTTTCGAGCAGATCGTCGAGCCGGATTTCATCCCCGGAGCCGAAATGCCCTGACGCCCGCCGGCCCGTTCTGGCAGCGCGGTCCGCGCGGCAGGCGGGCCGGGCGAGCGTCGTGCTCAGCGCGAAGCTTCCTCTCCCGCCTGCGCTTCCGCGTTCGTCGCCATCTCCGCGCGCCGCCCCTCGGTCAGCTCGCGCACCAGCGTGTAGGCCAGCGCCAGCAGCGTCGGGCCGATGAACACGCCGGTCAGGCCGAAGGCGAAGGCGCCGCCGAGCACGCCGAGGAACACGAACAGGAACGGCAGGTCGACGCCGCGGCCGATCAAGAGCGGGCGCAGCACGTTGTCGGCGCCGCCGACCGCCAGCGCCCCCCAGACCGCCAGGAACACCGCCCAGCCGACCGCACCGGCCTTGTACAGCCCGATCGCGGCCGGGATCCACAGCAGCGCCGGCCCCAGCGGGATGAACGACAGGAAGAAGGTCAAGAAGCCGAGGAACAGCGCATTGTTGACCCCGGCGATCCAGAAGCCGAACCACGCCAGCCCGGCTTGCGCCAGCGAGGTGCCGAGGATGCCGTAGACCACGCTGCCGATGGTCTGCTGCGCCACGCGCAGCAGCCGCCCGGCGCGCGGGCCGATCAGGTGCGCGGTCACCGCGCGCAGCTTGGCGGCCCAGCGCGTGCCGTCGCGCAGCATGAAGAACAGCATCGCCAGGCTCAGCGCCAGGTGCAGGATGCCCTGGCCGAGGCCGGCACCGGCGGCGAGCAGCAGATCGCGCAAGGGCCCCAGGTACTTCTTCAGCTCGGCGACCAGCCGCGAACCGTCGTTCTCGAAGGTCTGCCAGTAGCGCAGCAGGTCTTCGCCGACCAGCGGCAGCTGGGCGAGCCAGCTCGGCGGCGAGGGCAGACCCTGGTCGAACGCTTCGCCGGCGCGCTCGGCCAGCCACGATACCAGTTCGGTCAGGCTGGGCACGATCATCAGCACTGGCAGCAGCAGCAACGCCGCCATCAGCGCCGTCAGCAGCGCCGCCGCGGCGCCGGAGCCGAGGTGGCGCCGATCGAGCAGCCACTCGTGCACCGGACCGAGCGAGATCGCCAGGATCAGCGCCCAGATCAGCGCCGACATGAACGGCGCCAGCACCAGGTAGCAGCCGGTCACCAGCAGCATCAGGAGCGCGGCGCCGGCCAAGCGGGTGAAGTCCTGCATGTTCGATGTCCTCTCTAGCATGTCCTCGACTGCGGGATACCGCCGTGCGGGGGAACGCTGCGTTGGTCAGCGTTCCGCGTGCCCCGCCGACTAATATGGCTGAGGGCGATGACAGCGGAAGGTGCGCCGATGGCGGAAGTGGAGGAATCCTGGGAAGAACTGCTCGCCCACATCGAGGACGGGAACGTGATCCCGAACGTGATCCCGGTGGTGGGAGCGGAGCTGCGCTGCGTCGCCGACGGCGGCGGCAGCCGTCCGCTGTACCGGCTGATCGCCGAGCGGCTGCTCGAGCGCTACGGCTTGCACGCGGGCGAGGGCGGCGAGCGGCTTCGGCCGCACCACGAGCTGAACGATGCGGTCAGTGCGCTGGCGCGTGCGGGGCGGCGCATCCCCGACCTCTACCGCCCGGTCAAGAGGGCAGGCTCGCGAATCCTTCGCAGCGTAGGCGATGCGCCACCCTTGTCCACGGCAGCCACCGCGAGCGGCACCGTGTCGTGGCTGAGCGGATCAGTCCTCCGGCGGATACCAGCCGCCGATCTCCTGCCAGCGGTTGACGATGCGGCAGAACAGCTCGGCGGTGCGCTCGGCGTCGTAGGCGGCCGAGTGCGCTTCGCGCGCGTCCCAGTCCAGGCCGGAGGCTTGCACCGCGCGGGCGAGCACGGTCTGGCCGTAGGCCAGCCCGGCGAGCGTCGCGGTGTCGAAGGTCGAGAACGGGTGGAAGGGGTTGCGCTTGACGTCGCAGCGCTCGGCGGCGGCGTTCAGGAACGACAGGTCGAAGGCGGGGTTGTGCGCGACCATCACCGCGCGGGTGCAGCCGGTCTCGCGCACGTGACGGCGCACTTCGCGCAGCACATTGGCAAGCGCCTCGGATTCGGGCAGCGCCAGGCGGAACGGGTGCCAGGGGTCGATGCCGTTGACCGCCAGCGAAGCCGGTTCGAGGTTGGCGCCGGGGAAGGGCTGGACGTGGTACGCCATGCTCTGCTTGCGGAACAGCCGGCCCTGGCTGTCCATGCCGACGATCACCGCGGCGATCTCGAGCAGCGCATCGGTCCTGGGGTTGAAGCCGCCGGTCTCGAGGTCGACGACCACCGGCAGGAAACCGCGAAAACGCCGTGCAATCGGGGATTTGGGAGTGGTTGCGTTCATGGCGCGAGGATACCGGATGCCCGTGCGGGGTGCACCTGGCCGGCGCCGGGGTGATGGCCGCTGCGGGCGCGGCGTTGTATAAGATCGGCCGATCCCGGCCGCCGTCGGCGGCCCGTGCCGAAGGACCACGCCCCCGCCCCATGCTGCGCCGACTGCTCGACAATCCCGTCTTCGCCCGCCTCGCGCTGCTGCTCGCGCTGCTGGCCGGCGCGCTGGCCTACTGGCAGATGTCGCGCGCGCCCGAGGCGCCCGGCGACGCCGATACCGTGCGCATCGTCGTGCGCCTGCCCGGGGCGGCGGCCGACGAGGTCGAGCGCCGGGTCGCGGCGCCGCTCGAGGCGGCGCTGGCGAAGCTGCCCGAGGTCGAGCGCATCGCCAGCGCGAGCCGCGCCGGCGCCGCCCGGCTCTGGGTGCGGTTGCGTCCCGGCGGCGAGGGGCGCAGCCTCGACGCGCTGCACCGGGCGCTGGCGGCGAT
>JBDHRG010000221.1:0-5762 GCA_039807445.1 Candidatus Competibacteraceae bacterium
CAGGAACCCGACCGCCGCGGCGGCAGCGGCCAGCGCGGCGCCGAGCCCCAGCAGCCAGCCGCTGCGCCGGCGTGACACGGGAGCCGGCGCTGGCGGCGTGGCGACCGCCGCCGGCGTCGCCAAGCGTGTTTCGCGCACATCGGGCGGCGGTGCGCGCGGTGCGGGGCGCGGCGGCATGCGCGCCAGCAGCCCGGCCAGCGCCCCCGCATCGTCGGCGAGCTCCGGGCAGGCACGCAAGGCGGCGATGAATTCGGTTGCATCCTGAAAGCGCGCGGTCGGGTCTTTGGCCAGCGCCCGCAGCACGATCGCTTCCAGCGCTTGCGGCAACTGCGGGCGGAGTTCGTGCGGCGGCAGCGGCGGGGTTTCCACTTGTGCGCGGATCAGCTCGTACTCGCTGTCGCTGCGGAACGGCAGCTGCCCGGTCAGCAGTTCGTAGAGCACGATGCCGAGCGAGTAGAGGTCCGAGCGGGCGTCGGTTTCGGCGCCGCGAACCTGCTCGGGCGAGGTGTATTCGAGGGTGCCCACCAGATGACCCTGGCGTGTCAGGTGAGCCGCGCCGCGGATGCGCGCCAGGCCGAAATCCATCACCTTGAGCGTGCCGGCCTCGGTGATCATCAGGTTCGAGGGCTTGACGTCGCGGTGCACGATCCCCTGCCGATGGGCGAAGCCGAGCCCCTCGAGCGCCTGCACGGCGAGCTCCGCGGCGACGGTCAGCGGCAGTGCGCCGCAGCGTTGCACCAGCTCGGCCAGCGTCCAGCCGCGCACGTATTCCATTACCAGGAACAGCGACTCGCCTTCGCGCAGGAAGGCGTGGACGGTGGCGACGTTGGGGTGGTTCAGCTTCGCCAGCGTCACCGCTTCGGACCGGAAGCGTTCGGCCACGTCGGCGCGGCCGGCGAGCTCGGGGCGCAGCATCTTGATCGCCACCGGGCGCTCGAGCATCAAGTCTTCGCCGGCGAAGACTTCGCCCATGCCGCCTTCGCCGATCGCACCGGTGATGCGGACGTTGCCGACGGTGCGGCCGATCAGCAGGCACGCGGGAACGGAGGGATCGTCAGGCAAGCTCATGTCCCGCTCCATCCAGTTGCACCACGACGATGGAAACATTGTCGTAGCCGCCCCGTGACTTCGCCAGCTCGAGCAGCGCGGCGCAGATCGCCTCGGGGGCTTCGCCGCTGAGCGCCACCGCCTTGATCTCGTCGTCGTCGACCAGGTCGTGCAAGCCGTCGGTGCACAGCACGAAGCGGTCGCCTGGGCGCAGCGGGAACGGCTGCTCCCAGTTCACGATCTCCACCTCCGGCCGGGTGCCCAGCGCGCGAGTCAAGACGTTGCGCTCGGCGTGCTGGCGCGCCTGCTCCGGCGTCAGCCAACCCTGGCGGACCATCTCCATCACCAGCGAATGGTCTTCGGTCATGCGGTAGATGGCGTCGCCGCGCACCAGGTAGAGGCGGCTGTCGCCGACGTGCGCGGCATAGGCGTAGCCGCCGCGCAGCACCAGCGCCGTGCAGGTGGTGCCCATGCCGGCGAGCGCGGTGTCGGCGCGGGCGGCGGCATGGATGCGCCGGTTCGCTTCGCGCAGCGCGGCGTCCAGCGCCGCGCGCGGCTCGGTGCCGGTGTCGCGGTAATAGCGCTCGCCGACGGCTTCGGCGGCCAGACGGCTGGCCACTTCGCCGGCGGCGTGCCCGCCCATGCCGTCGGCCACCAGCGCCAGCACGCCCTGGCGCGCCTGTGCGGTGCCGGGTGTTGGTGCGATGCAGCAGGCGCTGTCCTCGTTGTCGGCACGCACACAACCGGCGTCGCTGAGCACCGCAGTGCGCAGCGCGAACGGCATGTTCACCTCAGGGGCGCTTCTCCATCGGGAAAAAATACTCATTGCCGTGCTCGCTGACGTGGAAGCTGATCGGTACGTCCTTGTAGCCCTGACGCTTGAGCACCGCCTCGATCCGCGCTCCCACCGGTGCCTGCAAGCGCCAGGGCGTGGTGCCGACCGGGCGGCCGTCCTGGTAGACCTCGGCGCGGCCGGTGTAGGTGTCGATGCTGACCGTCGCCAGCGGTTGCGGGGGCGTTCCGACCGCGGGCGGGGGCGGTTCGACCGCCCGGGGGAGTAATGCCGGTGGGGGCGGTTCGGCTTCGTCCGGCTGGAGCATCAGTACGCTACCGATCAGCAGGACCAGCAGTACGAGCACGCCGCCCCACAGCGGCCACGGGACGCGGATCGCCTGGCGGCGCGGTTCGCCGGGCGGTGCGCGCGGCGCTGCCGCGGCTGCCGCCAGGCGCAGGCTGTCATGCAACAACTCGCGCGCCGAGATATAGCGCTGCTCGGGCTTGCGCTGCAGGCAGCGGCGGATGATCGCGCGCACCACCTCGGGCACCGCCGGATTGAGGCGCTCGGGTGGCGGGTAGCGCGCGGTGTGGATCTGCTCGACCAGGCCGGTCAGGGTATCGGACTCGAACGGCAGGTGGCCGGTGCTCATCTCGTAGAGCAGCACGCCGAGCGCCCAGATGTCCGAGCGCTGATCGCCGCGAGCGCCGTCGAGCTGCTCGGGGGCCAAGTATTGCTGGGTGCCGACCACGCTGTCGAGTCGGGTCAGCGCCTTGCTACCCGCATCCCTGGCGATACCGAAGTCGAGCAGCTTGACCTCGCCGTGGGTGCCGATGCGAATGTTGGCGGCCTTGATGTCGCGGTGGACGATGCCGTGCTCGTGGACGTAGGCGATGGCTTCGACCACTTGCCGGAACACGCACGCCGCCTCCGCCGGTGGCAAGGCACCCTGCGTGCGGATACGCTCGCTCAGCGTCTGGCCGTCGACGTATTCCATGACGATGCAGGGTTTGCCGGCGAGCTCTTCGAACTCGTACAGCGTCGCAATGTTGGGGTGGTGGAGGCCGGCCTGGATGCGGGCCTCGTTGATGAAACGCTCGGCGAGGCGGGGGTCGGCGTCGGTCAGCACCTTGATCGCCACTACCCGGTCGATGCGCGCGTGCACCGCCCGGTAGACTTCACCCATGCCGCCGGCGCCGAGGAAATCGACCAGGCGGTACGGTCCGATTTCGCGCTGCAGCAAGGAGGGCATCGCCGTCACTCCAGTACGGGCTTGATCTCCATCAGGTCGAGGCCGAAGCGGATCGGCACCGCGAAGCTGATCTGCACGTCGGTCTTCAAGCCGAAGGTGAAGATGCCGATCACGCGCCCGCGCTCATCGAACACCGGGCCGCCGCTGTTGCCGCCGCCGGTGGCGTTGACGGTGAGCTGGAACACGTCGCCGGCTTCGCTCGCATAGTCGTACGCCTGGCCGCCGGCCGGGGTGGCCTGGCCGCGGATCACCTTGCCGATCAGCCCGTCGGTGACGGTCAGGTCCGGCACCTGGACCCATTCGTCGCGCGGATTGAGCGGATCCTGCGACTTGGTGCGCACCCCCACGTCGGGCGACACGCCCGGGTAGCCGAGCACGGTGATCGCATCGCCGGCCTTGGTGCTGGCGTAGCTGTCGTAGAGATCGACCTTGGGTACCGAGCCGGGGACGTCGATCTTGAGCAGCGCCACGTCGTGCTGGTCCGAAACCCGCACCAGGCGTGCCGGGATGCGCAGCTTGGTCTTCGGGAAGGTGACGTTGAGCGCATCGAAGCGCCCCTCGTACAGCCGGCTCCCGCCCTGGACCAGGAAGCGCCCGCGCTTGTCGGGCTCCACCAGCAAGACTTCGTTACCCGGCACCCAGGGATGCACCCGGCCGATGAACTGCCCGAGGGGCGCATCGACCGCCCGCGGTCCGACTTCGAGCTGCCCGTCACGCCGCTGCACCAGTTCGAAGATGCGGCCGCCCTTGTCCGGCAGGGTCCAGCCGGTGCGCCAGGTCGCCGCCACGTGGCGGTTGGTCAGGATGAAACCGTTGCTGGTGACCACGAAGCCGGAGCCCGTATGCTGATCGGCGATCGGGAGGTTGGTGCCACGCTCCGAGTCGAGCGTCAGCCACGGGACGATGCGGCCGTCTGGTCGCTGCAGGTAGGCGGGCAGGCGGTCGATGATCCGGTGGTAGACCTGCCGATCGCTCGCGGTGTGGATCAGCTTCCAGGCGACTTCGATGAACACGGTCGTGGGGCCGAACTTGCCGGTCACGTCGGCCGGTGACAGCCGCGGATCGCTGGCGGCTGCCGGCTTCTGACTGACCATGTCACGGGTGATCTTGATCTGCTCGTCCAGCGTCTGGCGGGTGCTGGCGAGCTCCTGCCGCGAGCCCCAGTTCAGGTAGAGCATCACCGCCGCGACCAGGACCACGACGCCGATCAGCAGCACCGCCACGTTCCAGTGCATGCGGTGGGCGCTGCGCTGGGATTCGCCGATCATGCGCTCGACCGTCGCCCGGCCGATCGCCGCCTTGGCGGCACCCGCGTCGGGCGGGACGACCGTGACCGGGGGGACGGTGTCCGTCTCGCGGGTCGCCGGCATGGCGGCGGGGCCGATCTCGCGGGTCGGGCGCGGCTTCGCCGGCGGCGGCGGGTCGAGACCGAATTCGAACTCGGGGCCGCCGGGGCCGAGCTGGATCACGTCGCCGGGGGTCAGCACGGCGCTGCCGGTGAGGCGCTGCCGGTTCAGGTAAGTGCCGTTGCGGCTGTTCAGATCGACGATCCGGTAGCCGCCGGTTTCACCTTCGATCGGTTCGAGCCGGCAATGCTCGCGGCTGACCAGGTCGTCGCGCTGGGGATCGTAGCGCACCGTCGCCGCGTCGCTGCGACCGATGACGATCGGGCTACCCGGCGCCGGGGCGAGCTCTTCGATCTGGCCGGCCTTCGAGCCGCTCAGATGCCTGATGATGATCTTGTGCATGGCGCGCCTCTTTCCCGCTTGCCCGGGTCACCGCCATTCGTCCGCGAAAGCCGCTGCGGTCCGCTTACGGCGGGCTCGCACGGGCCGGAAACCGCCTCTGCGTGTCTTGTCAGCACTTGAAGATAGAGCCGGCGACGGCGTTCTTCACGGTTCTTGCGGCGGAGAGGGCGCAGCTTGCGCCGCGGTTGACAGCAGCCACGGGGCCGAGGCACAGATGCGCCTTCGCCTTCACCTCGGGGACCCCGCGTGCTCGCGCACTTCGTCAATCTGTACCTGAAGCTGCTGGTGATCCTGGCACCGTTCTTCGTGCTGTCGGTGTTCCTGTCGATGACCCAGCAGTTCGGCGCCGGCGCGCGCCAGCGCATCGCACGCAAGTTTACGCTGGCGGTGGTGGTGGTGGCGTTCGTGCTGTACCTGTTCGGCAGCTACATCTTCGAGCTGTTCGGGATCACGCTCGACGCCTTCCGCATCGGTGCCGGGGCGGTGCTGTTCCTGTCGGCGATCGCGATGATCCAGGGTGACGCCGCCGCTGCGCCCGGCGACCAGGGCGAGGCGATCGCGGTGGTACCGCTGGCGATCCCGGTGACGGTCGGTCCCGGCACGATCGGCGCGCTGCTGGTGATGGGTGCCGCCGAAGTTTCCAGCCTGGCCGAGCGCCTGATCGCGTGTGCGGCGCTGCTCGCGGCCTGCCTGTCGGTCGGCGCGCTGCTGATGACCGCCGGGCGGATCGAACGCGCGCTGGGACAGCAGGGACTGGTGATCCTGACCAAGCTGACCGGGCTGTTCGTCGCCTCGATCGCGGCGCAGATCTTCTTCACCGGGCTGAAAAATTTCCTCGGCCTCTGAGCGCGAGAATCGATGATTGAGGGATGAGGGATGAGGGATGAGGGATGAGGGATGAGGGATGAGGGCGCTAGACGTCAAGCGTCAACCGTGATGG
>JBDHRG010000222.1:0-5754 GCA_039807445.1 Candidatus Competibacteraceae bacterium
AGCGGGAAGCGGGAAGCGGGAAGCGGGAAGCGGGAAGCGGGAAGCGGGAAGCGGGAAGCGGGAAGCGGGAAGCGGGAAGACACTGGCATAACGCTCACATCGCGTCTAACGTTTAACGTTTCACGGCCCCATGCTGCCGCCAGTACCGCCGAACCCTGCCATTTCGCCGCAGTTCGCGCCCGATCGGCTGTTCGGATGCTGGACAGCCCCCTGCGGCTGCGGCAGAATCCGCCCATTTTCCCCGGCCGATCCCGGCCACTCCGCACAGGACTGTCCGGCATGGCGAAGCTGCTCGTCCTCAACGGCCCCCGTTCCAATCTGTTCGGCATCCGCGGGTTCGGGGCGCAGGGCTACGCGCTGGTCCTGCAGGCGGCGGACCGCTACCTCACGCATCGCAGCCAGGCATGAGCACCATGGATATCCGCAAGATCAAGAAGCTGATCGAGCTGCTGGAAGAATCCGGCATCTCCGAGATCGAGATCCAGGAAGGCGAAGAGTCGGTGCGCATCTCGCGCCACCCGCAGGGCAGCGCGGTGATGGTGCAGCCGCCGCAGACCTGGGCGCCCGCGGTCGCCGCACCGGTGATGGCCGCGCCCGCTCCGGTCGCCGCTGCCGCCCCTGCCGCCACCGCACCGGCGGTCGAACCCGCCAAAGGGCACGCGGTCAAGTCGCCGATGGTCGGCACCTTCTACCGCGCCTCGGCCCCGGGCGCCAAACCCTTCGTCGAAGTCGGCAGCCACGTCAGCGCCGGCGACACGGTCTGCATCATCGAAGCGATGAAGATGTTCAACCCGATCGAAACCGACAAGACCGGCGTCGTCACCGCGATCCTGGTCGAGAGCGGCCAGCCGGTCGAGTTCGACCAGCCGCTGATCATCATCGAGTAAGCCGCATGCTCGAGAAAGTCGTCATCGCCAACCGCGGCGAGATCGCGCTGCGCATCCTGCGCGCCTGCCGCGAACTCGGCATCAAAACCGTCGCGGTGCACTCGACCGTCGACCGCGACCTCAAGCACGTGCGTCTCGCCGACGAAACCGTATGCATCGGCCCGGCGCCCTCCAGCGAGAGCTACCTGAACATGGTGGCGCTGATCTCGGCCGCCGAAGTCACCGACGCCGTCGCGATCCACCCCGGCTACGGTTTCCTGTCGGAAAACGCCGATTTCGCCGAACGCGTCGAGCAGTCCGGCTTCATCTTCATCGGCCCGCGCCCCGACACGATCCGCCTGATGGGTGACAAGGTCAGCGCCAAAGAAGCGATGAAGGCCGCCGGCGTGCCCTGCGTGCCGGGCTCGGACGGCCCGCTGCCCGAAGACGATCGGGTCTGCGTCGAGACCGCGCGCGCGATCGGCTATCCGATCATCATCAAGGCGGCCGGCGGCGGCGGCGGCCGCGGCATGCGCGTGGTGCACACCGAGGCCAACCTGCTGAACGCGATCGCGCTGACGCGCGCCGAAGCCGGCGCCGCGTTCGGCAACCCGATGGTGTACATGGAGAAGTACCTCGGGCACCCGCGCCACGTCGAAATCCAGGTGCTGGCCGACACCCACGGCAACGCGGTCTACCTCGGCGAGCGCGACTGCTCGATGCAGCGCCGCCACCAGAAGGTGGTCGAGGAAGCCCCGGCCCCGGGCATCACCGAAGCGCAGCGCCAGAAGATCGGCGCGGTCTGCGTCGAGGCGTGCAAGCGCATCGGCTACCGCGGTGCCGGCACCTTCGAGTTCCTGTACGAGAACGGCGAGTTCTACTTCATCGAGATGAACACGCGCGTGCAGGTCGAGCATCCGGTCACCGAGATGATCACCGGCGTCGACATCGTCAAGGAACAGCTGCGCATCGCCGCCGGCCTGCCGCTGTCGTTCACGCAGGCGCAGGTCAAGCTGGTCGGCCACGCGATCGAGTGCCGGCTGAACGCCGAGGACCCCGAGAGCTTCATGCCCTCGCCCGGCACGATCACGCACTACCATGCGCCGGGCGGCCCGGGCATCCGTGTCGACTCGCACATCTACGCCGGCTACCGCGTGCCGCCGAACTACGATTCGATGGTCGGCAAGCTGATCGCGCACGGCGAGACGCGCGAAGTCGCGTTGGCGCGGATGCGCAACGCGCTCGCCGAGCTGGTGGTCGAGGGCATCAAGACCAACGCTCCGCTGCACCGGCGCATCATGGCCGACCAGCGCTTCGTCGAAGGCGGCACCGACATCCACTACCTCGAGCAGCAGCTCGGGCTGAAGGCCTGAGGCGATGGGCGAAGCGAAGATCTCCTGGCTGCAGCTGACGCTCGAGGCCGGCGGCGGGCTCGACGCCGGGCGCCTCGAGGACGCGCTGCTCGAAGCCGGCGCGGTCGCGGTGACGCTGACCGACGCCGCCGACGAGCCGATCCTCGAGCCGGCACCGGGCGAGACGCCGCTGTGGTCGCACACGCGCGTCACCGGACTGTTCGACGCCGCGACCGACCTCGACGGCGTGCGCGCCGAGCTGCGCGCGCTGCTCGGCAGCGTGCCCGAGCGCGACGCCGCCGGGCTCGAGGAGCGCGACTGGGTGCGCGCCTGGATGGACAACTTCCAGCCGATGCGCTTCGGCGAGCGGCTGTGGGTCGTGCCCTCGTGCAGCGCGCCGCCGGAGCCCGGGGCGGTCAACCTGCTGCTCGATCCGGGGCTGGCCTTCGGTACCGGCACCCACCCGAGCACCGCGATGTGCCTCGAATGGCTGGCCGGTGCCGGGGTGGACGGCGCGCGCGTGATCGACTACGGCTGCGGCTCGGGCATCCTGGCGATCGCCGCGCTGAAGCTCGGCGCCACCGAGGCCTGGGGCGTCGACATCGACCCGCAGGCCTGGCTTGCGACGCGCAGCAATGCCGACGCCAACGGCATCGCCGCCGAGCGACTGAAGGTCGGTGCGCCCGAGGCGCTGCCCCCGGATCCGGCCGACGTGGTGCTCGCCAACATCCTCGCCGGCCCGCTGATCGTGCTGGCGCCGCGGCTCGCCGCGCTGACCCGCCCCGGCGGTCGGCTGGTGCTCGCCGGCCTGCTCGCGCGCCACGCCGCCGAGGTGATCGCCGCCTACGCCCCCTGGTTCGAGCTGCGCACCGGTGCGCAGCGCGACGAGTGGGTGCGGCTGGAGGGGCTTCGCCGGTAGTGCGAGGCACGAGGCACGGCGAGGATGCGTTCTTTCCTCGCACCTCGTGCCTCGCACCTCGCACCTGTTCTATCGCCTCACCCCCGAGCTTCGGCTATCATCCGTCCCCCCTTCCCGAGCTTCCCGCCCGCGTCCATGCGCATCGGCCCGTACACCATAGATCCCCCGGTCGTGCTCGCGCCGATGGCCGGCGTCACCGACCGCCCCTTCCGTCAGCTGTGCAAGCGCCTCGGCGCCGGCCTGGCGGTGTCGGAGATGGTCACCGCCGACAGCCGGCTGTGGCACACCGACAAGTCGCGGCTGCGCCTCGACCACGCCGGCGAACCGGGGCTGAAGAGCGTGCAGATCGCCGGCGCCGATCCGGCGATGATGGCCGAGGCCGCACGCCTCAACGTCGCGCGCGGCGCGCAAGTGATCGACATCAACATGGGTTGCCCGGCGAAGAAGGTCTGCAACGTCGCCGCCGGCTCGGCGCTGCTGCGCGACGAGGCGCTGGTCGCGCGCATCCTCGACGCCGTGGTCGGCGCGGTTGAGGTGCCGGTGACGCTGAAGATCCGCACCGGCTGGGACCCCGAGCACCGCAACGGCGTGCGCGTCGCCCGGCTCGCCGAGAACGTCGGCATCGCCGCACTCGCGGTGCACGGCCGCACCCGCGCCTGCGGCTTCGTCGGTGCGGTCGAGTACGACACCGTGCGCGCGATCAAGGCGGCGGTGGCCATCCCGGTGCTGGTCAACGGCGACATCGACAGCCCGGAGAAGGCGCGCGAAGCGCTGGCGCGCACCGGCGCCGACGCGGTGATGATCGGCCGCGCCGCACAGGGCCGCCCCTGGATCTTCCGCGAGATCGCCTACTATCTTTCGACCGGCGAGCGCCTGGCCGAACCCGGGATCGCCGAGGTGCGCGACCTCCTGCTCGGCCACCTCGACACGCTCCATGCCTTCTACGGCGAGCACTCGGGCGTGCGCATCGCGCGCAAGCACCTCGGCTGGTACTGCCGGGGGCGTGCCGGCTCCGAGGCCTTCCGCGACGCGGTCAACCGCGTCGAGACCCGCCAGGAACAGCTCGCCTGCGTGCGGGCGTATTTCGACCGACTCGAACTGCAGGAGCCCCTCGCCGCATGACCGCCGACTCGAACCGCGAGCCGTCCGCCTGCGCCCCGCTGCGCGCGCAGGTGCAGGCTGCGCTGCACGAATACTTCCAGCACCTCGACGGTCAGCTGCCCAACGGCCTGTACCAGTTCGTGCTCGCCGAGGTGGAGCATCCGCTGCTCGAGACGGTGATGCACTACACCCGCGGCAACCAGACCAAGGCCGCCGAAGTGCTCGGCATCAACCGCAGCACGCTGCGCAAGAAACTCAGGCAGTATGGGCTCGACCAGTAGCGGCGGCGCCACTTTAATTGCGCGGAAAACCCCGGCCTTCAGCCGGGACCGTCCCGTCACGCGCCCCGTGGCCTCCCCGGCGCCAGCCCGTCGAGGGGGCTGAGCAGGCGCCCGCCGTTCAGCACGTGCGTACGGATGTCGTGGCCAGACTCGAGCAGCTGGGTGGCGAAGCGGTGGCAGCTGGCCGGCAGGCAATGCGTATTGCCAGCCCCATTCCCGGTTGGGGTTCGGGTACTTACGCTCCAGCGCGAACAGAGGGCTCGAACAGTTCCAATTAAATATACTCAAGTCTGCATAATTCTTCTCAATATGGGTAGATTGTGAAACCGTTGGCGGTGCATCAACTTCCCGCCCGATGGTTGCAGCCCACACATCCCCCCTACACTCAGGTTTCCAGGAAACTGGACTACGGCAAGCTCTGCCGGAAGTGAAGCCTGTGGAGAGGTTGTGAGACCTGGGGGAGCATGAGGTCGCCTCATCGGCGTAAAGCTCCCCGCTGTGGGGAGTTTTATTGGCGAAAACCAAGCCGCTTCCCTGGGCAGTCTCGTTGAAACAGGAAGTCAGCGGCAGATTTGTTCAGCATTGGACAGATTTGCGTAGGTATGACGGAGCGGCTCAGGAACGCCTCGATCTCCGCCCTGCCCATCTCGCGCGGGTGGCGCTTGTGATGGAACAGGATGTAGCGCCTGATCCAGCCCAGGTAGGCCTGCTCGATGCAGATGCTGTAGTGCCGCAGGCGGATCGCGTCCCGGACCTGATCCAGCAGCCGCGGCGCCTGCCTGCCGGTGGGAGGCTGCATCTGCATATCGTCCTCGGCTCCCCCAAACCACCCGTCATAAACAAAGACAAATCAATACGTTATGAAAACCATCGATCCATCTGCGTGTTGTATCACGCATGTCAGTAGACCAGCCCCGGGTCTCCATACCCCCTATGGGCTTTTGCTCCGCCGATACGCCTCTTGATTTTCGACGATCACCTGATTTTATTACCAAAGGCGTCCCACCGACGAGGTGCGTGCGTGATGTAACACGCACGTTGGTGCGTCTAATTGTTGTTAGGCTAAGGAGAATGTCCATGGCATCACTGGAAGAACGCGTCGCGCTCCTTGAGCTCATGCAACAGGAGCAACATGGCCTATACATGTTCCTTATCAACTGGCGTTGGTGCATGAATCAAACGTGGGCCGAGTTTCCCCTACCCCAGACGGATTTCACCCGTGCACGGCGTAGCTG
>JBDHRG010000223.1:0-5748 GCA_039807445.1 Candidatus Competibacteraceae bacterium
GGCGGCGCGCTCGGCCAGGCGCGCATCGGCCCCGGCCACGCCGCGCTGCACGCGGCCTTCGCCGCCGGTGCGCCGCTGCTGGCCGCCGGCGAAGCCGCGGCGGCGGCCGAGCCCGGTTTCGACTTCGCCGCGGCGCTGGCCGCAGACTTGCGCGAAGGCCGCCTCGACGGCCGTCCGCTGGAGGACTGAACGATGCGAACCGACCCCTTGCCGGCGGCGCCGGCCTGGCGCGCCTACTTCCGTGCCGGTGACTGGCTCGAGGCGCACGCCGCCCCGCTCGCCGACCTCGCGATCCGGCTGGCGATCTTCCGCGTGTTCTTCTGGTCGGGGCTGGCCAAGCTCGGCAACTGGAGCGGGACGCTGTTCCTGTTCGAAACCGACTACGCCGCCGCGGCCCCCTGGCTGCCGCCGCTGCTGGCGGCGCTGCTCGCCACGGCGTTCGAGCTCGGCGCCTCGAGCCTGGTGCTGGTCGGCTTGCTGGCACGGCTCGCGGCACTGCCGCTGCTCGGCATGGCGGCTGCGATCCAGTTCGGGCTCGGCGCTGCCGATCCGACCAGTTTCGACAAGGTCGAGCACTACCTGTGGATGGCGCTGCTGCTCGCCGTGATCGTGCGCGGCCCGGGCCGCTGGTCGCTCGACGCCCGGCTGGCGAAGCGCTAGATCACGCGGCAGCCCGCCGCGCGCAGCGCGCTCACGATCTCGGCGACGTGCTCGTGGCCGCGCGTCTCGAGCGTGAAGTCGATCTCGGCTTCGCGCAGCCCCACCACCGCGGCGCTGCGGTGCTGCATCACCTGCAGCACGTTGGCGCGCTCGCGCGCGACCACGGCGGCAACCTCGGCGATCGCGCCGGGCTTGTCCGGCACCACCACGCGCAGCGTCGCCAGCCGGCCGTCCTGCTCCAGCCCGCGCTCGATGATCTTGGTCAGGTCGATGGTGTCGATGTTGCCGCCGCTGACCACGACCACCACGCGCTTGCCGGCGAGCTCGGGCAGCGCGCCCGCGGCGAGCGCGGCGACGCCGACCGCCCCGGCGCCCTCGGCGAGCAGCTTCTCGTGCTCGAGCAGCGTCATGATCGCGCGCGCGATCTCTTCTTCCTCGACCGCGACCACCGTATCGACGTGCGCCTGCGCCTGCGGGAAAGTGTGCTCGCCGACGCGCGCCACCGCGATGCCGTCGGCGAGCGTCGCCGCGGCCGGGAGCTGGGCGATCCGCCCGGCGGCGAGGCTCGCCTGCATGCCGGGGATGCGCGCCGCCTGCACGCCGCAGACGCGGATGCCCGGGCGCTGCGCCTTGATCGCGGTGGCGACGCCGCCGATCAGGCCGCCGCCGCCGACCGGCAGCACGATCGCGTCGAAGTCGCCGAGTTGCTCGAGCACCTCGAGCCCGATGCTGCCCTGGCCGGCGATCACCGCCGGGTCGTCGAAGGCGTGGATGAAAGTCGCGCCGCCCTGCGCCTGCAGCTCGACCGCACGCGCGTAGGCGGCGTCGTAGCCGGTACCGGCCAGCACCACTTCGGCGCCGAAGGCGCGCGTGCCCTGCACCTTGGCCAGCGGTGCGGTCTCGGGCATCACGATCGTCGCCGGGATGCCGAGGCGCTGCGCAGCGTAAGCCACGCCCTGCGCGTGGTTGCCGGCCGAAGCGGCGATCACGCCGGCTTCGCGCTCGCGCTCGGTCAGCACCAGCATCTTCGACAGCGCGCCGCGGACCTTGAACGAGCCGGTCATCTGCAGGTTCTCGAGCTTCAGGAACACGTCGCAGCCGAACAGCCGCGACAGGCGGTGGGCGCGCAGCACCGGGGTGTCGCTCAGACTGGCGCGGATGCGCCGACGCGCCTTGAGGATGTCGTCGAGGGTGATCACATGCCGTCTCCGCGGACTTTGCCGACAGCATCGGTGTCGTGCGGGGTTGCGCGCAAGCTGCCTGAACGAAAAGCCCCGCCGGAGCGGGGCTTGGCGGCACGTGCGCGTTACACGACGCGGAGTTTCCCGAATCCGCCGGAAACGGATTCGGGTGCCCGCAGGGGTCCGGACCCGAAGGGCCCGGATCAGTGCATGTGCAGACCGCCGTTGATGTTCAGGTTCGAACCGGTCATGAAGCCGGCCAGATCCGAGGCGACGTAGGCGACCGCGGCGCCGATCTCTTCCGGCGCACCGAGGCGGTTGACCGGGATCGTGGCGATGATCGCGTTGCGGACCTCTTCCTTGATCGCCATCACCATGTCGGTGGCGATGTAGCCCGGCGAGATGGTGTTGACGGTGACGCCTTTCTTCGCGACTTCCTGCGCCAGCGCCAGCGTGAAGCCGTGCATGCCGGCCTTGGCGGCCGAGTAGTTGGTCTGCCCGGCCTGGCCCTTGACGCCGTTGACCGACGAGACGTTGACCACGCGGCCCCAGCCGCGCTCGGCCATGCCGTCGACGAACTGCTTGGTGACGTTGAACACGCTGGTGAGGTTGGTCGCCAGGACTTCGTCCCACTTGGCGCGGTCCTGCTTCTTGAACATGCCGTCGCGGGTGATACCGGCGTTGTTGACCAGGATGTCGACCGGTCCGACTTGCCCGGCCATCTTCACGCACGAATCCCAGTCGGTGACGTCGCACTGCACGGCGTCGACGTCGTAGCCCTTGCTGCGCATCTCCTCCAGCCAGCGGCCGACGCGGCCGTCGCGGTCGGCGGTGTAGGTCGCGACGACCTTGTTCCCGGCCTGCGCCAGCGCGGCGCAGATCGAGGTCCCGATGCCCCCCAGCCCGCCGGTGACCAGCGCGGTCTTCTTGTCGGTACCCATCTCAGTGACACTCCATCGTTGATGTTGGATTTACGCCAGCTTGGATTTTTCAGTGCTTGTTCCGGGCACGGCCGCTGACGCCGCGCCTCCGACCGCGCCCGCCGCGGACGAGTCCATCGTCCGATGCCCGCCGAGCGGCGCTGCGCACGGTCTTGCCAAGATTGCACAAAGCGCGCAGCCGGCACAACCGATCGGGCGCAACGCCGTTGCTGCCCAGCGCAAAGCCTTTCACGGTCCGCGCGCGGCGGCCCGCACCGTCTCGACGCCGAGGCGCGCGTTCACGCCTCGGCGCGCAGCCGTGCCATCAGCGCGGCCAGGGTCTCGGCGGCGCCGCGGCGCACGCGCACCTCGACCAGCCGCGACACGCGCGTCTCGCCGGGGTTGATCTCGACCGTCGGGATGCCGAGCTGCGCCGCCTCGACCACCGGTCCGGCGATGTAGGGAAAGACGCTGCTGGTACCGACGCTGAACACCGCGTCGAAGCCGCGCTCGAGCTCGCGGTACCAGTGCGCCAGCGCCGCCTCGGGCAGCATCTCGCCGAACAGCACCACCGTCGGGCGCAGCGTGCCGAAGCAGCGCGGGCACGGCGGCGGCAGCTCGGCGAGCTCGGCGTAACTCGCCACCGTGGTGCGGTGGCCGCAGGCGGGGCAGTGGAGTTCGTGGATGTCGCCGTGGATCTCGATCAGGTTGCGGCTGCCGGCCTCGCGGTGGAAGCCGTCGATGTTCTGCGTCAGCACGCACACGCGCTCGAAGTGCGACTCCATCGCGGCGATCGCGCGGTGCGCGGCGTTGGGACCGGCGCCGCGGCAGGCACGCTCGATCTGGCCGAGGTACTTCCAGGTCAGCGCCGGCTCGCGGGCCAGCATCTCGCCCGACAGCGCCACCTCGATCGGCACCGCGTCTTCGGTATCACGCTCCTGGTACAGCCCGCCGATGCCGCGGTAGGTCGGCAGCCCCGAGTCGGCCGACACGCCGGCGCCGGTGATGAACAGCAGGCTGCGCGCGCCGCGCAGGGCCCCGACCACGCGCTCGAGCTCGTCCGCCATCGATTTCGCTCCCCCCTCCGAAGACACCGATGTTAACGCCTGTTAACACTCGGCCAGAACTCGGTCCGGCGTAACGTATATTCGTCCGTCAAGAAAGAATGTCGAACGGTATCGCATGGCTCGAATCCTGATCGTCGCCACCGCGGCGGCGAACCGCCGCACGCTGAAGCGCCTGCTCGAGCGCCGCGGCCACCGCGTGATCGCCGTCGCCTCGGCCGAGGCCGCGCTCCCGCTCGCCGCACACGCCGAGCTGATCATCGCTGCGCTGCGCCTGCCGGACAAACTCGGCACCGCGCTGCTCGGCGAAGGCCCGCCGCTGCTGCTCACCGCCGACGCAGCCGATCGCCCCGCGGCGCTCGCGGCGTTGCGCCAGGGCGCCGCCGGCTGCCTGGTCGAACCCTTCGATCCCGAGGCGCTGCTGACCGCCGCCGAGCGCATCCTGCTGCAGGCGGCGCGGCACGACGCCGCACCGCACGCCGCGCCCAGCTCGCTCGACGGCCTGGTCGGCGAGACGCCGGCGATGCACGCGCTGCTCGCGCAGGCGCGCAAGGTCGCGCCGACCGGCGCACCGGTGCTGCTGCTCGGCGAGCCCGGCACCGGCAAGACGCTGCTCGCGCGCGCGCTGCACGCGGCTAGCCCGCGCCGCACAGCACCGCTGATCGAGGTCGACTGCGCCGCGATCGCCGCCGAGCGGATCGAGGCCGAGCTGTTCGGCCACGACAAGGGCGCCTTCGCCGGCGCCACGCGCACGCACCGCGGTCTGGTCGAAGCCGCCGACGGCGGCACGCTGTTGCTGGCCGCGGTCGACGCGCTGCCGCCGGCGGCGCAGGCGCGGCTGCTGCGCGTGCTGCAGGCGGGCGAGCTGCACCGCCTCGGCGCCACGCAGCGGCGGCAGGTCGACGTGCGCGTGCTCGCCGCGACGCGCCACGATCTGCAGGCACTCATCGCCGACGGCCGCTTCCGCGCCGATCTGTATTTCCGCCTGCGCGTGGTCGAGCTGCGTCTGCCGCCGCTGCGCGAGCGCAGCGAAGACGTACCGGCGCTGGCCACGCAGCTGCTGGCGCGCGCCTGCGCGCGGCTGCAGCGCCCACCGCTGGCGCTCGCGCCCGAGGCGCTGGCGCAGCTGCGCGCCCACGCCTGGCCCGGCAACATCCGCGAGCTCGCCGACGCGCTCGAACGCGCCGCGGCCCGCGCCGAGGGCGACACGCTCGGTCCCGGGCTGCTCGCGCTGGCGCAACCCGAACCACCTCCCTCCGAAACCGGACCATCGTTGCCCGACGAGCGCCTCGCGCGCTTCATCCGCGAGCACGAGGACCAGCTGAGCGAAAACGAGCTCGCCGCGCGATTAGGCATCAGCCGCACGACACTGCGGGCACGGCGCCAGCGGCTGGGGCTTCCGCGCAGGGGCGGTGCAGACGACAAGTGATAGGTGCCGCCGGCAGTTTACGCAGCCACGAACCCGTAAACTTTCTTGACAGAATGCCTCCGAGATGGCGCATGGCTGTACGCTCCGCGTTTCCGATCGGAGATGGGAGCGTTGCCAATGGCGAAGTTCAGCAAGGAAGCCCGCGCACGGGTGGTCGAGATCGCAGCGCGCTTCGGCCTGATCGTCGAGCTCAAACGGAACGGCGAAGACCGCTACGACAAGAACCTGACGTTCGCCGCGCCCGGCTTCAGGGCACCGATCTACATCAGCAAGACGACCGCGCGCGACGACGGCACACCGCGCTGCTTCAAGGTCGCCTTCCATTCCGACGAATTTGATCCCGTGCTCGCCGACCCCGCCGCCGGCATCCGCGAAGACATCAACCGCAACTGGGGCCAGAACCGCCACTCGAGCAGCAACTATCGCGGCTACCCGGTGATGACCGGCAACAACGAGCCCGTCGGCAAGTGCTTCGAAGTCGAGGATTTCACCGC
>JBDHRG010000224.1:0-5735 GCA_039807445.1 Candidatus Competibacteraceae bacterium
TGCGGTGCAGGTAGTTGTGGAACAGCCGCTCGATCTGGCGCATCGAGACCCCCGTGTGACGGGCGATCTCGTCGAGCTCGAGCGGCTCTTCGAGGTTGGCTTCCATCAGTGCGACGATCCCGGCCAGCCGCGGCTGCGTCGCCGGCAGCGACTGCCGTGGGATGCGCTGGCGCTCCCCGAGGCCGCGCGCGCGGTCGCGAACCAGCAGCTCCGAGACGCGCGCGGCCAGCTCGGCGCCGGCGTCGCGCGCGATCAGCTGCAGCATCATGTCCATCGGCGCGGCGCCGCCCGAGCACGTGTAACGGTCGCGGTCGATTTCGAACAGACGGTCGGAAACCTCGATCCCCGGGAAGCGCTCGAGCAGACGGCTCTGGTCTTCCCAGTGGATCGTGCAGCGGTAGCCTTCGAGCAGTCCGGTGTGCGCCAGCAGATAGCTGCCGGTGCAGACGCCACCGAGCGACACGCCTTCGACGGCCAGACGCCCGAGCCCTTCGGTCAGCGCCGGCGGCACCTCGGAGGGAATCGGATTGGGGCCCACGACGAACAGGCCGTCGAGCGGCGGCGCAGCGGCGAGGCACGCGTCGGGCGCGATGCATACGCCGCTGCTCGCACGCACCGGCTCGGCTCCGAGCGCGAGGATCGGCATCCGGTACAGCGCGCGGCCGGCAGCGAGATTGGCGACGCGCAGCGGCTCGATCGCCGAGGCGAAGCCGATGAAGGTAAAATCGGGCATCAGCAGAAAACCGAGACGCAGACCTCCGGTCTGCGCCCGCGCCGATACGCCGGCGTCGAGACGTGGTATAGCCTTCATGGAGAAACCCTCTTCGTGGAGGTTGCTGGGGTGGATGGGCGGCAACCGGCAAGCGCGGATGGCGATGCGTCGTCCACGCCGGGGCGCCGCCCCTGGTTCGGAGGAGCGAAACGATGTCGACTGCGGGACCGCCCGGCGGACGTGCAAGCAAGATCACCGGCCCGAGGCCGTCGCTGAGCGTCATGCCCGCGGATCGGCCCCGGGTGTTCGGCTTCCTCTTGGTCCCGAACTTCACGACGATCGGCTTCGCCTCGGCGATCGAGCCCTTGCGGATGGCCAACATGGTCGCGCGCAAGCCGCTGTACCGCCTGCTGACGATCGCCGCCACCACCGAACCGGTGATGGCCAGCAACGGCGTGCGCGTGGTGCCCGACCACGCGATCGCCGACGCGCCGCCGCTCGATGCGCTGTTCGTGATCGGGCCGAACCCGATCACGAGCTCGGGCGACCGGCCGCTGCTCACCTGGATCAAGGGCCTGGCACACGACGGCGTGCCGCTCGGCGGTGTCTGCACCGGCAGCCACCTGCTCGCCCGGGCCGGCTTGCTGAAGGGCTATCGTTGCACGATCCACTGGGAAGACATGGACCGCCTGGTCGACCAGTTCCCGGGGATCATCGTCTCGAATCGCCTGTTCGAGATCGACCGCGACCGCTACACGTGCTCGGGCGGCACCGCGCCGATGGACATGATGTTCCAGCTGATCGCGCGCGACGCCGGCGCCGAATTCGCCGCGCGCGTCTCGGAGCTGCTGGTCTGCGACCGCATCCGCGACACCCGCGAGCACCAGCGCATCCCGCTGCGCCAGCAGCTCGGCACTTCGCAGCCGAAGCTGAGCGAGATCGTCGCGCTGATGGAAGCCAACCTCGAGGAGCCGCTCGAGCTCGACGAGATCGCCCGCCACACGGGGGTGTCGACGCGCCAGGTCGAGCGCCTGTTCCACAACTACCTGCACCGCACGCCGAGCCAGTACTACCTCGAGCTGCGGCTGACGCGCGCACGCTACCTGCTGCTGCACGGCGAGGCGCAGGTGCGCGACATCGCGCTCGCCTGCGGCTTCGTCTCGCCGGCGCATTTCTCGAAGTGCTACAGCAAGTTCTTCGGCGTGCCGCCGAGCAGCGAGCGCCGCCAGGCCGGCATCGGCGGCGCCGCCGCCGCCGGCTGAGCCCCGACGCTACCACCGCCGTGCGCGACGGCGACGCCGGCAACCGCCCTCGCCGGCGGTGACGCTCATCGGCGCCCCGCCACGGCCGGTGCGGCAGAGGTGAAATCGACCTCGCGCTGCGCCAGCGCGATCGCCACGCCTAGCGCCAGCACGGCGGCCGGTCCGGCGAAGGCGACGTCCAGCCCGCCGAGTCGGTCCGCCAGCCAGCCGGTCGCCATCGGCCCGATGCACTGGCCGAGCGCGAACACGCTGGTGAAGGCGCCGATGCCGGCGCTCCACGCGGCGGGGGGCAGGGTGCGGCGCACCAGCGCGGTGGTCGTCGACACCACCGACAGGAAGGAGCCGCCGAACAGCAGCGCCGAGGCGAACAGCCCCGGCCAGCCGCGCGCGATCAGCGGCAGGATCGACGCCAGCGCCAGCACCGCCATCAGCAAGGCCAGCGCCTTGCCGCCGCGCAGGCGCTCGAGGACCTCGGCCCAGACCCACGAAGAGGCGATCGTCGCGAGACCCAGCACGCACCAGAACACCGCGATCGTCGCGGTGCCCGCCTCCAGATGCTGCAGCCAGGCGATCACGAAGGTCATGTAGGCGATGTAGCCGACGCCGAACAGGCCGTAGCCGAGCAACGCGGGCCAGTACGCCGCCCGCGGCCAGGCGCTCGGATGCGCGCCCGGGCGCAGCGGCACGTCGTTCGCGGGCGCAGCGGCGCTGCGCGCCAGCGCGGCGCACAGCCAGGCGAGCACGCCGAGCCACACCCACGCCGACTGCCAGCCGTCGGCCGCACCGAAGGCCAGCAGCGGCGGCAGCAGCGCGCCGCTGGCGACGATGCCGATGCCGGCCCCTCCGTAGTAGAGCCCGAGCGCGAGACCGCGGTGCACGCCCGGGCGGCTGGCGAGGGTCGCGGCGAGCACGCCGCCGCCGATGAACACCAGCGCGCCGCTGATCCCGGCCGCGAGCCGCAGCAGCGTCAGCAGCCCGACGTCGCGCGTCAGCCCGGTGGCGACCAGCAGGGCGCCGCTGGTCCACATGCCGGTGCGGAAGCTCCAGGCTGCGCCGCGCCGGGCGACCAGGCGTGCGGTCAGCAGCGCCCCGAGGAAATAGCCGAAGGCGTTGGCGGTGTTGAGCCAGCCCGCGGCCGCATAGCCGAGCCCGAGGTCGGCACGCATCGGCGGCAGCAGCAGGGCATAGGCGAAGCGCGCCAGCCCGAGCGCCACCGCCGGCCCCAGCGCCAGGCGCGCGACGTCGCGGTAGAGGCGCAGACGGGCGGCATCGCTCGAGCCGATGAGATCATGGGTGTGCGGCATGGACTGCCCCTCCGCTGGTCGGTTCTGGTCGAGCTTATCCCGGCCTCGATGCAGCCGTGGCCACGATGTGCCCATCGGGGCCGCGCGACACCTCGAGCGTGACCAACACCTGCTCGCTTCCGTTGGGAGTGGTGATCAGCGATCGGTCCCGAGGGCCGTCGCTTGCGGGCCAGTTGACCAGAGGCCCAAAGGCCGGCCTTGTCCGTTTCCGACCTGGGTTTCCTCGAATCCGCACCGCTGCCGCGAACATCCCGGCCAAACGAAGCCGGCCCCGCGGAACGCGGGGCCGGAGCGTCTTTTCCACCGTTGCGCCGTCGCGGCGTCTGTCAGCAACTCTGCTCGAGTGCTGCGTTCGGCACCTCGACCGGCCTCTTGGCGCGGCTGCGGCTCAGCGGGTAAGCGGCGAGCACGGCGGCGAAGACGAGCAGGCTGAGGAACAGCTGCAACCGGGTGTCACTCCGGACGCCCATCGAGATGAGCACCGCGATCAGCGCGACGATGGTGAGCAGGGTGAGAACGGGGTAGAGCCACATCTTTATCCGCAGTCGCGCGGGTGCGATCTTCGGCCGCATCACCAGCTGGGAGATGCAGATCAGCAGGTAGACGAACAGGATGATGGCACCGGAGGAGTTCAGCAGGAACAGGAACACGGTCTCGGGCGACACGTACGCGGCGACGACGCAGAGGAAGCCGATCACGGTCGATGCCAGTATCGCCGCCACCGGGACGCCACGCGGGTTGATGTTGCGCAGCCGAGCGGGCGCATCACCGCGGCCGGAGAGCACGAAGAGCATGCGGGAGGCGGTGTAAAGGCCGGTGTTCAGACAGGACAGCACGGCAGTCAGCACGATCGCGTTCATGACGTCCGCTGCCCAGTCGATGCCCATCATCTCGAAGACCCCGACGAACGGGGACGTGCCGATCTTCTCGGAGTTCCACGGCAGGATGACCGCCAGCAGGAATGTCGAGCCGATGTAGAAGATCGCCAAGCGCACGATCACGGAGTTGGTCGCCTTGACGATGGCGCGCTCGGGGTCGGGGCACTCGGCCGCCGCGATCGTGGCGACCTCGATGCCGACCATCGAGAAGATGACGACCACGATCCCGGAGAAGATCTCGCCCACGCCGTTGGGGAAGAAGCCTCCGTGCGCGGTGAGGTTGGAAAAGTCCATACTGCGGTCGGGCCACAGGCCGAGGACGAACAGGGTGCCCAGCACCAGGAACACGCAGATCGCGGCGACCTTGATGCCGGCGAACCAGTACTCGAACTCACCGTAAGAGCGGACCGAGTACAGATTGGTCGCGGTCATGAGCAGCAGCAGCCCCAGCGACAGGAGCCACAGGGGGACGTCCGGCAGCCACTTCTGGAGGATGCCTGCGCCCGCGACCGCCTCGATACCGATGACGATCACCCAGAAGTACCAGTACAGCCAGCCGACCGAGAAGCCGGCCCAGTTGCCCAGCGCCTGCCGGGCGTAGTCGGCGAACGATCCGGTGGAGGGACTGGCCGTCGCCATCTCGGCGAGCATTCGTATGACCATCACGATCAGTACGCCGGCCACGGCGTACGTGAGGAAGGCTCCCGGCCCGACCGCGTTGATGACCACACCCGACCCGACGAACAGGCCGGCACCGATGGCACCGCCCATGGTGATCATGGTGAGGTGTCGCTGTTTGAGACCCTTGTGAAGCTGGATGTCCGGCCCGTGAGCCATGATGACCTCCTCCTGCTTATGGCGGTGCGTTTTCGACTAGAAAATCAATGCATCGGCGATGGTGCGGTGGGTCTCCTCGATAGCCCGTGCCCACCTGTCGCTCCGGCCGCAATCGCACGGTTCGATCGAGATCGAAAGTGGTGCTCCAGTCGTTCTTGTGGAAGTCAGTTGACCAAATGCCCCGGGGGCGGTTTTGTCCATTTCCGACCCGCGTTTCTCTGTTCTCGCCCGCCATCCGTTGGCGGGCTCAAGGGTCGACGCCCGTCGGATATCAGCCGTCGCCGGCTCCTCGGCGGTGCGCGCCGACTCGACCGCGCCCTGGCGCACCTGCTGCGCCACCGCGGCTGAGCTCGCGGCTGACGGCGCTGAGCTCTTCCGAGGTCCCGACAGCGTCAGCGCGTTGTCGGCGATGCCGCCGATGCTGGCGCGCAGGTCGCCGAGCAGGCGCTCGAGCCCATCGCCGACCCGCCCGATCGCATCGGGCCCCGACCACCCCGCTGCGCGCGGTCAGGTCGCCCTGGGCGGCGGCGTCGACCGCCTGCAGCATCTGCTCGACCTTGGCGGCGAGCGCCGCCGCGGCTTCGCGCTCGTGCGCGGCGGCCTGCTGCAGCCGGGCGCCGGCGGCCCTGAGCTCGGCGAAGGCGTCGCGCATCGCCCCGGCCGGCACTTGCGGGATTGTCGCCTTGAAAGACAAAGGCTTCCCGCGAGGCGCTCGCGGGAAGCTGCGATGCGGCGGGGAAAA
>JBDHRG010000225.1:0-5734 GCA_039807445.1 Candidatus Competibacteraceae bacterium
GAACGGGGTGGGCAGCAAAGCTGCCCACCCCTCGGGTCCGCAGGTCCGGATCAGCGGCTGCGCTGCTCGGGCAGCATTCGCGCCAGCGTGTCGTCCTTCTGCATCCAGTGGTGCCACAGCGCCGCCAGAGCGTGGGCGCCGATCACGAAGTACAGCGCGTTGGCGATCAGCTCGTGCGCGCCGATGACCGTCTTCGCCAGCTCCTTGTCGGGCACCGCGAAGCCCGGGATCGCGAACAGCCCGAACACCGACACCTCGCGCCCGAACATCAGGGTGGCGAGCAAGCCGCTGACCGGCATCAGGACCATCGCCGCGTACAGCGCGAGGTGCATGCCGTGCGCCGACTTCGCCTGCCAGGCCGGCATGCCGGCGAGGTCGGACGGTGCGGCGTCGAACCAGCGCCAGCCCAGGCGTGCGGCGGCGACCGCGAACATCAGCACGCCGAGCGCCTTGTGCGTCGCGCCGAGCGCATCGCGTACCGGGTCGCCCTTGGGCCAGAAGCCCTTGAGCTCCATCGCCGCGTACAGCGCCACGAACAGCACCAGCGTGATCCAGTGGAAGGTTTGCGCCACCGCGCCGTAGCGCTCGGGGGTATTGCGCAGGCTCATCGCCCATCTCCTGTTCCGCTTCACTCTGCGAACAAGTGTGCGCTCCCCTGTATGAACCCGGCATTAACCCGGCTCATGTCCTCGCCCACTCTACGGGTTCAGGCGACCGCCAGTTCGGGCTCGTCGGCGCGCAAGCCTTCGCGCACGTATTGCGCGAAGCACTCGCTGACCGCCGTCGGCCGCGGCCCCTGGTGCAGCGTGATCGCCGCCGTCGGCAGCGGCGGGAAGCCCTCCTCGGCGCCGAGCACGCGCACCCCGGGCGGCAGCAGGCTGCGGCCGAGCACCGTCACTGCGAGCCCGGCGTTCACCGCGGCGAGCACGCCGGCGATGCTCGGACTCGAGTAGGCGATGCGGTAGGCGCGCCCCGTCCGCCCCAGCGCGGTGACCGCCCACTCGCGGAAGACGCAGCCCTTCTGGAACAGTGCCAGCGGCAGCGGATCGGCTTCGTGCGCGCAGTGGCGCTCGGCGGTCGCCCACACCAGCGGCTCGCGGCGCAGCACTTCGCCGTCCTCCTGGCCCGGCGTGGCCGTGATCAGCGCCAGGTCGAGCTCGCCGGCGGCGACCAGCGGCCGCAGGTTCAGGCTCGACTCGCACAGCACCTCGACGTGCACGCGCGGGTACGACTCGGCGAAGTGCACCAGGATGCCGGGCAGGAAGCGGTCGACGTAGTCGTCGGGTGTGCCGAGGCGCACCGTGCCGACCATCTCCGGGCGCGTCAGCGCTGCGAGCGCTTCGTCGTGCAGCTTCAGCAGCCGCCGCGCGTAGGCGAGCAGCGCCTCGCCGTCGGCGCTCAGCGCCACGCCGCGGCCGTCGCGCTGGAACAGCGCCCGGCCGAGCGCATCCTCGAGGCGCTTCATCTGCATGCTGACCGCCGACTGCGTGCGGTGCACGCGGCTCGCGGCTGGCGTGAAGCCACCGGTGTCGGCGATCGCGACGAAGGTGCGCAACAGTTCGTTGTCGAGATGGAGGGGCATGGCGGCCTCACAGAATCATCAACGATCGTGATCCTTCATATAAGACCTATTCGTTGGATGGATCAATAGCGTGCGTCCATAGTGCTCGTCACCCGAAGCACCGCTGGAGGGATTGGCCATGCAATGCACGACGACTCGAGAGCTCGCGATCGAAGGCCGGGCGTTCAGCCTGATGTCGTGGTTCGCCGCGCTGGGGCGGCGGCTGCGCCACTGGCACGAAGTCTACCGCCAGCGCCAGGCGCTGCTCGCGCTCGACGAACGGACGCTGAAAGACCTCGGCCTCAGCCGCGCCGACGCGCTCGCGGAAGGGTTGCGCCCCTTCTGGCACGACGGCGACGCCTGGCAGCCGGGGAAGTGAGGCACGCAGTGCGCGAAGCCGGGTGGGCAAGGTGTTGCCCACCCGGGGCCGGCACTACGGGATCAGCACCGTCGACCCCGTGGTCGCGCGCGCCTCGAGCGCGCGGTGCGCCTCGGCGGCATCGCGCAGCGCATAGCGCTGGTTGACCTCGATCTTCACCGCCCCCTGCCCGACCACCTCGAACAGCTCGGCAGCGGCGGCGAGCAGCTCGGCGCGCTTGGCGACGTAGTGGCCGAGCATCGGCCGCGTCAGGAACAGCGAGCCCTTCTGCGCCAGCAGCAGCGGCTCGACCGCCGGTACCGCGCCCGACGCGTTGCCGTAGTTGACCATCATGCCCAGCGGCCGCAGGCTGTCGAGCGAGCCGGCGAAGGTGTCCTTGCCGACGCCGTCGTAGACCACCGCCACGCCTTCGCCGCCAGTGAGCTCGCGCACGCGCCGCGCGACGTCGTGCTCGCGGTACAGGATCACGTGGTCGCAACCGTGCGCGCGGGCGATCTCCGCCTTGGCTTCGGAGCCGACGGTGCCGATCACGGTCGCGCCGAGGTGTTTGAGCCATTGCGTCGCGATCAGCCCGACACCGCCGGCGGCAGCGTGCAGCAGCACGGTGTCGCCGGGCTGCACGCGGTAGGTGCGGCGCAGCAGGTACCACGCGGTCAGCCCCTGCAGCATCATCGCCGCCGCGGTGTCGAAGCCGATGCCCTCGGGCAGCGGCACGACGCGGTCGGCCGGCATCAGCCGTACCTCGGCGTAGGCGCCGAGCGGGCCGACACAGTAGGCGACGCGGTCGCCGACGCGCAAGTCGGCCACGCCCGCACCGACCGCCTCGACCACACCCGCGCCCTCGAAGCCGAGCCCCGTGGGCAGCGCCGGCGCCTGGTACAGCCCGGTGCGGTAATAGATGTCGATGAAGTTCAGCCCGACCGCGTGGTTGCGCACGCGGATCTCGCCCGGGGCGGGCGGGCCTGCCTCGACGCGCTCCCAGCGCAGCACTTCGGGACCGCCGTACTCGTGGATGCGGATGGCCATGCTCATCGGTGTACTCCTGGTTTCGGGCCGCCGTCGGCGGCCGGGACGATCGCGGTGACGCGGATGGTCGCGGCGGCTTCATCGAGCTCACAACGCACGTCGACGTCGTACAGCTTCAGGCCGAAGCGCCCGCTGCCGCCGCGGTAAGCCGGGCGCGGGTCGGTGGCGAGCAGCTTCTCGAGCAGCGCCCGCAAGGTGGGCCGCGTCGCCAGCATCGCCGCGACCTCGGGCGCGAACACGACCGCGTACTCGCTCGGCGGCACCTCGGGGGCGAAACCGGTGCGCGCGCCGGGCAAGCTGTCGGCATACGGCAGATAGGGCTTCACGTCGAGCACCGGCGTACCGTCGAGCAAGTCGGCGCCGCGCAGCCTCAGGACCACGCGCCCCGGCGCGGCTTCGATGCCGACCAGCTCGACCACCGACAGCCCGAGCGGGTTCGGGCGGAAGGTCGAGCGCGTCGCGAACACGCCGACGCGGGCATTGCCGCCGAGGCGCGGCGGGCGCACCGTCGGTTTCCAGCCCCGGCCCGCGGTGGCGTGGAACACGAACTGGAGCCAGACATGCGAAAAGGCCTCGAGCCCGCGCACCGCTTCGGGCCGCGCACATCGGCCCACCAGCTCGAGCTCGGCCTCGACCGGCACCAGCCCCGGCTGGCGCGGAATGCCGAACTTTTCCTTGAACGGCGAGCGGATGTAGCCGATCGGCGAGAAGCGGTAATGCATCATGGCTGGAACTTCGGACTCTCCGGGTGAGGGGGTGAGAATACTCCTCGCGCCTCACTCCTCGCTCCTCACCGACTCGTCATTCGCCGGCGATCGTCATCCGCCCCAGCAGCAGCGAGCCGCAGCGCACGTTGCCGCGCACGTCGACGTCGCGGCCGACCGCCTGCACGTCGCGGAACATGTCGCGCAGTCGGCCTGCGATCGTGATTTCCTGCACCGGGGAGGCGGGCACGCCGTCCTCGACCCAGAAGCCGGCGGCGCCGCGCGAATAGTCGCCGGTGACGCCGTTGACCCCCTGCCCCATCAGCTCGGTCACCCAGAGCCCGGTGCCCATGCGCGCGAGCAGCGCGTCGAAGTCGTCGTCGCCGGGCTCGACGATCACGTTGTGGATGCCGCCGGCGTTGCCGGTGGTGGCCAGCCCGAGCCGCCGCGCCGAATAGCTGTCGAGCAGGTAGCCTTCGAGTACCCCATTGCGCACCAGATGGCGCGGCACGGTGGCGACGCCCTCGCTGTCGAACGGTGCACTGCCCAGGCCCTTCGGCAGATGCGGCGCTTCGCGGATCATCAGCCAGTCGGGGAACACCGGCTGGCCGAGCGCATCGCACAGGAACGAGGCGCGGCGGTACAGCGCGCCGCCGCGGATCGCGCCGAGGAAGTGGCCGATCAGGCCGCGCGCGACCTCGGGCGCGAACAGCACCGGCGCCTCGCACGTGCCCAGCCGCCGGCCGCCGAGGCGGCGCAGTGCGCGCCCGGCGGCCTCCTCGCCGACCGCCTCGAAGCCCTCGAGCTCGGCCGGATCGCGCGCCACGGTGTAACCGTGGTCGCGCTGCATGCCGGCTGCGTCGCGGGCGATCACCGAGCACGACAGCGAGTGGCGGCTGGTCGGGTAGCCGCCGACGAAGCCGTGACTGTTGCCGTAGACCGCCAGCCCCTGGTGCGTGTTGACCGAGGCGCCCTCGGAGTTGGCGATGCGCGGGTCGAAGCCGCGCGCCACCGCTTCGCAGTCGCGTGCCAGGCGGATCGCACCCTCGGCATCGATCGCCCAGGGGTGGTACAGGTCGAGCTCGGGGATGTCGCGCGCCAGGCGCTCGGGGTCGGCGAGCCCGGCGCAATCGTCCTCGGCGGTGTAGCGGGCGATGTCGCAGGCGGCGCGCACCGTGTCGCGCAGCGCCTCGGGGCGCCAGTCCGAGGTGCTGGCCGAGCCCTTGCGCGTGCCGAAGTACACCGTGACCGCCAGTCCGCGGTCGCGCTGGTACTCGAGCGTCTCGACCTCGCCGAGGCGCACCGACACCGACAGCCCGCTGCCGTAGCTGACCGCCGCCTCGGCGCTGCTCGCTCCGCGGCGCGCGGCTTCGCCGAGGATATCGGCGACCATCGCCTCGAGACGGCCGGTTTCGGGCAGGTCGGAAGACGGGGGTGCGGTCTCGGACATCGCGGAATCCTTGGCTTCGGGTTCGGAACGGCGTGATCTACGTTTGGAGCGCGCGATGCGGCACGCTAACATCCGCCGCCCGATTGTAACCGGCCGGGGGTCGACACGATGAGCGAACACGAGTCCGACGACGAGCTGTACGCAGGTCCGAGCAAGAGCCAGCGGAAGCGCGACGCGCTGGCACTGCAGGATCTCGGCCGTACGCTGGTCGAGCTGCCCGCCGCCCAGCTCGCCAAGGTGCCGATGCCCGAGGAGCTGCACGCCGCGGTGATGGAGTGCCGGCGCATCACCAGCCACGGCGGCCGCGCGCGCCAGCTGCAGTTCATCGGCAAGCTGATGCGCCGCATCGACCCCGCGCCGATCCAGGCCGCGCTGGCCGCAATGGCCGCCACCAGCGCCGTCGCCAAGCACCAGCAGCACCAGCTCGAGCACTGGGTCACCGAGATGGTCGCCGGCAATGAAGTGGTGCTCGGCGATTTCCTCGACCGCCACCCGCACGCCGACCGCCAGCACATCCGCACCCTGATCCGCAACGCCGTCCGCGAGGCGGAACAGAACAAGCCGCCCAAGTCGCGCCGCGAGCTGTTCCGCTGCCTGCGCGAAGCGGCGTTCGG
>JBDHRG010000226.1:0-5716 GCA_039807445.1 Candidatus Competibacteraceae bacterium
GTGTCCGTGAAGCGCTCGTCGGTCGGTGCCGCGACGCGGTTGAGGATGGCCCACGCCGTGAGCATGCCCATCACCGTGGTCTTGCCCGAGCCGGTGGCCATCTTGCAGGCGTAGCGGGTGAAGGCACGCACGCCGGCGGCGCGCGCCGCTGGTCCCGGCTCGTCGCGCGGCACTTGCCGCTCGATGCCGCGCCGGTACGGCTCGGCCGCCTCGGCGAGGAAGACGATCGTCTCCGCCGCGTCGAGTTGGGCGAAGAACAGGCGCTGCATGCGGTCTTCGCTGTGCCACAGCTCCAGCAGCTCGCGCGTCACGGCGCTCGCGCCGTCGTAAGGCCGGCCGGTGAGCTTGCCGCTGCGCCACTCGCGCAGGCGCTCGCGGATCAGGTTGACCAGCGCCAGGTCCTCGCGCTCGCCGAGCTCGGCATCGAGCGCGAGCCGGTTCTGCCGCGCCGCTGTCCTGCCGCGCCCGGCGTGCTCGGGCACGCGGAACCAGTAGCAGGCTGCGCGCCGACCCGGTCGCTTCTCGGGCGGGCGCCCCTTCTCGATGTGCCAGTGCTGTTTCGGCTCGTGGAAGGGCGAGTTGATGATCGGGGATTCGACCGTCACGGCGCTCATCGGGCAGCTTCCCTGGTCAGCCGTTCTACTCCTGCGATGAATGCGCGCAGGCTCGGCGAGCGCGGCGCATCGAGATCGACCATCGGCATGATGTTCTCCGCCCACTCGTGCTTGTCCCGCCCGTCGCAATCGACGGGCTCGAGCCCCAGCGCTTCGGCCAAACGCTCCCAGGCGCCGCACACGCTATCGGGTGCGATCTTGCGCAGCTTCCTGAGGTTCGCCCCCGGATACGCCCGTCGAACCGCCTCGGGCTCGGCAATGAGCCAGGACTCGGTCTCCTCGACCGCGATACGGAACAGCACGCATGCGGGTCGCGGTGTGATCTCCGCCAGCATCGCGAGCAGTGACTGTTTCAAGGCACGGCAGTCGTCATCGTCGGCATCGACCAGCACGACCACGGCGCAATCAGGCACGTGCGCGTAGCCGCGCAGCTTGGCGGGTAGCTGGTCGAGCAGCCCCCGCTGCCGCGGGTCCGGCCGTGCACGCGGATTGGCGGGCAGCTTGCCGCGTCCCTTGTGCGGATGGATGCGAAAGTCGACGTCCTCGACCAGGCCGAAACGGCGCACGAGGATCTCCCGGACGGCGGGCATGTCGGCACCGCCCTCCACCAGCACTTCCAGCAGCATTTCAGGGGTTCCCTCGCCCGAAGTGGTCGCTGTACCAGAGGCTGCCGAGCGGGATGCCCTCGGCGTGCAGTTCGCGGATACCCGGCAGATCGGCGGCGCGGGCGATCGTGCTGTAGCCGTCCTCGCCCTTCTGCAGCACCCAGACCTCGTCGGGCTTCAGCGCATCGACGAAGTACGGTGCGTGCGTGGTGATGAACACCTGCGGTCCGCCCTCACGGCGAGCGTAGCGGCGCAGCTCGCCGGCCAGCGGCTCGAGCAACTGGTGATGCAAGCCGTTCTCGGGCTCCTCGATGCCGATCAGCGGCGCCGGATCGGGGTCTTCCATCAGCAGCAGGTAGGCGAACATCTTCAGCGTGCCGTCCGACATGTCGGTCGCGTAGAAGGGGTCGATGTAGCCGCGGTCGTTGAATTGCAGCAGCAGGCGGCCGTCCTTCTGCCGTTCGTGGTGAATCCTCTGCACGCCGGGAATCTTCTTCTCGATGCTCCTCAGTACCTCTTCGAAACGCTCGGGGTGGTTGCGCTCGAGGAACTGGACGTAATTGGCCAGGTTCTCGCCGGTGCGATTCAGATGCTTGTGCGCGCCGACGGTCGGCATGCCGCGGGCCAGCTCCGGCACGAAGTAGGACAGATACCAGCCCTTGAGGAAATCGCGAAACGCCGTGATGCGCGGGTGATCGGCGATCTGGCCGAGTACGGTGATGCCGAGCTGCTGCGCATCGGTCAGATTGACCTCTTCGCGACGTTCGCCCTCCTCCGTTTCCGTGGCTTCGCCTGCCCAGACATAGCCGCTGCCCCGATTCAGCTCCAGGAACGGAAACAGCCGGCCGTGCACCTTGCCGAGCCGTGCCTGGCGCAATTGCTCGAAGGCGACGAACGGACGTCCTGAACTATCGCAGTCGATGTGCAGCGTGTAACTGATCGGCCGTCCTTTGGCGCTTTCACGGTAATACAGCTCGAACTTGACCGGTTCGATGACATCGCGCGTGCGCAGTCGCTCGAAACCGCCGCGATGGGGCTGATCGCAGGCGTCCTCGGCGCCGAGTTGCAGACAGTCGCCGATGAAGCCGAGCGCGTCCATCATGCTCGATTTGCCCGATCCGTTCGGGCCGATGATCGCCAGCAGTTTCGGCAGCTTGTCGGCACGGCGGTTTTCCGGGAGCTTGCCGAGGCTCACATCGCGCAGGGCGCGATAGTTCTGGATACGGATGCCTTCGAGCAGCGCCATCAGCCGATCCCCCGCACCACCATCAGCTCGTTGCCGCGCTCGTCGATCACCTTCACCGCGATGCGCTTCTTCGGGCCGGCGATGAAAGGCTCGCTGACGGTGCCGGCGAGGTGCTCCCAGACCGAATCGGCGAACCGGCCCTTCAGCGATTTCTGCAGATTGTCCCAGGCCTGGGTGCGCGGAAAGAACACCTGCGCGGCGCGGGCACGGACGGCTTCCAGCAAACGACCATTGCCGACCGCTACACCGCTGGCGGGGACGAGTTCGAGGATCAGGTCGCGCAGGTACTGCCGTGTCGTGGGGGCCATCCGATGGTTCTCGTAGTCGTTGCGGGTATCGCGGTTTGGAACGAGCTCGTCACTCCGACGTATGGGGATACGGTGGCGAGGATATACAGCAGTCAGCCTACCGGCGCGGGGCGCGGGGCCTGATGTTCAGCGTGCGCTTCGACGCTACAGGTCGCTCGGTGTGAGGCCGGTATGCTTCGCGATCCGGCTGAGCATCTTCGGCCCGATCTCCTCCCCATCGTGGAACGGGAATGTGTAGTCGGGCCAGCCGCCCCGTTGCAGTGTCTTGTGCGAGCCGGTCTGCCGCTTGATCGTCCAACCGATGCGCAGCAGCGCCGCCAGCACCCGTGCGGCCTTCGTGGCCGGCCAGTGACTCAAACTTCGGTTTCCGCGAAGAGTTCGCGGATCTCGGGAATCGGCTCCCCGTGTTCGACGCGCTCCGCCATCACTCGCAGCGCCAGCGCCTCGGCCTGTCGGACGGCATCCTCCTTGCTGTGCCCGTAGGCCATCACGCCGGGCAACCCACGAACCTCTGCAATCCAGCGACCGTCGTCTTCTCGTTCGGTCTCGATCCTCAGCATCACCCTCTCCTGGCGCCCGACCTCGGTCAGGATTCGTAATCCGTCGGCGCCGATCAGTATGGCCGATCGCGCCGGCCGCTGAATCGGGCGCCTGCCGACCGGTGTCGGCGCTACCGCGTTCGCCCAGCGTGCCCAGGCGGTCTGCATCGGGCACCGCGAGCAATTCCGCCGCACCGCCCGCGCGCGCCGCCGACGGCGGCTGGCCGAAGGCGGCGCGGAACTGGCGCGAGAAGTGCGCGGTGTCGGCGAAGCCGCATTCCTGGCTGATCTGCGCGACGCTGCGCTCGGAGTTCAGCAGCAGCCACAGCCCGTAGCGCAGCCGTAGGTGGCGCGAGAACCGCTGCAGGCTCATCCCCGTCTCGTCGCGGAAGACCCGCTCGAGCTGGCGCACCGACAGGCTCAGGTGCGCGGCGATGCGCTCGGCGCCGGGTGGGTCGTGCATCTGCTGCTCGATCAGCAGCATCGCGCGGCGCACGCGCTGATCGCGCACCTCGCCCTCGACCAGCAGCGGCTGCGGCTGCGAGGCACTGCCGCGGCGCGGCCGGTCGATCTGCATGATGTTCAGGCTCTTGCGTGCCCACTCGCGCCCGCAGTGGCGTTCGATCAGCCAGGCCGCGAGGTCGGCCGCGGCGACGCCGCCGGCGCAGGTGATGCGGTCGCCGTCGACGACGAACACCTGGTCGGCGACCGGGAGCACTTGCGGGAACTCGGCCACCAGGTCGTGGTGGTGGTACCAGCTGACACAGCAGCGCCGGCCATTCATCAAGCCGGCGCGGCACAGCGCCAGCGAGCCGGTGCACACGCCGACCAGCGCCACGCCGCGCGCCGCCGCCTCGCGCAGGAACGCCAGCGTCGCCGCGTCGGCCTGCGGGCCGCGGTGCAACAGGCCGCCGACCACGACCAGGTAGTCGAAGCGCTCGGGCTGGCCGAGCGGCTCCCAGGGCCTGAGCTCGACGCCGCAGCTCGCCGTGACCGGGCGCGTGCCCAGCACCGTCCAGCGGCAGTTGATCTGCCGGCTGCGGTCGCCCTCGTCGGCGGCGAGGCGCAGCGAATCGATCAAGGCCGCGAACGGGAACAGCGTGAAGTGCGGCAGCAGGATGAAGCCGACCGACAGCGGCGGCCGGGCCGACGCTTCGGCGCTCTGCGCCGTGCCGGTGCGGGGATGACGGATCATCGAATCCTCGGTGGGGTTTGCCGATGGGCGCATCGTAGCATTGCCCGTGTCGCTGCCGTTCAACGATATGGTCCGGAACGTTCAAGCCTGCCGGGCCCGCACGCGATGTAATGGCGCCGTCGGAGCACGCGCCGGCGCGCCGCGCGGTCCCGCGACGTGTATGCGAAAACCGGCGTCGGAAACGCGCAAGCGGGCATGGCGGGGCAGCCCTACGCTGCTCTCCAATCCCGGCGGAAGGCACACCCGGCCGCCGGCGGATGACCACCGAGAATCAGGCAGGGTCAGGAGCGATGAAGAAATATTCGATCTTCAGCCTCGCGCGCAACGCGCTGAGCTACCACGAGAACTGGCAGGCCGCCTGGCGCAGCCCCGAGCCCAAGCGCGAGTACGACGTGATCATCGTCGGCGGCGGCGGCCACGGTCTGGCGACGGCCTATTACCTGGCCAAGGAACACGGCATCACCAACGTCGCGCTGCTCGAGAAGGGCTGGCTCGGCGGCGGCAACACCGGGCGCAACACCACGATCGTGCGCTCGAACTACCTGTGGGACGAGTCGGCGCACCTGTACGAGAAGGCGATGAAGCTCTGGGAAGGGCTGTCGCAGGATCTCAACTACAATGTCATGTTCAGCCAGCGCGGGGTGATGAACCTCGGCCACAACCTGCAGGACATGCGCGACATCGAGCGCCGCGTCAACGCCAACCGCCTGAACGGCATCGACGGCGAAGTGCTGAGCCCGCAGCAGGTCAAGGCGCTCGAGCCGCTGATCAACATCTCGCCCAACGCGCGCTACCCCATCCTCGGCGCCTCGTTCCAGCGCCGCGGCGGTGTCGCGCGCCACGACGCGGTGGCCTGGGGCTTCGCCCGCGGCGCCGACAGCCGCGGCGTCGACATCATCCAGAACTGCGAAGTCACCGGCTTCCGCCGCGAGAACGGCACGGTGGTCGGCGTCGACACCAGCCGCGGCTTCATCAAGGCGAAGAAGGTCGGCGTCGTCACCGCCGGGCACTCGGGCGTGATGGCCGAGAAGGCCGGCTTCCGCCTGCCGATCGAGAGCCATCCGCTGCAGGCGCTGGTGTCCGAACCGCTGAAGCCCTGCGTCAACACCGTGATCATGTCGAACGCGGTGCACGGCTACATCAGCCAGTCCGACAAGGGCGACCTGGTCATCGGCGCCGGCATCGACCAGTACAACGGTTACGGCCAGC
>JBDHRG010000227.1:0-5703 GCA_039807445.1 Candidatus Competibacteraceae bacterium
GCGAAGGCGGCGAGCGCGGGCTGCTGGCGCTGGACCTGATGCCGCACCTGCGACGGTTGGCGAATCCGGCGACTGCGGTTCAGGCTGAACGGCCTTGAAGCCACCGGCTGCCAAGCCATGACGCTCGAACTCCACCTTCCCGACGCCGAAGCCACCGAGGCGCTCGGCGCGAAGCTCGCGGCGGCGCTCGCCAACGGCGGCGTCGTGCACTTGCGCGGCGACCTCGGCGCCGGCAAGACCACGCTGGTGCGCGGGCTGTTGCGCGCGCTCGGCCATGCCGGCACGGTCAAGAGCCCCACCTATGCGCTGGTCGAGCCCTACCGGCTCGGCGGGCGTGCGGTCTACCACTTCGACCTGTACCGCCTCGTCGATGCCGAGGAGCTCGAGTACATCGGCATCCGCGACTTCCTCGAGGACGCCGCGCTGCTGCTGATCGAGTGGCCCGAGCGCGGCGAAGGCGTGCTGCCGCCACCGGACCTGCGGCTGGCGTTCGAGCACCGCCCCGACGGCCGCCGCTGCCGGCTGAGCGCGGCCTCGGCGCGCGGCGAGGCGATGCTGGCGACGCTGGGGGGGGAGGATGAACAAGCGTGAACACCGCTGCGGCGTCGACAAAAGTTCGCAAAGTTCCCGGCGCGCGGCGATAGGCTAGGGGGCGGTGCGGTTCGCGGTGGCGGCGTCGGCCGTGGCACAATCGCGGCCTTTTTCCGGGGCCCGGTGCGGTTTCGCGCTCGGGCAAGGGGGACACGACTGATGAAAGGCTGGTTGCGCGCATCCCTGTGCGTGCTGCTCGCCTGGGCCGCGACCGCGGCGCAGGCGGCGGTGCAGCTGAGCGGCGCGCGGCTCGCCGACGGCGGCGACCGCGTACAGCTGATCCTCGAACTGAGCGCCCAGCCGCGCCACGCGAGCTTCTACCTCGACCACCCGCCGCGGCTGGTGCTCGACCTCCCCGATACCGTGTCGGCGGCGCCGGTCGGCGACCTCGGCCTGGCCTCCGGCGATATCCGCGCGGTGCGCAGCGGCATCCGCGACGGCAAGGACTTGCGCGTGGTGATCGACCTGGCCGGCCCGCTGCGCGCCGAAACCTACTTCGCGCCGGCGCAGGGCGGCCGCGGCAGCCGCCTGGTGGTCGAGTTCCGCCGCGGCACGAGCCGCGCCGTGCCGCCGGCGGCGGCGCCGATCGATCTGGTGTCGGTGCCGCGCGCCGAGGCCAGGCCGGTGCTCAAGGCCACGCGGCCGCAGGCCAGCGCATCGCGACGCCAGACCGTGGTCGTGATCGACCCCGGCCACGGCGGCAAGGACACCGGCGCCATCGGCCCCAACGGCACCTACGAGAAACACGTCGTGCTCGCGATCGCGCGGCGCGTGGCGGCGCTGGTCGACGCCGAGCCCGGCATGCGCGCGGTGCTGACGCGCCGCGACGACCGCTTTCTGCCGCTGCGCGGGCGCATCGAAGCCGCTCGCAAGCACAGGGCCGACCTGTTCATTTCGATCCATGCCGACTCGGCACCGAACGGCGCGAGCGCGAGCGGCTCCTCGGTGTACGTGCTGTCGACCCGCGGTGCCTCGTCGGAGGCCGCACGCTGGCTGGCCGACAGCGAGAATGCCGCCGACCTCGTCGGCGGGCTCAGGCTCGCCGACAAGGACGAGAAGCTGGCCTCGGTGCTGCTCGACCTGTCGCTCGATGCGCAGCTCGAGTCGAGCTTCTTCCTCGCCGGCAGGATCCTCGGCGAGCTGCGCAAGGTCGGCAACGTGCACAAGAGCGACATCGAGCGCGCCGGCTTCGTGGTGCTGAAGGCGCCCGACATCCCCTCGGTGCTGGTCGAGACGGCCTTCCTGTCGAATCCGGATGAAGAACGCAAGCTCGCCGACCCGGCGCACCAGCGGGGGCTGGCGCGGGCGGTGATGGGCGGCATCCGCCAGTACTTCCGCAGCCGCCTGCCGCACCACCTGATGATCGCCGGGGCGGCGGCCGAGCCGGCACCGCACGCGCTGCCGACGCGCGCTGCGGCGCCGGCGGTGTCCGCCGCCGACAAGCCGCCGATCGAGCTGCTCAGCACGCGCCGCACCGACGTCGCCGCGCCGCCGCCCGCGCCGCCGCCGAGCGTGCGGCCCGCGCCGCCGGCGCCGAAACCGGCGACCCGGACCTACGTCGTGCGCCGCGGCGAATCGCTCGCCGATGTCGCCCGCCGCTTCGGCGTGCCGGTGGCGAAGCTGCGCGCGAGCAACGCCCTGCCCGACAACCAGCTGCGCGTGCCGGCCGGGACGCGACTGACGGTTCCGGCGGGGTGAGATGGCCGTGAGGTGTGACTGGAACCGAATCGACACAGTGAGGACATCGATGCAGCCATTGACCTGCTTCAAGGCTTACGACGTGCGCGGCCGGGTGCCGGACCAACTCAACGAGAACATCGCCTGGCGGATCGGGCGGGCGTACGCGCAAGCGCTGAGGCCGCGCGAGGTGGTGGTGGGCTTCGACGTGCGGCTGTCGAGTCCGGCGCTTGCGGCAGCGCTGACGCGCGGGCTGACCGAGGGCGGGGCGGACGTGATCGACATCGGCCTGTGCGGCACCGAGGAGGTCTACTTCCAGACCTTTCACCGCGGCGCCGGCGGCGGGATCATGGTCACCGCCAGCCACAACCCGATCGACTACAACGGCCTGAAGCTGGTGCGCGAAGGGGCGCGGCCGATCAGCGGCGACACCGGGCTGGACGCGATCCGCGCGCTGACCGAGCGCGGCGGCTTCGCCCCCGCGGCCCGCATCGGCACGGTGCGCACCGACACCGACAAGCGCGCCTACGTGCAGCACCTGCTCGGCTACGTCGATCCGGCGGTTTTGAAGCCGCTGAAGATCGTCGCCGATGCCGGCAACGGCGGCGCCGGGCGGGTGATCGATGCGCTCGAGCCGTTCCTGCCGTTCGAGTTCGTCAAGGTCCGCCACGAACCCGACGGGCGCTTCCCGTTCGGCATCCCCAACCCGCTGCTGCCCGAGAGCCGGGCGACGACCGCCGAGGCGGTGCTGGCCCACGGTGCCGACCTGGGGCTGGCCTGGGACGGCGACTTCGACCGCTGCTTCTTCTTCGACGAGCGCGGGCGCTTCATCGAGGGCTACTACCTGGTGGGGCTGCTGGCGGCGCAGCTGCTGGAGACGCACCCCGGGGCGAAGATCGTTCACGATCCGCGGCTGAGCTGGAACACCGAGGCGGTGGTGGCAGCGGCGGGCGGGGTGGCGGTGCAGAGCAAGACCGGGCACGCCTTCATCAAGGAGCGCATGCGGCTGGAAGACGCGCTCTACGGCGGCGAGATGAGCGCGCACCACTACTTCCGCGACTTCGCCTACTGCGACTCGGGGATGATCCCGTGGCTGCTGGTGGCCGAGCGCATCAGCCGCGGCGCGCAGCCGCTCTCGGCGCTGCTCGACGAGCGCCTGCGCGCCTTCCCGTGCAGCGGCGAGATCAACTTCGAGGTGGCCGACAGCGGCGCGGTGATCGAGGCGATCCTGGCGCACTACGCGCCGCAGGCCCCGGCGATCGACCGTACCGACGGCGCAAGCCTCGCGTTCGGCGACTGGCGCTTCAACCTGCGCGCCTCGAACACCGAGCCGCTGCTGCGGCTGAACGTCGAGACGCGCGGCGACGCCGAACTGCTGGCGGCGCGCGTGGCGGAGCTGCGGGGGCTGATCGGCGGCTGACGTGAATCGGGCACAACGGTTAAACTCCGCCCGGGCGGAAGCTGAAACACCACGAAAATGAAAGGCTTGCAGCAATGCGTGTAAAGAAAGCTGACAGAACCGCAGCGGCGGACCGCAGCGGCGTCCCGGAGGCGACGCCAGGATTCGCGCCGACAGTGCGCTCCGTCGCGGCGTCCGGTGCCGCAGGCATCGGCGGGTGGCGCACAGTCCACTGACCAGGAAAAAACCATGTTCGGCAACATCTTGGTGGTCTGCGTCGGCAACATCTGCCGCAGCCCGATGGCCGCGGCGCTGCTGCGCCAGGTGCTGGCCCCGCAGGGGATCGAGGTCGGCTCGGCCGGCATTTCGGCGCTCGTCGCCCAGCCCGCCGACCCATTGGCACGGGAAGTGCTTCAGGAACAGGGACTGGATCTGTCGGCGCATCGCGCCCGCCAGCTGACCCCGGCGCTGAGCCGCGCGGCCGACCTGATCCTGGTGATGGAAGCCGGCCACAAGAAGGCAGTCGAGGCGATCGACCCCAGCGCCCGCGGCAAGATCTACCGCTGGGGCGAATGGGCCGGCTTCGAGGTGCCGGACCCTTACCAGCGCCCGCGAGAGGCGTTCGAGCAAACCCTGGTCCTGCTGCGCGAAGGCCTGCAGGGCTGGTTGCCCAAACTCAGAGGATGAGCCGCACCATGCGAAACACGCTGACTCCCCTTGCACTGGCACTGGTCGCCATGGCGCTGGGCGCTTGCCAGACCATCGGCCCCGGCATGTACATGTCGACCCTGGGCGGTTCCGAGGTCGAGGTGCCGGTCGACGACAACGGCCAGCCGATCACCGCCAAGGCCGACATCACCCGTATCACCGCCGAGGTGGTGCGCGATCAGCTCGAGCAGGCCAGGCAGGCGAGCTACCAGTTGCCGCCGGCGCCGCAGGAGCCTTACCGCCGCTACCGTCTCGGTGCGCGCGACATCCTGTCGATCACCGTCTGGGATCATCCCGAGCTGACCATCCCTGCCGGCGAGTTCCGCGCGGCCGATCAGGCCGGCACCGTGATCAACGAGGACGGCACGATCTTCTACCCCTACGTCGGCGTCGTGAAGGCCGCCGGGCTGACCACCGAAGAGCTGCGCGACACGCTGACGCGGCGCATCGCCAGGTACATCGAGGCGCCGCAGCTCGACGTGCGCGTCGCCGCCTACCGCAGCCAGAAGGCGTACGTGGTCGGCGAAGTCAAGAACCCCGGCATCCAGTCGATCAACGACGTGCCGCTGACCGTCACCGAGGCCATCAACCGTGCCGGCGGCGTCACCGAGGCCGCCGATCAGCGTCTGGTGACGCTGTCGCGCGGCAGCAAGGTCTACCAGGTCGACGTGCAGGGCATCTACGAGCGCGGCGACGAGCGCCAGAACGTGCTGCTGATGGACGGTGACGTGCTCAACGTCTGGGACAACGAGCTGAACAAGGTCTTCGTGCTCGGCGAGGTCGGCACCCAGCGTTCGCTGCGCCTCAACAAGGGCCGGCTGACGCTGGCCGAAGCGCTCGGCGACGCCGGTGGTGTCGACCCCGTCTCTTCCAGCCCGGGCAAGGTGTTCGTGATCCGCGGCGGGCGCAGCGACGCCCTGGCCAAGCCGCAGATCTTCCACCTCGACGCCGCCAGCCCCGATGCGCTGCTGCTCGCCGACCGCTTCCCGCTGCGTCCGCGCGACGTGGTCTACGTCGACACCGCGCCGGTGACGCGCTGGAACCGCGTGATCTCGCAGATCCTGCCGACCGCGCAGACGCTCAGCGCCTCGACCGCGACCAACTTCCCGCTGTTCGAGGGGCAGCGCACGACGCAGACCACGCGCGTCACGCGTTGATCGCGATGTCTCCGGACGAGTCCGATCGTGCGGGCCACACCGGGCAACCACTCAGCGGTTCGGTCCAGCCGAGCGACCCAGACACTGGCGTGAAGATGAAACAGAACTTCGAACTGCAGCAGTACACCCTCGGTGCGCTCGACGCCGAGCGCGACGAGGTCGATCTCGGCG
>JBDHRG010000228.1:0-5696 GCA_039807445.1 Candidatus Competibacteraceae bacterium
TGACCAGCTCGAGCGGCTTGCCGCCGATGCCGCCGGCAGCGTTGATCGCCTCGGCGGCGGCGGTCGCACCGCGCCAGTACTGCTCGCCGTAGGCGGCGTTGCCGCCGGTCATCGGCCCGGCGATGCCGAGCCTGATGGTGTCGGCGGCGAGCGCGGCCGAGCCGAAGCCGAGCACGCCGGCCAGGACCGCGGCCACGGGCAGGAGACGCGGAAGGGTGCGCTTGATCATCGATTTTCCTCACTTCAGGGTTGGACGGCGGGGGGGGTCGCGCGTCGCGCCAGCCCGGTGCTTCGCCGGGCCGGCTGCCGGCCCGCAGAGATCCGCGGCCGGCTTGTCTTGGGTCTGTCGCGTACGGATATGACCGTCCGGCGCAGCCGCTGTCAAGCACACCGCGCAGGACCTGCAAGCAATGTTTACAGTCGCTGCCAGGCGAGCGCGGCCGCGGCCAGGTCTTCGAGCGCGGTGCCGACCGACTTGAACAGCGTGATCTGCGCATCGCTGCTGCGCCCCGGGTGCGCGCCGCGGCACAGCTCGGCGAGTTCGGCGCGGATGTCTTCGGCCGCGAGCACGCCGGCGGCGAGCGGCTGGACGATGTCGCCGGCCTCCTTCGCCGCGCCGGCACGCGTGTCGACGAACACCGCGGCGCGGCGCACGGCCTCGTCGTCGGCTTCACGCATCTCGGGGGTGAAGCCGCCGACCAGGTCGAGGTGCGCGCCGGGCGCGAGCCAGCCGCCGCGGATCAGCGGCTCGCGCGACAGCGTCGCGCACGAAATCACGTCGGCGGCGCGCGCTTCGGCTTCGAGATCGATGACGGCGGCGGCCGGCAAGCCGTGCGCTTCGCGCAGCCGCGCCGCGACCGCCTCGGCCTTGTCCGGGTGGCGCCCCCATACGCCGATGCGCTGGTAGCGCCGCACGCTGGCGTGCGCGCACGCCAGGCCTTCGCTGAGCCGCCCGGTCGACACCAGCAGCAGGCGACGCGCATCCGGCCGCGCCAGGAAGCGCGCCGCCAGCGCAGAAGCGGCCGCGGTGCGGCGCGCGGTCAGCTCGGCGCCGTCGAGCAGCGCCAGCGTCGCACCGGTGCGACCGTCGAGCAGCAGGTATTGCCCGGCGACCGCCGGCAAGCCGCGCTCGGCGTTGCCGGGGAACACGCCGACCAGCTTGACGCCGATGTACTCGCCCGGAGTCCACGCCGGCATCAGCAGCAGCGTCGCGTCGGGCTCGCCCGGCACCTCGACGCGATGGTGGTGGCGTACCGGCACTTCGGCGCCGCGCGCGAAGGCTTGCTGCAGCGCCTCGATCAGCGCGGGCCAGTCCAGCGCCGCAGCGATCGCGGGAGCATCGATCAAACGCATGGGCCTCTCCTCGTCGTTCTGTACCTGTTTCCGATAGGCAACAAGACTTGCATCCCGCACCGGGCTCGACAAGCCCCCGCGACGCCGCTATGGTCGAACACCATGCCATCCCACCCCCACAGGCCGTGATGCCCTGGTTCTTCGTCGCGCTGATGCTGCTGGCGCTCGCCACGCACGGCCTGATCGGCGCCTTCGCCTGAGCCGGCGCCCGCGCGAAGCGTGCGGGCGGGTCGTCGCGGCGATCGTCGCATCGCCCCGCCCGCTCGCGCCGGTTTAAGATCGGCCGCTCCCACCTGTTCCCAGGAGCCGCACCATGTTCACCGGCATCGTCCAGGCCGCCGTGCCCGTCGTCGCCCGGATCGACAAGCCGCAGCTGGCGACGCTGACGCTGGCGCTGCCCGAAGCGATGCGCGCCGGGCTGGCGATCGGCGCCAGCGTCGCGGTCGACGGCACCTGCCTGACCGTCGCCGCCATCGAGGGCGGCCACGTCGACTTCGACGTGATGATCGAGACGCTGCGCGTGACCACGCTCGGCGCGCTGCGCGAAGGCGATCGGGTCAACGTCGAGCGTGCGGCGCGCTTCGGCGACGAGATCGGCGGACATCCGCTGTCGGGGCACGTGCATGCGAGCGTCGAGATCGTCGCGATCGAAACCCCGGAGAACAACCACCGCCTGGTATTCCGCGCACCCGCGGCCTTGATCAAGTACATCCTGCCCAAGGGCTACATCGCACTGAACGGCTGCAGCCTGACCGTGGGCTCGGTCGCCGGCGACACCTTCGACGTGTTCCTGATCCCCGAGACGCTACGCGTCAGCACTTTCGCCGACAAGCGCGTCGGCGATCGCATCAACCTCGAGGTCGACGCGCAGACGCAGGCGATCGTCGACACCGTCGAGCGTGTGCTCGCGACGCGGGGGTGAAGCCGAGGCAGGCCCGAAGAACGAAAAGTCCCGCAAGCGGGACTTTTCGTTCTTCGCCTTGCGCCGATAAGCCTTGGCGCTGTCGACGATCCTTTGCCGGTACTTGGGCTGGGCGACTTCCCTCAGCACCCAGCTGGGCTTGCCTGGCTTCTTCATGCGACGGGTTCTCCGGGGTGGATGGGCGGCGCGAGCTTAGCGCCTTGGCCGCACTCGCGCCAGTTCGCAGCACCATCGCCTCGGTCCGGCAGACGGCGAACAGCGGCGTCTCGCATGCAGGGGATCAGCCGCGCGACCACGGGTTATTCGGCCGAAAAAAGCAGAAAGGCCACGGGCAGGTGACCCGTGGCCTTTCTGGCTTTGCATGGTGGGCGATGCTGGGATCGAACCAGCGACCCCTTCCGTGTGAAGGAAGGGATAATGAACTTTATGAGACTTCTTGAGACACCAACGAATCGTCGCAGCACTCCACAACATACTGTTTTTTCTATAACGTTCGTCTCATACCGTCCATAGAAGTCCCAGGACAGCCGCATCACCAACTGCCACACGCACTGCCACACGAACAGCATGTGGCAGTGCGTGTGGCAACGCAGAAGGGGTCACGACATGGCGAAGAAGCGCGAGGGATTCAGCGTCGCCGAGCTGCTGAAGCAGAAGGCCGAACTGCTGGCCGGCAAGGAAGTGGCAGCACCCGGACAACGCGGTTTCAGCGTCTTCAAGCTCGCATCCGGCGAGCTGCAATTCCGCATGACCTACGTCCACAACGGACAGCGGCGGCGGATCAGTCTCGGCCTGTTCGACCGCGATGGCCGCGACGGGCGCCTGACGCTGGCGGACGCGAACGCCCGGTATGACGAAGCGCGCGCCCTGCTGCGCGACGGGATCGACCCGAAGGCGCAGCGCGAGGCCGAGAAGAACGCCGCCGAGCGCGCCGCGCTCGAGGAGAAGCGCGCTCCAACCTTCGCGCAACTGTTCGCCGAGTACGACGCGCGCGAACTGTCCACGAAGCGCACCGGCGCGGACATGAAGCGACTGATCGAGCGCAACGTCCTGCCGGCGCTCGGCAAGCGCAAGGTCGCCGAGATCACCCGACGCGACGTGGCGGTGCTGCTGAACGACATCCGCGATGCCGGATCGCCCGCCACGGCTGACAAGCTGACCACGATCCTTGTGCGCTGCATGAACTACGCCTGCGAGGCCGGCATCCTCGACGTGAATCCCCTGGCCGGCATCAAGCGCACGACGAGCGAGCCGCGGGATCGCGCGTTGCGCGATGAGGAAGTGCGCGCCATCTGGACCGTCCTCGCTACCAGCAGCATGCACCCCGGCACCGCGCTGGCGCTGAAGCTGATCCTTGCCACCGGCCAGCGCCCGGGCGAGGTGGTCGGGCTGGGGTGGAGCGAGATCGACGGCGACGTGTGGACGATCCCTGCCGCCCGTGCGAAGAACAGCCGTGCGCATCGCGTGCCACTGTCGCCGCTCGCGCTCGAATTGCTCGATCGGGCGCGCATCCTGGCCGGCGCTTCGGCCTACGCCTTCCCGTCGCCACATCATCGCCCCGGCCAGCCGGACACGGATCGCCCGATGGACCGTCACAGCCTGAGCCGCGCCGTGCTGCGCAACCTGGGGCTGTTCGGCACCGAGGCATGGACCCCGCACGACCTGCGCCGTACCTGCCGCACCGGGCTGGCGGCGCTCGGCATCCCGCACGAGATCGCCGAGCGTGTCGTGGGACACGCGCAGGACCGCATCACCGCCACGTACAACCAGCACAGCTACGATCGCGAGAAGCGCAAGGCGCTGGACGCCTGGGCGCGACACCTGCACGAGATCGTCACCGACACGCCCCCCGCCTCGAATGTCGTCGCGCTGCCGACACGAGGCGCGTCCTGAACCCCCACTGCTGCCACCCTGGCGGCGCTGGTGCTCGACGCCGAGCGCGAGCCCGCGAAATTCTGCATGAGCGCCAGTTGCCCCCCCGCCAAAACTGACAAAACCCTCCTTAGCGGGAGGGTTGTCTTGCTCGCGTGCAACCATTGCACCATGCTTTCCTGATGCCGACGATCAAGCGCTTCGCCGCCTGCAAGCTGAACATCAACCCGCATGACCACATGCCGCCGCACTTCCATGTGCTGAGCGCGAATGCGGAATGGATGGTGGCCATTGCGACCGGCGAGATTCTGCGCGGGCCGAAGGACACGCGGGCGATCCGCGATGCGCTGGCGTGGGCGGCCGAACACCGTGCGCTGTTGGCGCAACGCTTCGAGGAGCTGCAGCGATGAGCAAGAACCGTTTCCGGCTGCGTGCCGTGGCCTACCAGGGCGGGACCGAGCTGGCGCTGACCTACGAGTCCGGCGAGCTGCTGCGCGTGGATGTGGGCCGCCTGGCGTCCGGCGTGCTGGCGCCACTCGCCGATCCCGCCGTGGTGGCGCGGGCAGCGCTGGGCGAATGGGGCTGGGATGTGACCTTCGGCGACGATGACGAGCTGACGCTGGCCGCCGACAATCTGCACGCCGAGGCGGTGGAGCAGGCCGGCGGCATTTCGCATGAACGGCTGTGGAGCTGGATGCACCGCAACGGCCTGACGCTCGACACCGCCGCCGAGGCGCTCGGCATGAGCCGGCGCATGGTGGCGTACTACCGCAGCGGCGCGAAGCCGATCCCGAAATACATCTGGCTGGCGTGCATTGGCTGGGAGGCGCAGCAGAGCAAGCGCGTCGCATGATCGGCGTGGTGCTCGGCGGCGTCGTGGCGCTGCTGCTGAAGGCGTTCTTCCCGGCGGCGGGCTGATCACCTGCCGAACGCGAGTCTGAAACCCCCGTGCTGGCTATTCTGGCTACGGCGGCTAGACAGCCCGCATGTACGTCGTCGGCCGGGGCATATACCCCTTGCGCCGGGAGCCCGAAATCGCGAATCAACGTTCACGAAGTTCACAACGTTCACGCGCCCAGCAACGACGCGGGTTGCGGACGTGAACTTGGCGAGCACGACGTTCACCCGAGGTTCATCGCGCCCGGCACTGCCGCCGCGGCGCTGAGTGCGAGCCGGCGCGCAACTGGCCACGATTAGCCGCGAAGCGTCTAATTGGACACGAGCATGTCCAATGGCACGTGCTCGAGGAGCCGAGCCTGGCTGCGCGACCAGGCGCCGGCGCGACGCACAGTTCGGGCGACGGTGCCCGATTCGGCCTCGACAGTCGACTATCATGCCGACGCCCTCGATAGAGATTCGCGATTTCGCCTGGCCGGCGAGCTGCGGCAGACTGGCCGCGCCCCGGCGGAAAAGGCCGGGGTCGGGCGTGGAAACCCGGGAAAGCAAAGGCGCGACAGCGCCATCGATGACCATCGCGGGCGCTTTTTTGTTGCCCGCGATGTGCGCTATGGCGGGCCGCGCGGGGCAGCCTTCGGGCTGGCCGGTTCCC